>PMOK01000165.1:0-27751 GCA_003162425.1 Bryobacterales bacterium | reverse complement strand
CCCGAGGGTACGCACGTTGACGGCTCGGTTGTTGTCGCGAAGAAAGCAGGCTGGTTCCATCGTGGCGGCCGTCTGCGGTTTAATTTCCAGAATCTGGAATTGCCGGAAATGGCGACGTTGCTGGTGCCACCGCAAACCTCGGCTCCATCGCAAACACCACAGGTACAAGAAGAGAAGAGGCTGCAGATCCGAACCCAAGGGACGCTAGCCGCCGCAGAAGGAGACACGGGACCGCTGAAGGTAGATCACGAGGGAGGCATTCAGGCGACCGAATCCAAGACTCGTTTCATTGGGACGGCAGTCGCGTTATTGGTAGCCCAAGCCGCTGGGGATGCCGATCACATTCGTGCGCCCAGCTCCGGCGGGACTCGCGGAGCAATCATAGGCCAACGTCAAAACATTGGCGGTCGAACTCTAGGAGGCGGCTTGGGATTCGGATTGTTAGGCACGATAGCTGCCCAAAGCTCTCGAACCGTTGGCGCGGCGTTGGGATACTACGGCTTAGCGTGGTCTGTGTTCTCAACCGTGGTCGCCCGAGGCCGTGAAGTGCAATTCGATAAGAACGCCGTCGTCGACATTGGCTTCAACACACGCGAAAGCAAACCGGACAGCGGCAGTGCAGCGCCGAAACGCAATGAATAACGACGGCCGCATACGCTGAATGGTTCCGCGCCGCTTGTGACTGACCGAGGTCAAATTCAGGCGATTGTTTAGTTGAGATCACGCGACACCATCAACTTCAGAGTCACTTTGTCGGATGAACCGGTCAGGCCGAACCCCACGCCCGCTTCGATATTCACTACTTTGCTGACGTGATCCATGACTGCCCATATTTGATGCGATTGCTGGTGTGCCGAATAGATTTGGCGAAGCGGCCCGTAGTCGGCGTACTCCTCAACGGCCGCTGCCCACCCCTTTGAGAAATTGTAAGCAACTCGTTCCGCAGGCGCGAAGTCGAGGCTCTTGAGGCCGCCAGTATAAGAGGTGTCCACAATCGGATTGACGATGATGTCGACAGGATGCAAATGCCAGCCGATGATCGGCCGGACCTCGGATGTGAAGCGCCTTAGATCCCACTGTTTTTGGTTAACGCTGAATTCGAAATTCACGCCATAAAAGAATTTGCTGTCCTCCGCATGCGGCTTTACAAAAAGCTCGCGCACTTTGAAGCCATTCAACGTGGCGCCATCGTTCTGAGAGAAGCTGTAAAGAGGCAGGTAGAGACCCTGCTCGAACCAATCGGTCACACCGTAAGCCCATTCGGCAACACCCACCAGCGCTCTGTCCGACTCGACGCCACCGGGAAATGCCGGAGTCTTCCGGCCGTCGGGGGTGAAGTTATTGTGCAGCATGAGATTGAACTTACCCGTCTCAGCAATAGCGGCATCATAAACTTGGATCTCGTCGGTCTGCGCGAAGGCCACTCCAGGGGCTACAACCAGCGCGCTGGCTATCCACCACAAGGGTGCGTACTTTGCCGAACCGAAACATTTCCGCGTGCGTTCATCCCGATTTTCCATGGTTGGTTTTGATTCCGTTTTGGCCCCCTGGTTTTCAGCCAGTATACTCGAAGCTGTCTTTTTAGACTCTCCGGGTTGACGGTAGCTGAAAGGGCGGCAGGCCACCCCGTCCATTGAGTGCACTTTGTGTTCCGCAGCCTGTGCCGCGACCACCCGGTGCAGTAGATCAACAACATCATCGAGCGAAACCACATCGGTTAACATAGACCCATGGTCAAATTGCTTGGACTATTGTGTGCCACGGCGCTTGTCGGCCTCCCGCAAGATTCGGATCTCGCGGCTCGCGGAAAGTACTTGGTCGAAGAGGCATGCAGGTGCCAGGAGTGCCACACGCCCAAGACCGAAACGGGCGAACTGGACACATCCAAATGGTTGAAAGGCGCAACGCTCGACTTCCAGCCTATGCATGAAGTGAAGGGCTGGCACAAGACATCGCCCGATTTGACGTCGGCGGGCAGGCTGTTCGCACGCTGGGGCGAAGCGGGAATCGAGAAGTTCCTGGAGACCGGCGTGGGACCCAGTGGCCATGCCGCCGATCCGCCCATGCCGGCGTACAAGCTGCACGCCGATGACGCGAAGGCGATCGTGGCTTATTTCAAGAGCCTGAAATGAAGCGATTGTCGCACTCAGACTGTGAGCTTTCGGCAAAGCATGCACAGCCAGAGCTAGAGTCTCCGGGCCGATCGGCGAAATTGTCCATAGAAGCAAATTAAGGCTGCTCTGAGAGCTTTGATGCCGATGTTCGGAACGATGAAGCTTGTTGCTATCGACGCATCATTGATCGAGGCACACTTGCGCAATCGTCTCGGGCAGCGGCGCCGTGTCCATCGTAAGGCCGGCGTTGTGGAACTCGGAATCATCAAGCCGACGACGGTGCACCAGGAGTTCCGGGTGCTGCGCCGGATCTTTAGTGTGGCGCTTAAGAAGAGCCTCTGCCCCGCAAATCCATGCGCTTCGGTGGAGTTTCCGGTGAGGGTGAAAGGATTGTTCCGGCCGCACTACATGAAGTGGTCGGAGCAGCTTAAGGTGGAAGAGTACGCCCCGCCGTATCTGCGAAACGTGATTCGGATCATCACGGAGACAGGGCTCCGGGTGTATAAGGAACTCGCCTCGCTGAAGAAGGAGCAGGTCGACCTTGCAAATAAGGTGGTGTTCATAACGGATTCGAAGACTCCAACCGGAGTGGCCGAAGTCCCGCTAACTGACATCGCACTCGAAGCGTTCCGCAGTCAAATGGATCTGGTCGGCCCAGGCCCGTGGCTCTTTCCGAGTGACGGAAACAAAACCGGACACCAGACAGAATTCAAAAAGGCTTGGCGAACTACACTCCAGCGAGCCAGCGTTCCATATTTCCGGCTTTACGACCTCCGCTCGACTTACGCCACGAGGCTCAGTGCGGGTGGGGTCGCAGACGAATGGGTCACGCAACTTCTACGGCAGACCGATGCCCAGGTGTTCAAGAAGTATTCACAGATGAAACTCCAGATGAAACGCGAAGCGCTGACTAAGCTCAACCGCAACGCCAGCGAATCAGGCTTTGCCGTGAGTTCTGATACGGAGGAGCGTATGTAGGCGCGTTTTGATACGGTTTTGATACGTTTTCATGTTATTGGGGCCGGATGGGATGTTGAGGGTGGAAGTTAAATTGTTGATCGGCGAAAGTTTAATTGGTGAGCCGGGCGGGACTCGAACCCGCGACCCTTTGCTTAAAAGGCAAATGCTCTACCGTCTGAGCTACCGGCCCGGAACTACTACAGGAAGGTCTACTCAATCACGATAGCATACAGGCATGTCACAATAGCGAGAAATGAGTGAACCCATCTTTCTAATCGCCAGCGGCGATTTGCGTTTGTCGGCCAACCAGAAGTGCTGGCCGGCTCAAGAGTCGGTAGAGGCGTCTGTTATCGCAGCCATTCGCGGAGCTGGACGCGAGGTGAAGCGGGGGCATCCATTCGATTCCGCCAAGGGCCACGGATTCATTGACAGCCAGAAATATGGCATGCAGGTTTTTCGCGACATCCCGCGGAGCGCGCCGCTGATTGTAGTGGAAGCGGTCTGGCAATACAGTCATCACGTGCTGCATGGGCTGGTTACGCATCAGGGTCCCATCCTTACCGTTGCCAATTGGAGCGGCGAATGGCCGGGTTTGGTGGGAATGCTCAATCTCAATGGCTCGCTCACTAAGGCGGGCGTTCGATATGAAACGCTGTGGAGCAAAGACTTCACCGATCAGTTTTTCTTGAGTGGATTGAAGCGCTGGCTTAATGGTGAACAGGTTAGTCATGATGCCAGCCATGTGCATTCGATCGCGACGCTTCAATTGCCGGCCGCGGAAGAAGCGCTGGCGCGCGAAGTTTCGGAGACTCTGCAGCGTGACAAGGCCATTCTGGGCGTGTTCGACGAAGGTTGCATGGGGATGTACAACGCCATTATTCCGGACGAGCTGCTGCATCCGACGGGCGTGTTCAAGGAGCGGTTGAGTCAATCGGCATTGTACGCCGAGATGCAGCGGACGCCGGATTCCGAAGCGCGAGCTGTTCGCGAATGGCTGGATAAAAGCGGCATGAAGTTTGTGACTGGCTCGAATCCCGAGACGGATCTTACGGACGATCAGATTCTGGAACAGTGCAAGATGTATATCGCCGCGCTTCGCATCGCCGATGAATTTGGGTGCGATGCGATCGGGATTCAGTATCAGCAAGGGCTCAAGGACCTGACGCCGGCGTCCGATCTGGCGGAAGGTTTGCTGAATAATGTTTGCCGTCCTCCGGTTTTCTCGCGCGACGGACGGGAGCTTTACGCGGGGCGGGCGCTGCCGCATTTTAATGAGGTGGACGAATGCGCAGGTTTGGACGCGCTGGTAACGAATCGGATATGGACGAAGCTGGGGTTCGATCCGGAGACTACGCTGCACGACATACGATACGGCGAGGAGTACAACGGCGAGTTCGTTTGGGTATTTGAGATTAGTGGCGCTGCGCCACCGCAGCATTTCACGGATGGTTATCGGGGCACGGTGAGCGAGCGGCAACCGCCGATGTATTTTCGATTGGGCGGCGGGACTTTGAAAGGCATCAGCAAGCCTGGTGAGATTGTTTGGAGCCGCATCTTTGTGGGCAACGGGAAACTGAAGGCGGATTTGGGGCGCGCGGTGGTTCGCGAGTTGCCGCGCGAAGAAACCGAACGAAGATGGCGCATTACGACGCTGCAGTGGCCCATAATGCACGCGGTGACTTACGGGATCACGCGGGATCAGATGATGGGGCGGCATAAGTCGAATCATGTTCAGGTGACGTATGCTCCGAGCGTGGATGCCGCGAATCGGGCGTTGGCGGCGAAGGCGGCGGCGTTTCGAAATCTGGGGATGGACGTGAGCATCTGTGGTAGCGGTAATGGTCTCGTACAATAAGGGACAGGCGGCGGAAGGCAGAAAGCAGAAGGCAGAAAGCAGGGGCAGGAACCGAAGAACCGAAGAACTGAAGAACATTTTTTTATGCGGGTTGGGATGATTGGGACTGGGGCGATTTCGCATAAGCATGCGCAGGCTTACGCCAATATTGGATACGAGCTGGCTGTTTGCACCGATATCAATGCCGAGAGTGGACGCGCGTTTGCCGATACATATGGATGCGAGTTTGTTTCGAGCTTCGAGGAGGTTTGCCGGCATTCGGGCGTTGATTATGTGGACGTCTGTACGTTCCCCGATTTTCGGTTGCAACCGATTGAGATTTGCGCCGAAGCGAAAAAGCATGTGCAGGTTCAGAAGCCGATGTCCACTAACCTTGCGACCGGGCGCAAGATGATGGATGTGGCGCGCAGCGCGGGAATCCTGCTCAGCGTGGTGAGCCAACATCGGTTCGATGATTCCACGCAATTTTTGCGGCGAGCATTGAATGCCGGGCGATTGGGCCGGATTTTGCAAGCTGATGCGTACGTGAAATGGTTTCGTTCCGCGGCTTATTATTCGCGACCGATCAAAGGAAGCTGGGCCACGGAAGGTGGAGGGGCATTGATCAACCAGGCCATTCATCAGGTGGACATTTTGTTGTGGTTGGCTGGTCCGGTTTCCGAACTTTTTGGTTACTGGCAACTGGGGGCATTGCACAAGATCGAATCCGAGGACGTGGTGGCGGCGCTTGTGAAATACGCTTCGGGCGCGACGGGCGTAATTCAATCCTCCACGGCATTCTGGCCCGGGTACACGGAGCGCATCGAGATTCACGGAACGAAGGGGACGGCTGTTATATCGGGCGATAAGCTCACTACATGGGATGTCGAAAATGATTCGGGAGAGGCGGCGCCGGTGGATCACAATGTCGCGTCGGGGTCGTCCGATCCGATGGCTATTTCGCTCGCGCCGTTTGAGCGGCAGTTTCTGGATTTTGGAGAATCGATTCGCAGCGGCCGCAAACCGGTTTCCTCCGGCGAGGATGGATACCGCGCGCTCGAAGTGGTGCTCTCGGTTTATGAATCGTGCCATAAGGGGAGCGTAGTGAAGCTGTAGGCCGGACACTTCCGATGCGAGTCCGCGTACCAGCTTCCAGCGCGAATCTCGGCCCAGGCTTCGACGCGTTGGGTCTGGCTCTCGGAGTCTATCTGACGTGTACGTTTGAGCCGGCGCCTCGGCTGAGCATCCGGGTGCGTGGACGCGATGCGAACAAAATTCCAACTACCGAAGACAATCTCATTTGGCAGACTGCGTTGCGGGTGGCACAGGACGTGGGTGGGAGTTTGCCCATGATCGCGCTCGAGATCGACAACGACATTCCTATTGAAAAAGGGTTGGGGTCGAGCGCAGCCGCGCTTACCGCGGGTGTTGTGATCGCTGATCAGTTGCTGGGACTGCATTGGAAACCGCATCGCATTCTGGATGAGGCGGCGCAGATTGAGGGGCATCCGGACAACGTGTCTGCTTGCGTGCTGGGTTCGATTGTGGCGAGCGCGATTGATGCGGGTGGCGTGGCGCGCGCAGTTCGTATCGAGCTTCCGGCCAGTTATGGCGTCGCGGTGGTGGTGCCGAACTACGAATTGCCGACCAGCCAGGCGCGTGCGGTGCTTCCGGCGATGTATTCGCGGCAGGATGCGATATTCAATGTGCAGCGAAGCGCGTTGCTGATTGCCGCGCTGGCTACTGGAACGACGAGCGCTTTTCCGGCAGCCTTCGAAGACCGGCTGCATCAACCGTATCGCTATGCGCTGGTGCCGGGGCTGGAAGAGATGGTGAAGCTGCGGGCGCCCGGTTTGTTGGGCTGTGCGCTGAGTGGGGCGGGTCCTTCGGTTCTGGTTTTTTACGAAAAGGGATGCGAGCAGGTTTGTGATCTGGTGCAGCAGATTTTTGCGCTGCATGGGCGCGAGTCGGAGACGTTGTGGGTGAAGATTGCAGAGCATGGGTATGAGTTGATCGGTTGATCGGTTCATCGGTTCTTCAGTTCTTCGGTTCCTCGGTTCCTCGGTTGTTCGGTTGTTCGGTTGTTCGGTTATTCGGTTATTCGATTCGTGGAACCCCTCCTGTTCGCAGGCGGAAGCGCCTGCGCCACTTTGATTCTTATTCGATGAAGTTTCGCATTAGGGTTGGGGGCATTTCGTAGCGGGGCCAGGCGCAGTGGCGGGCTTCATTTTGGCGCATCAGGAGCTCGTCGTGGCGTTCGACTTGTTCCTTCGAAAAAACGAACCCATGGTCGGCAGGGTGCCAGGGAATCCCTCTGCGGTTATGGAGTTCCAGGAGCTCGGCTGCGTTGCGGAGATCGCGGCGTTCCTGGTGCTTGCGGTCGGATTGGATGGTGCGGAGCTGGTCGAGCGTCTTTTGGAATTGGCGGGAGAGGCGGGAGCCGTAGAGGCCTAGGCTGGCTAGCTGGGGGACTAGGGATTCGGGGCTGGGGACTTCAGTGAGTAGGCCGGTTTCGAGGAGCGGAATGCGGTTGAGGCGCCAGGAGGTGTCGGCTAGTTCCTGGACGAGCTGGGTTTCGGTGGCGTTGGCGGGTTGGTATTCGTCGCGAAAATGGAGGCAGTGTTGTTCATAGGCGGCCTGATCTTCGGTGGGCAGGACGGCGGTACGGCAGGTTAGGCCGTGACGAAGCGCGTTCTGGGAGGAGCGCTTTTTGCCAGCCTCGGTGCGAGGGCCGGTGGAGTGTTCGGAGTTGGCGCGGTTGATTTCTGCGCGCCGGGCGGCCCATCGAAGGACCGGATCAGTTTCTGTTGTTGCTTGCATGTTGATACCTCTTGGGACCGGAATAGCACGGGTGTCAAGCGTGGGGCGCGGGAGGGTGGTGGAGGTTGTTGAGGGGGAAGGGATGTTCAGTTCAGAGCAGGGCGTGACCGTTTCGATCCGCGGACTGCTTGGACGACTGCCGTGATCGCGAAGGTTGCCGAACCGACTGCGAGGAGCGCGAGCCAGAGAACGCGCCCGAAGCCACCAAATATTGTCCCTGGCAGTACTCGAGCTAGCAGTGCCAGGGAGGTGTCAGAGAGGAGCAATGCGTGAGCGAGCGCTGCCGCCAAGGCTGCGGAGAGCAGAGCCGAAGGCAGCTAGGTGGCAGGTCCCCAGCGGCGTTTAGGCACCGCCAGTACGGGCAGGACCAATACGAGTACCAGGATGGATGTCCAGCGCTGCAGCGGGCTTGCTTGGGTGCTTGCGAAACATGAAGCTACGATTTTGGCGTACCAGCGAACAGCCTCGGCGTCGTCCTGCGGCACTCCTTGGCCCTTGTGATACGTGAAGCCGAGAGCGTATTGAGCGTTCGCATATCCCTGGTCGGCGGCTTTGCGGTACCAGCGAACAGCCTCGGCATTGTCCTGCGGCACTCCTTGGCCCTTGTGATACGTGAAGCCGAGAGCGTATTGAGCGTTCGCATATCCCTGGTCGGCGGCTTTGCGGTACCAGCGAACAGCCTCGGCATTGTCCTACGGCACTCCTTGGCCCTTGTGATACATGAAGCCGAGAGCGTATTGAGCATTTGCGTAACCCTGATCGGCGGCTTTGCGGTACCAGCGGACAGCCTCGGCGTAGTCCTGCGGCACTCCTTGGCCGTGGAAGTAGATTTTGCCGAGGTTGAACTGAGCTTTCGCGTCTCCCTTCTCGGCGCTTGAGCGGGACATCCTCGCGTCTTCGGCGAGCCTGATGTGAATCGCTTTCTCTTTGTATACCTGCCAAAGGATTGCTGCCAAGCATATCACGGCCGCGCAAGTTGCAAGTGCTGCGATTTTCCGAGGCGATGTTAAGTCGCCGGAGTTCGAAATAGTGGCCATACACCATCTAATCGACCCCAATAGGGTGAAGAGTTAGGCTTACTCGACGCGCAATGCTTCCAGCGGCGAAATGGAACTGGCTCGGAGGGCTGGAATCAACGACGCGGCCAGTGCGGAGAATCCTAAGGCCACGACTGCTACCGCAATTACGGCGGGATTGTACGGACTCAGGCCGTACAATTGGTGGCCGAGGAAGCGTCCGGCCGCTGCGGACAAGGGCACGCCGAGCAGCAGTCCAGTGGCGATCAGGGCGAATGCGCCGCGGAGCACCAGCGCGACAACGTTTCCGCGGCTTGCTCCCAACGCCATACGAATGCCGATCTCATTGGTACGGCGTCCGGCATTGTAGGCTGTGACTCCATACAGTCCGATGGAGGCGAGGACGAGTGAAAGAATTCCAAAGAACGAAGTGAGGCGGGCGATGAGGCGCTGCTGGGCGAACTGAAGAGTCACTTGCTCTTTCAGAGTGCGAATCGCAATGATCGGCAGGTTGGGATCTATCGAAGCCATGGCCTGGCGCACCTGCGCAATGGGAAGGCTAGCTCCTGGCGTGGTCACAATGACGATGTCATGCATGAAATGCGAGCCCCCATTGAGGTCTTCGGCCTTCGGCGAAAGATCGTGCTGCGCTTCGGGCAGAAAAAACAACGGAGCAATCGGCTGGTCGAGCTTGAGAGTCACAAAGCGGGCGTCTTTGGCAATGCCCACAATCTCGTATTCGCGCTCAGATCCGATATCGTGTTGGCCGAAGTGCTTTCCAATGGGATCAACATTCGCGAAGAACTTTCGTGCAAATGCTTCGTTGACGACGGCGACGTGCCGCGAGGATTCGATGTCCTGTTCGAAGATGCCGCGCCCTTTGAGGATTGGATTTCCGACGACGTCGAAGAAGCCCGCGGTGACTCGATCCCAAAAGGATAAGTTGTCGTCATTGGGTCCGGGGGCAGGTTGCCCATCCACGCGGACCATACCACCCCAAATATTGGCGCCCATCGGCGAGTATGTGCAGAGCGACACTGCCGAAATGCCAGGAATGTTGGATAGCGAATCGTGGATGCGACTGTAAAGGGGCGTGAGTTGCTGGGACTGATAACCGGCCAGCCTCGGTTCGATCTTGATTATCGTGCGCCGATCCTGATCGAATCCGAAATCCTGGCTTTCGAGATGGTGTAGCGCGGTGGTGAGCAATCCTGACGCTGATAGCAACGCAAGCGAGAGAGCAGCCTGGAACACTACCAGGGTCTTCCGAGGGAGCGAGCCGGCGCGGGTGGTGGAGGGGCCGGCTCCGCGAAGAGCTTCGATGGGATCTACTCGCGTGGCCATCCATGCGGGAGCGATGCCGAAGGCGACTCCGGCCACGAGCGAAGTGACAAATGCGAACAGCAGCACCGGCATGGAAGGCGACGCGCTGATGGGTAACTCCGCCAAGCCGGCAACCTTCGGGAATGCGAAATGCAAAATGAGACGCGTGCCCGCGAATGCGATCCCGAGGCCGGCCGCTCCACCAAAAAACGAGAGCAGAATGCTTTCGGTGAGGGGTTGTCGCATAAGCCGTGAGGCACGCGCGCCCAGCGCCATGCTTACGGATATCTGGCGCCGACGCTCCAGGCCGCGCACGAGCATGAGATTGGCGACATTGGCACAGACGATGAGCAAGACAAATCCCGAGACCATCATCAGGATTTGAAGCCAATGCTCGTATTCTTCGCGCATACTGGTGATGCCGGCGCCTCCGGGGCCAAAGAACAGGGTCTGCTCGGGGAATTTTGCGCGTTCGTTCGGGTTCATATCGCCCCAGTGCGAGAGAAGCCACTGCTTCAGCTCAACGCGCATATCAGCTTCCACCTGGGCGGGCTTCGCGCCGGGCCGGATACGGCCGATCAAGTCCAGCCAGTTGTTGTTGACTGTGTAAAGATCGCCGTCAAACAGGGGTTCGGTGTTCAGAGGCAGAAAGAAATTGGGCGGATTGTCGCTCAAAGTGTCACCGAAGAAACCAGGCGGAGTGATTCCCACCACGGTAAATGGTTTTTGATCCAGAGTGAAGACACTACCGATGACGGATGGATCCGATCCATACTTTTGTTGCCATAAGCGATAGCTCATCACTACGGTTGGCGGAGCGCCAGGTTGATCATCCGCGGGCGAAAGCACGCGTCCGGCATAAGCTCTAATGCCGAACATCGTGAAGTAATTTCCGGAGACGAACTCTCCGGGATAACTTTGGGCGGGCTCGGCGCTGCCCGCGCGCCGGGCGCCAAACAGCGGCTCGATGGCAGAAAAGGCCGCTAATTCGGCGAAACCGTTCGTGTTATCCCGAAAATGTTTATACAAATCGTAGGACACAAGAGAAAACTCTTTCTCTTGACTGTAGCCGCCGTAGTAGCAGCAGCGTGATTCTTTTCCCAGGCGGTACAGTTCGCTGGGATTCGCCACTGCCAGGGACTTCAATATTACGGCGTGCACCAAAGTGAAAATGGACGTGGTGGCGCCGATGCCGAGGGCTAGCGTGAGTATGGTGGTGATGGTGAAGGCCGGGGCCTTGCGCATGCGGCGTAGAGCATGGCGCGTGTCTTCGATGAGCGTTTCCATTAACGGTAATCCTCTTTGGTCGCGATAGCTTTCCCTGATTGCTTCCACCGTTCCGAACTTCAGTAGAGCCTGGCGGCGCGCTTCAGACGGAGACAAGCCGGCGCGGACATTTTCGGCGGTTTGTAGAGCTAAATGTTCGTCGATCTCTGCTCGCAATCGCTCTTCGTCTTGGCGGGACCGGGTCCAGGAGGCGAGGCGCCGGAAGAATCGCCGTAGAGCTCTCATTTGAGATCCTCCGCCTTCACGGCAAAGAATCGGTCGATGATGGCCGTGGTCTGTTCCCAACCTCGGGTCTCCGCTTGCAATTGTTTGCGCCCGTCGCGTGTCAGCCGGTAAAAGCGCGCCTTGCGGTTATTCTCGGAGGCGCCCCATTCGGACGCGATGGAACCTTCCTGTTCGAGCTTCAGCAGGACGGGATATAGGGTGCCTTGATTCACGGTAAGAAGGTCGCCGCTGATTTGCTCGATACGGCGGGCGATGCCATAGCCGTGAAGCGGTCCGAGTACGTCCAGCGTTTTTAGAACCATCAACGCCAGGGTGCCCTGCAGAACATCGGTTTTGTCTCGCATGTGGTCTATTTGGGTTTCCAACAGGAAGTATTACACGTTTCCACTGGGAAAACAACAGGTCTCACGAGGTGATGAGATCAAGCGTGGCCCGGGAGCTATTTTCAGGCGGTTTTCTTCCGGGTGTATGGTGCTTGTTAGCATGAGGTCGTGGCTGGCCCTGTTTCGTGGTGCTGCTGTGCCAAACCCAGCAGGAACTTCCTCCGGATCTGGCGTCGCTCGCCAAGATTAAGTTGAAAGTTTCGGGAAACCTCAAGCAGTTACCGAATCATACATGCACGAAATGTCGGTTTGCTAGCAACGCAAGTCACAGGCCGCCTCCAGATAGGCGCGGACGATCATGGCATACTCCCCTTCGTCGGTGGCTTGGCGGCACAGTTCGCTCCTGAGCAGGTCCTTGACGCGCCCGGGAGGCTCCAGCATGAATTGATCCGCTAGGGATTGGAGTAGCTCGATTCGTTCTTTTCGCCGCTCCAAAAGTGCTTGGCGGTTGAGCGCGAGCTGCTCAATCGTGAGCCGTGCCCGATTCCGACCGGGGCGCCGAGCGATGAGATAGCCCAGTGCCAGCATTTCCTGATTCGGTTCGTCGCTGTAAGGATTCAGGAGCGGTGTGGCTTCCTCCCAGAAGTCTCCCTTGGAGTTGTTACACAAAGCGCACGCAAGTACAAGGTTCTCTGGGTCCAAGCTCTCGGCTGGGAATCTGGATTTGGGTTTGATATGCTCGATGTCCCCGAAGTAGACGTGCGTGATTTTTGACTCGCAGTAGGCGCACTTTCCGTGAGCCTCAGCGACTAAGTGTGCCTTCAGTTCGGGGTCCCGATACGAGTCCAGCAGAGCTTGGGGTGGGTCGTTTCCAGCACGAAGTATCTCGCGGAGACGAGCGGCGCGTTGCTCAACCCGAGTACGGAGCACGTTGGGGACGGCCATGCGGGTCAACTTGATCATTCCGAGAGCCGCCCCCTGGCGAGGCGGGCCAGAGCGGTGGGTATGAATCTCTCGAGGCCGAGCGTTTGAAGCCGATGTCGCAGCTCAATTATTAGCTCTTCCGTTAATTCTCGGTCCGACAACGTAGACTCTACCTCGTTAAGTCTTTGCTCAACCCACGTTGGCGATGAGGACGGCAGGCCAAGTACGTCTCGCAGGGTTTCGTTGGATGAGCCGCTACGATCGGCGGCTGACAGAAGCTCGGAGCGCACTCTATGGTCCGGGCCGTAGCGGAGCGCGTAGGTATGGGAGTCAGGGACTGAGGTAACGATAAACGGATTGTGGGTTGCACAGACGAATTGAACGTTGGCAAAGGCTGAAAGGAATGTTGTGAGGAGCGTGCGCTGCAGCTCCGGATGAAGGTGATTTTCTGGTTCGTCGATCGTAACGGCGAATGGGGTGTCAGACGAATCATACATAAAGATTTGCCACGCCAGGTCGATTATCGATGCAATGCCGCCCGATACAGCGTCCAGCGAGAAATCGCCTGACCGTGTTACGAGCACGACCTCCGGTAGCCGTACGTTTAGACGTAAGAAGCCGAGCGAAGGAGGAAGAATCTTGCGCAGTACTTCCTGAAAGCCATCAAAGGTCTCCAGACTTTCGGGATCCGGATTAATAACACTGTTCCCATACCCGAATGCGGCTAACGTGATAAGTGTTTCCTTCATGTAGTAGTTAGGAGTTCGGTTGTGATGACCTCCAGAGTGGCGACTTCGGACAATTTCGGTGTAGGTGTTAAAGGCCTGTTCTCGTCGCCGGGGTACTGTAGGGATGTTCTCGACCGACTGATAGGAGAAAATCGGCCTGTGCGACGGAATGTGGAGGCCCCTTTGCTGTTGCTGGTCCACAATTCCGATAGTGAAGGACGGTCCCACTGTGGGTGGTACAGTTAGCCCCGTGGTCTTACCGTCCCAGTATGTCAATGTGCCGATTTGCTGCGCAGGGCCCACCTGGGACGGAACTTCTGGCAGCTCGTTGTGCGAGGAGCCCCTCTCTTCAAGCCAGGCCTCAAAGTCTTTGAGGTTATCCTCTGTCCAATAATCTGAGGAGAATTGAGTCCCCCCACTCTTCACCCGTCGCGGGGTGCTGACAAGAGTTCCCTGCCACCCGAAGTGATGGCTGAGAAGATTAAGAACTGTAGTTTTCCCTGCACCGTTCGCACCCGTCAAAACTGTCAGTCGGGGATGAAACTCCAAATCGATATCCCGAAACTGTCGCCAATTAGAAATGTGCAGGTGCCTGAAGATCATGAACTCTCAGTTTAGTCCTAATTACTCGTGGAAAGATGGGCGCAGTAACCATTGGAGTAGGGGGCTGGAACGCGTCGGACTTGCCCATAGTGTCCCCGGTTTTGGTTCTGTTTCTTACGTGCCGCGGCGGTTGCCCCAGAGGTCGATTTGGAGGCGGGGGCTGAAGCGGTAGCCTTCGCGTTTGCAGATTTCGGCTAGCCAACGGGATCGGCCGGCCAGGATTTCTGAGTCGATGCCTTCCGGCATCAGGAGCACGCGGCTCTTGGAGACGCCGGTGGAATCCACGATGGCGTGGACTTCCGTCAAGTCGTTGGGATCGGTGATTACGAATTTAAGTTGGTGGGGGTAGAGTTGGGTCAGGCGTCTTAATATTTCGGGTTGATAGCGCAGGCGGTCGTGTTGGGAGGCCCAGCGGCCTTCTTCGCGAGTGTGCGGCGTTGAGTTGGCAAGCTTGGGACTGATGCTCATCAAGTCGCATCGGACGTGGGCGTCTACGGTGCCGGCGGTCTCGATGGTGATGTGCTGCTTGAGACGGTGCGTCAGCTCGTCGATTTGCGGAGCGATCATCGGCTCACCGCCGGTTATCACGACGTGAGGTGCGGCGTAGCGGTCTACTTCTTCAAGGATGGATTCGATGTCGCGTTCCTCGCCTTGCGGCTCCCAGGAAGTGTAGGGAGTGTCGCACCAAGTGCAGCGTAAATTACAGCCGCTGGTGCGCACGAATACCGACGGAACGCCGGCAAGCGTGCCTTCGCCTTGGATGGAATAAAAAATTTCAGCGATTTTCATGAATGAATATAGTCGAGTGGATCTTGGAGCGCCGCTTCGCGGAATCCTTTCAAGCGCAGCCGGCAGGAATCGCACAGGCCGCACGGGCGTCCGTTGGCATCGGGATCGTAGCAACTGTGGGTGAGGCGGAAGTCCAGGCCGAGTGTTTGTCCTAGCTGGATGATTTGGGCTTTCGAAAGGCGCGACAACGGCGTATGAATTTGGATGCGCGTGCGGCTTTCCACGCCGGCTTTGGTGGCGAGCTGGGCCATGTGTTCGAAGGCTTCAATGAATTCGGGGCGGCAATCGGGATAGCCGGAATAATCCACGGCGTTCACGCCGATGAAGATGTCGGAGCTGGACAGGACTTCGGCCCAGGCCAGCGCCAAGGAAAGAAAAACAGTATTTCGTGCGGGAACGTAGGTGATGGGAATGCCCGCGGTGACGCCGGTCTTCGGGACTTCGAGATTATCGGTGAGGGCTGAGCCGCCGAACAGCCGCAAGTTGATCGGTACTACCAGATGTTTCGCCGCGCCCAGGCTGGCTGCTAGGTTGGCTGCGGCATCGAGTTCCGCGCGATGGCGCTGGCCGTAATCGAAGGTCAGGGCGTAGCAGGCGAATCCATCGCGCCGCGCTAGCGCCAGGCAAGTTGCTGAATCCAGGCCGCCGCTGAGAAGACAGACGGCGGGCTTCATTTCGGCAACTTCAGCGCGAGGAAGAATCCTATTACCGGAAACAGATTAAGCGCGGCCAGTGCGTGATGCAACGTGAAGTGATCGCCAGCCCAGCCGGTAAGTGGAATGAAGATGAGTCCGGCCATCCCCCACGCGAAACCCATCATCAAGGCCGACACCGTTCCGGCCTGGGCAGGCACGAGTTCCTGTGCCATGACAACGTTGACGGGGATGGTGAACAACAGGATGAGGCCGGTAAGTGCGAGGCCGATCATGGAAGCGACGCCCGAGGTGAGAAAGAACAGGGCCGCGAAGGGAAGGCAGCCTGCCATCGAGATCAGGATGACGCGCCGGCCGCCGAAGCGATCGGCCATGCGGCCTCCCAGGAATCCTCCAATTGCGCCTGCGGCTAGATAGAGGGTGAGGGAGTACGCGGCGTTTGTGAATGCGAAGCCCCGCTCGCGATTCAGATACAGGGGGAGAAACTGGCCAAAAACAACTTGGACGGTTGAGCGGATGAACACCAGGAAATATAGGACGGTGAGGGGCTTCCAAACCGCGCGAAGGGGCTGCCAGTCGAAATGCTTGCGAAGATGCGGAGCTGGGCGCACGTGTTCTGGTAAAAGCGCCAATAGCAGTATGGTGATTATTATCGCCGGCAATGCAGCCCAATATGTGCGTTGCAGTCCAAGCCAAGTTACGAACGCCGAGAAATATATCGGCCCCGCAGCCAGCCCGAGTGTGCCGGCACTGATGAAGATGGCCATCCAATGTCCGCGATTTCCCGCTAATCCATGCGTGGCCCTGGCGGAGGCTTGCGGGTGGAAGGAAGCGACGCCGCAGCCGCCCAGCAGAACCAGCGCGACTAGCCAGCCGAAAGTGGGTGCGAGTCCTAGAGCGGAAATGAAAATACCGGCCACTGCGGGCGCGAGGGCGGAAAACAGGCGCGTGTGGAAACGGTCCGAAAGATAGCCGTAGACCGGCTGCATGACGGATGCCGAGAAGACCAGCAGACCTCCCAGGATTCCGGCGCGCGTTAAGCTGAGACCGAGCTTGGGGCCGAGCAAGGGCTGGAAGGTGCCAAGCGCGGCCGAATAGAGGTCGATGAAGAAATGTCCCAATGAAAACAGAATCAGGCCCAGGAAGCTGGCGCGAATCACGCGTTCGCGTTCGATCAGCGGGATTGCGGAGGCTGGGGACGCCATGAGGGGAACTTCCATTATAGATGGGGCAGGCTGGCAGCCTAAAGCTAACTTATGCCGCAAACATTTAAAGGGCTTATGTTGTTGGGGAACGGCCACTCATGAAAACTTCGCTACCTCAAGTATCAACAAGTGCCAGCAGCAGGCCGACGTGGGCGTCGGCTGCGGACCAGGGGGTCCGCCCCACTTCGATCACTTTTTGCGCATCCAGACGCCCCACGTGACCGGGCCAGCTTGATCTGGCCGTGATGGGTTCTGGCGAACTCGGGGGTGTCCTCGAACCGGGCCTCCAGCTGCCCCACACATGTTACTTGGCGCTGAATTGACGAGCGTCGACGGTTTCGCCGGAGTAGAGCGGTTCGTTCTGAACAGCCATGGTTTGATCGGCTCGCGCCAGGCCATCCTTGGCTTCTTTTTTGCGGGCCAGCTTCCGAAGGGCTTGGGATAGCGAAGTAAGAGATGCAGCGACCAGAGGGTGGTCACCTAGCGCGGCCTCCCTGAGCGTCAAGGCGCGACGGTATTGCTGCTCCGGAGCTACCCAATCGTGACGCGCCATGTAATAGTCGCCAGCACGGGTGAGAACGAGGGCCTTGCCCAAAGGGGCTAAATTCTGGTCCCGATTCACGATCTCAATGGACCTGGAGAAAAGCGGCTCGGCCTGGGAGTATCTCTTCGACTTGGTGTACACGTTAGCAAGCTCGCTCATAATTATCGCGTGGCTAATTGACGCTCGATTGCCAGGTTGTTCGCAAGCGGCAAGGCTGCGCTTCAAGAGGCCGGCGGCCGATTCGTAGTCGCCGAGGGCGGAGTACAATTCGCCGAGATGTGTGAGGATGGCCGAATACTGCTGGACATCGTTGCCATAGGCTTTCTCGCCAATCGTCAGGGCGCGCAACCAATCCTTTTCGGCCTCTCGGAGGCGGTTCCTTTGACAAAGCACGGAAGCCTCGGAATCGAGAAACATGAGAAGCTCAGGGCTATCGTCGGGCAATACCTGTTGAACGATGGTCCAGGCTTTGCTTATGGTGAGGGCGGCTTCATTCGGACGTCCGGTGACGCTGTAGAACCAGCCCAGGCTGTTCAGCGCGCTCGCGGTTCGAAAATCTTGGCGCCCAGCGTATTGGTTGAAGAGCGAGACCGCCTTTTTGAACTGGTCCTCAGCTTCCGGGAACAGACCTTCGATTTGCGAGACTTCTCCTAAGAGCTGATAAGTTCGGGCCGACTCGATGCCATTCGCCGGGCTGTTTTGATCCAGGAGCAGCAATGCACGCTGGAATGTTTTTCGGGCATCCTCAAATTGTCCCCTGTTGATGTAGATTACAGCCAGGCTGCGGAGATCGGCAGCGGTCAACACGGTTCTAGGGGGAGCCGGTGATAGATTGACGGTCCGATCGTATCGTGCTTGGCTCTGAAGCTTTTCGATGGAACCCTGTTTGCACTCGTTCAAAGTGTGGCCACACAAGGAAAGGAGCGGGAGAATTAACGACAGCAAATTCATATTTAGTTCGAGCGGCCGGTCCCACTCGGCTGCGATGAGGATTGCGAGAACAATCTCGCCTCTGTCCGCATGACTCCGTTTCCGCGAGGAGTAATTCAAAACCGGGAAAGCTCCCAGGCTTAATGACGGTGGCGACTCGGCGCATTATTATCGTGCTTATCCAACGTCGTTTTTCTCTTCGGCATGTTTCATGAGAAGTTGTGAGAAAAAAGTTGGCAGGCGAAAGCGCCTGCCCACTCAACGCGATTTTTCCTTTTGCCGGCGGTTTGAGCTTAACGCCGGCGCGACGCGCCTTCGATAGGCCGATGGCGATGGCTTGGTCGGGAGAGCGTGCGCCATGCTTACCTTCCCTGCGTGCTGGGCGCTTTTCCTCTTCGTGCGTCTTCGCGTGCACTGCAATTCTCGTTCCTCTTGTCACCGTTTCTTCCGACGAATGTTAATCCATCCGATCGTCTATCAAGCGGGTGCATCGGCGCCCATATTCCAATATCAAAAGAAACGTCATCCTGAAAATTGAAAGCATGGAAGACCTGTTCCTGGAACAGATCGAAGTGGACTTGTCGAGAACTATGCGCAATCAGGCAGGGTCATGGCATTGTCATTTAAGGCCTAACATCCGTTTTGTGACGGGCGAGGTCGCGAGCAGCGACACAGGCTGAGATTTCATCGCCGTTCCAGGAGATCGCTATTTCACCCACAGTATGACGATCTGGCTCTCGGCGGGCCCAACAAACATCGTTACGTTCGGGTTGGAGGGGTTGGTCAGCTTTCCCAGGTCTGGCACGTAAACTCCGATTGCATACACCTCACCCGGCAAACCCGGAACTTGCTTAATCGCGGCGGCGATCCCGTTGGCATAATGTTCGTCGATGAAAACGGCTACGGTCTGGTCCGTGACGGCAAATGGCCCGGCCAAAGAGAACGGCCCGACTCCGGTAGCGAGAATGGTTACGCCCGAGCCTTGCGCTGCCGGATTCGATTGCGAGTTGCGCGTTCCGTCGGCATTCAAGATGTAGCCTTGGCCGAAACCACTATTGTCGGCCGAGTAAATTCCGGGAGAAGCGCTGGACGCGGGCAAGTTGACCGTATTTGAACTGACGCCGTTGCTTGAAACGCTTACCTCGAAGGCGCCTGAGGTTTTGCCGCCGGCGGGCATCGCCGCGACGATGCTGGTGGGCGAGGTGGAAATCGCGGATAGCGGCTGGCCGTCCAGTAGCAACTTCGCATCCGGTCCAAAGCCGGAGCCCAGCGCAGTGATGGTTTCGCCGGGCGAGAGAGCGTCGCCGCGTTTGCTGGCGTAGTTCAGGACGGAGTCCAAACGGACAGCGGGCGCCGGCGGCAGTGCGATTTTGTTGGCGATTACAGTGGAGTTGACGTTTTGATTGGAGAGTGAAGCGGTCTGGCTAGCGCCCGCAATGAGCACGTTTCCGTTGCTGTCCGGAACCGCGCCCTGGACGGCGAAGTTGCGCGTGTCACCCAAGTACGTCGAAAAGAGAAGTTGCGACAAATCGGAATCGAATGCGGCCACGAACCCCGAGCTCGCCGCAAAAGATGCTTGGAACGGTGCACGCAATGGGAGGGCCTTCTCCCGGTTGTATCCGCCGACGATCACGTTGCCCGAAGGATCAATGGCCACACTCTGGCCATCGTCCGTTCCCTCGCCACCGAAGAGCGTCGCGGCCAGAACGTTTGAGAGCGTGGAGTTGAACTTCACAACATAGGCGTCATTTCCACCATAGAAGCCCGGAAACCTTTGGAATGCCCCGGGGGTTGTGACGAAGGGTCCGAAGGTGGCTCCGGTCACGAATACATTGCCGCTCTTGTCTAGCGCGATTGAATTGATGCTCACCGGCTGGATGGTGTTGTGATAGAGCAGCGCACTGCCAGTGGCGTTCATTACGTAGACAGTTCCACTAAGGGTATCGGCGAGATACACGTCCCCGTTGGGGGCCAGTGCGATTGACTGCGCGCTTTCAATCAGATTCTTCAGTGAGTGGGAGATGTAAGTGGAGAATTCCAGCGCCGAGCCGTGCGCGTTGAACTTCGTCAAGAACGCGGCGCTGAAACCAGGCTGACACATAAATCCACAGAATACACCGCTTGAGAAATTCATTTCGTAAACGCCAGGCGTGGCCGGCAGCCCGCCCGTAGTCTCGCCGGAAATGTATGGATTCCCGCTGGCATCCACGGCGATTGCCAGGACGGTAGAGTTCGGTTCAAGGGAGTTAGGCAGCCAAGCCGTGAAGTAGGTGGACCAGGCGAGCGATCCGTCCGGGTTCAACTTCAGGATGAAATTGGAACCCGGAAGGGAGATGTCGACTGGAGGCGGCGGTAACCCCGTTTGGAAAGCGCCTTTCGTGACGGGGAAATCGGGCGAATTTGTGGTACCGGTCACGTAAGCGCTTCCGTCGTTCCCAACCGCGATGCCAACCGCCGTATCCGACAATGCGCCACCGAAGTAGGTGGAGTAGACGATGTTGCCGTTGGGATCGAGCTTGGTGATGAACACGTCGGTGGTAGGGCTGCTCAAGACGAAGACGAACGGGCCCGCCACTTCGAGGTCCATCACCGTGGCGGTTACGGAGCTGATAATTGAATAGGTCTGGAACCCGTCCGTACTCTCGATGATGCTGAGACCTACAGCGTTCGCGTACATCACCGCATGGTTCGGATCGGAAACGATTAGTCCCGTTGCGGCTTTGATTCTTAGTGTCCAACTCTCGCCGGAGTCGCTGCTCTGGAAAAGACCTGTCTCGGAACTGCCATACAACGTGTTCTTGTGGAATGGATCAACGGCGATGGTAATCGGATCAGACTGATCTGGCAACGGCGCCAACGCTGTCCAGGTCAGGCCTTCGTCAATGCTCTTGTAAAAGTGGAGAACCCCAGCCGTGTAGATGGTTCCCTCGGTAAACGGATCGAATACGATGCCGTTGCCTGGGAAGGACGAGAGGGCGGCCCAACTCGCCCCGGCATCGGTGCTGCGCACGAGAGCCGCGGGACCGATGGCGGCGAATAGCACATTGGGAGATCGTGGATCAATCCAGATTTGAAAAACATCGATGCTTGGCAATGTCTCGGCAAAACCGTATATGCTTACTCCGTAGGTCGAACTAGTTGGGATTCCGTTATTGATCGCGGCCCAAGTGGCGCCCGCATCCGCACTTTTGAATGCGCCCAATGGGCTGGTGGCTGCATAGAGAATGTTGCTGTCGGTGGGATCGACGGTCACTGAATTGAGATTTGTGCCCGCAGGAAGACCGGGGACTCTCTTCCAGGTGTTGCCGCCGTCGGTGCTGCGCAGCAGACCCGCGGACGAAGTTGCGTAAGTCGTCTGAGGATGCTCTGCATCGACAGCTATGCTACTAGCGCTCGCCAGATCGGGCGCATACAGCTTCTGCGAGGTCCCTGAGCTCGCATTGATCCGGACTACGGGTGACGCTCCGGGTGAGGCTGCGCTGCAGCTACAGCCGGCAGATCCAGTGAAGTAGTGCTGCCCGCGATATACAGATTCCCGTGGGCATCTGTCGCGACAGCCGCGACCGAGCTTGCGCCGGATCCGCTCACTGTTTTGACCCACTCCAGGGCGGGAGCTCGGAACGAGTCCGCGTTTAGGCCCAATTGAACCAACGACAGGATCGATGGAAACAAAACCCGCTTGTAAGTCTGAAAACACACCTTAAGACCTCCCCGGCGCGGGCTCACTTTCTACTGTAGCTCAATGAAGCGAACTTCCATAAGGAAAGGAAGGATATTAGCTTCATGAGAGCCAATCAGCGTACGACGGGCAGCGCTTGTTCAAGGCATTGCCGAAGACGGCGGAAGCATCGACATCTCCGGAATTGCGGCAAGCGTTCGAGTCGCATCTGGGCGAGACCAAGGGACATGTAACGCGGTTGGAGCAAGTGTTCCAAGCCCTTCGGAAAAAGCCGAAAGGGCAGACTTCGGATGCTATGAAGGGCCTAATCGAAGAAGGCGAGGACATGGTGAGCAACACCGAGCAGTCGCCGTTGCGGGATACGGGCTTGATCGCCGCTGCAAATCGGGTGGAACATTACGAGATCGCCGCTTACGGGTCGACGCAGGCATTTGCGAAAACGCTGGGCGTCAACGAAGCGGTAAGTTTGCTGGAAGCGACGCTGGCCGAAGAGAAGAAGGCTGACGAAAAGCTCACCGAGCTGGCCGAAAGCTCTGTCAATCAAGAAGCGTTGCGCGCCGCATCCGTTTCGCGGTGATGCAGGTAGAGTTTTCCAGCGCTCTCCATACAATACTCATTGCCGGCTCGACTTGAACGGCGCATCTAGCTGATTCGAAATCGATTCGAGGGATGGCAACTGATATGCACTCACTGCGGAAGGAAGGAGAATACGCCAGTGCTTTATTACGCGTTGGTGTTCTTTTTGATCGCACTGGTAGCGGCCATCATGGGGTTCGGTGGCGTGGCTATCGCATTCGCGGGAATTGCCAAGATCTTGTTCTTTTTGTTCCTGGTGTTGTTCCTGGTGAGTTTGGTGATGCATATTGGCAGACGAGTTTAGCGGGGGAAGGAGCGAGCGATGTTATTTCTGATTTTGTTAATCATCCTGCTGCTGGCTGCTGTTCCAGCGTGGCCTTACAGCAGAGGGTGGGGATACTATCCCAGCGGCACACTGGGCACAATCTTGATGATCTTGGTTGTGCTGATGCTCATAGGATACATTCCGTTCTAAGGTAATTGAAGGTTGTGGCGCCGGATGGCAGCGCATGGCGCTGCCCCACACCTCCCATGCTTAGAGTGTTCAGCGCGCTAGCCTCAGTAGAGGCGCCAGACCGAGAAGGGCTAATACTGCAAGAAGAGCCAGGCTCTGAACACCGGTCTTACGATCGGAGATTACAAAGGCGTAGATGCCTTTGACGAGGTTGTTACTGGCGGCCGCGATCAGGATTGCGACGGCCCCCTCTGCGATGGGTGTGGCTCCGCTGGTGGATTGCGTCATTCCGAGGATAAATGGGTCTACGTCGACAACTCCCATCACTGAGGCCAGACTATACAGGCCGGTCTTGCCCAGATATGCGAGGGCGTAGTGCGTGATGATCACCATGCCGAGGAAGAGGACCCCGAACAGGAACGCGGCGCGGAACTCGAGGGGATTCCTGGCTTGATATTCAGGACGGAGGGGGCCGGTCTTGGAATCGGGCAAGCGCGACCACAGCCAGCCGGCGGCAATCGCAAGGACTGCGAGCACGGCAAATGAAGGCCACAGCAGCACCATCAAGTTGCGATTGAAAATCCCGAGCAGCACGGTCAGGCGAATGTACATCATGCCGGAAGCGATCAATGTTCCGCCGGCAAATAAATGCGGACGATTTTCGCGAACAGCCCTCCTGGCCATCACTATGGTGGTTACTGTGGATGAGTAGGCGCCGCCTAGAATCGCAGCCACAAGAATGCCGCCCTGTCCCTTGGTCAGTAGACCGATGACATAACTGCCGTATGAAATGGCGCTCACTGCAACCACTACCAGCCAGGTTTTGAAAGGGTTGATCTGGAACGGTCCAAGGTCGCGATTGGGGAGAACAGGCAGAATCACCACGGTGAGGAGCAGGAATTTTGTAAATGTGAGAATTTCGTTCGGAGCAATCCGCTTGGTAAGGTTTTCAAGCCCAGCCTTCAGCTCAAGCAGTAAGATGCCGGCAATGCTGAGTGTGGTGGCAATCCAATATTGTTCTTTGTAGACCAGGGCGCCAATCAGATAGGTGGCCAATCCTGACATTTCGCTGGTAACGCCTGCTCTGGTCGAGGTGGAGAGCTTGTACCGGTAAGACACGAGTAAAAACGCGCCCACTACGGCAAAACCCAATGTCACGGGCAATAATTGACCTTCGGCCAGAAGCGCCAGTGCGTAGCCGATCAGGCCGATCAAGGGGAACGTGCGTACTCCACCGAATGAATATTGGTCGCCTGCGGCCTTGTGCTCCTCACGATCGAGCCCAATCAGGAATGACAACGAGAGAACCAGCAGGATTTTTGCGGCTTCCGGCGGCAACCACTGAGTGAGGTCCATGTCCACTTTATATTACAGACATGTTACTTTTTCTGGGTCGATGGTGAAGTTTTATATCAAGCGTCGGCAGGAGTGCCGACNNGCAAGAGTGCGTGCGCCACGATGGAAGCAGCGCCTGCCCAACTGATAGCATAGGGTTTTGATGAGTACCACTTACGACGCGATCATCATTGGAACCGGTCAAGCCGGTCCGCCGTTGGCGCGTAGGCTGGCGGGGGCTGGGATGAAAGTGGCAATCATCGAGCGGAAGTTATTCGGCGGCACCTGCGTCAACACCGGTTGTATTCCCACAAAAACGATGGTTGCAAGCGCATACGCTGCTCATATGGCGAGGCGCGCGGCTGAATTTGGCGTCGAAACGCCTGGCAGTGTCAGCGTGGACATGAAGCGAGTGAAGGCCAGGAAGGACGCGATATCGGGGCAATCCAGGGTTGGAGTGGAGAGCTCGCTGCGGAAGCTGGAAAACTGCTCGGTGTATCAGGGCCACGCCCGATTTGAGTCGCCTCGCGAGGTGAGCGTAGGATCGGAGAGGCTCACGGTGGAACGGATATTCATCAATGTAGGCGCCCGCGCGGTTGTGCCCAGCATGCGTGGACTCGATCAAGTCCCCTACCTTACGAATAGTTCACTGCTGGACGTCGACTTTCTTCCCGGGCACCTGATTATTGTGGGCGGAAGCTACGTGGGTCTTGAGTTCGCGCAAATGTTCCGCCGTTTCGGGAGCGAAGTCACCATCATTGAGATGGGGTCGCGGCTGGCGCACCGCGAAGACGAAGACATATCGGCGGCAATCCAGGAAATTCTGGAACGCGAGGGTATTCACATTCGAGTGAATGCGAAATGCATTGGCTTCTCGCGGCACGGCGAGGAGGTTATCGCGACCGCGGATTGTGCTGAGGGCGCTTCTGAGATCAGCGGGACACATGTCTTGCTGGCCGTGGGACGGCGGCCCAACACGGACGACTTGGGTCTGGATAAGGCGGGCGTTGCGGTTAACGAGCACGGCTACATCGAAGTGGACGATCAGCTCCGCAGCAGTGTCCCGGGCATTTGGGCGTTGGGCGATTGCAACGGCAAAGGCGCATTCACTCACACCTCGTACAACGATTTCGAAATTGCCGCGGCGAATCTTCTGGACCACGATCCACGGCGGGTGAGCGATCGCATCCTGGCTTATGGCCTGTACATCGACCCTCCGCTTGGACGCGTCGGCATGACGGATGCGGAGGTGCGGAAAAGCGGCCGGCGCGCGCTGATCGGCAAACGCCCGATGACGAGAGTGGGGCGCGCTGTTGAAAAAGGCGAGACGCAGGGTTTCATGAAGATCGTGGTGGATGCCGGAACGGGTGAAATACTAGGCGCCACGATCTTGGGGACCGGCGGTGACGAGGCCATTCACTCGATACTGGACGTCATGTATGCGAAGGCGCCGTATCAGGTTATCCAGCGGGCAGTGCATATTCATCCGACGGTGTCGGAGTTGATTCCGACGATGCTGGGTGAGCTGAAGGAGTTGACGTAGTGGGCTGTCCGCTCTGAATCTTTACTACTACCGTGCGTCGCCAGGAGTGGCGANNTTCGCACTCCTGCGAACGCATGGTTTCAATGCTAAAGTTCGTGCGCGGATTGCGACTTAGTTGAAGCCGCCGCGCGGGCGGTACCCGGGACGGGCGCGGACGCGGTATTTCTTGCCGGCGTCGGAAACTATTTCGACGTTGATCTTGCGGAAACCTTCGTTGGCGTTGGTCTGCGGATAGTAAGTGATGGTGTAGCTGTTGCCGAGATCCTCGCGGATGGATTCGAAAGCCTCCACCTGCCGCTGCCAGGTCTTGGCGAAATACGCTTTGCCGCCGGTGCGGGTGGAGATACGCTTGAAGACGGCGCTGGACATAGGGTCCTTGTTCACGTCGTTGGTGGAGATGACGTAAATGGGGATGCCTTCGTCTTCGGCGACGGCGCGGACATCGTCGGGCGCCACCATGCTGGCGTTATCGGGGCCGTTCGAGAAAACGATAATCACCTTGCGGCCGGGAACCTTCGCGGCATCACGCAAGGCCAGCAGCAAGCCGTTGTAGAGCGCGGCATCATCGCCGGCGACAGCCTTGCGAAGTCCGAAGATAGCCTCGCCACGATCGCGCGTGAGTGGTGCATCGCGCTTCAGATTGCGGCTGAAAGTGTAGACCGCGACGGAATCACTGCGGTCCAGGCCGCGCACGAAGTCGGCGATGGCGTCGGAGGCGTACACAAAGCCGCGGTACATGTAATTGCTGGTATCGAAGAGTACGAAGACGTTGGTGCCTACGAAGGAATCGGTGCGCACTTCGCCCGCTTTCGAGTCCGCCTCGGCATTGGCGTTGGCTGGATTGAGGGGGCGCGTGGTCCCATCATCCATCACTTGCACGGGCGGCTTGTTCCCTTCGCCAAAAGTATTGATCTTCTGCACGATGCTGTCTTCGGTGACGCGAAAATCGGCAGGTTTGAGACCGTTGATGTAGTGCCCTTTGCTGTCGGTGACAGTAAAGCTCAGCACCACCATGTCGACTTTGATTCGAAAGGTCGGGCGCTCCTGCGCGAGGAGCCACAGCGTACCCGAGGCGAGTATCGCGCTTCCGGCCAAGATTGTTTTTTTCAATAGCGTCAAGGAATCCCTCCCCAACTTCCGTTCTTGGATTATAAACCGCCGCCGCCCGCCGCTGCCTGCTTGCGCGTCTTCTGGCGGACATCGTCGCCCACCAGGCGCAGAGACCGCAGCAACGCCGGCCAATCTTCCAGGTGCGTGGCGAAGATTCGCTCCACCGTATCGCGGGTCCAGGCCGGCACCAGGACGTTGAGCTGCGCCGGAGCCAGATGCAACTGGTCGGCCAGCGCGCCGTAGTAAAGCAAGTTCGATTCCCAGCTCTCGGCCAGAATTCTGCTGGAATATCCCATCAGCGTGGGGAAAGTACGGAGATTGAGCAGCTCGGGCGAATAGGAATTAGCGAGTGTCGGCTTGGGAGTACCGAAGGCGTGCGAGATGGCGTCGTAGTTTAACTCGTTGGGTGATTCTCCGGCTTCGCGGCGGATCTCAGTGGCGAGCGGGAGATCGCCGGGCTTGTCGGACGCGGGCAGATCGCGTGCAATGGCAAACAGCTCCGAAGGCATGACGTTTTCGAGCGCTGCCTTGACCCGCCCATCGGCAATGAGCTCGGCCACCTTTTCGACGCGCGCCGGCGGTGCGTAATTGGAGAGCGCATCCAGCACTGCTTGCCGCCGCTGGGGATTCAACGCGGCCTCGGCCAGCAGGGTTTCGCCGTAATCCATGTGCAGGCCCACCCAGTGTAGCTGCGCCGGCGTAACATTCCACCAGCGCTGGATGGTGGCGGAAAGAATCAACTGAGGAACCAGATCGCCCCAGATGAGCGCCTGCTC
>PMOK01000042.1:65700-105338 GCA_003162425.1 Bryobacterales bacterium | reverse complement strand
AGCGCGTCGCACAACGGCTGGTCGGCCTGTCTGCACGATCGGCGGGAGTTTATTCTGAGCCGGCATTACGAGATCACGCATATCGTAGATCGGGTGGGCGGAGGCGACAGCTTCGCCGGCGGCCTCATCTTTGGTCTTTTGAATCTAGCCACGCACGCCGACGCGCTGGAATTCGCCGTCGCCGCCTCCTGCCTGAAGCATTCCATTCCAGGCGATTTCAGCCGCCTCAGCCGGGAGGAAGTGGAGCAGTTGATTAAGAGCGGCGGGTCGGGAAGGGTGCAGAGGTAGCTGGTTGCTGGTAGCTGGTGGCTGGCGTCGGGATTTCGGGTTTTACCAGCCACCAGTCACTAGTCACCAGTCACCACCAGCAACCAGTCACCAGCCACCCAGTTACTCTATAATCGAAACAAGGCTCTACCACATGCTCACCAGGGTACTTCTGAGCGGCTTTGTCGCTGTTACGCTTTTTGCCCAGTCCCAAGCTCCTGCTTCGCAACCACCGGCTACCCCGCCGCCGCAGGAACCGCCGCCTATCAAAGTGCAGGTCAATGAAGTCATCGTGCCCATAACGGTGACCGATGAAAAGGGCCGTTTCGTGTCGGACCTGGACCAAAAGGATTTTCAGATTATGGACGAGGGCAAGGAACAAAGGATCGAGTTCTTTACCCGCGAACGCAACCAGCCGGTGGTGGTCGGCTTCCTGATCGACATGAGCAATGCCAGCCGGCTGCATTGGAAGAACTACAAAGACGCGGCCGTGGAACTGGTGCAAAACCTGATTCCCGGCGACAACCCGAAATTCAGCGGTTATCTGATCTCCTACGCCAACGACGCCGAATTGGCTGTAAATACCACCACCGATCCCGAGCCGATGGTCCAGAAGCTGGAGAAATTGAAACCGAGCGGCGGCTCTGCTTTGTACGATGCAATCTATATGGCCTGCACCAGCCGGAAGCTGATTGAGGGTGAGCCGATCCAGCCGCGGCGGGTGCTGGTCATCATCGGCGATGGTCACGACAATGCCAGCAAGAAGACGCTCGACCAAGCGCTCGAGATCGCGCAGAGGAATCTGATAACCATTTACGGAGTCAGTACAGTGGCGTGGGGTTTCGACAACCTTGATGCCAAAAACTTGACCCGCTTGGCCGAGGAGACAGGCGGCCGCGTGGAGTACCCGCTGGAGGGTGTTTATTCGGACGTCTCGGGGTACCTGTCGCAACCGTCCGATGACGGCAACTATGCCCTGAAAGTCGGCACCGGGGCCTACACATCGCAGTTGGCCAATGGAATGTACCGCGCCATTGAAGCCGTGGCGGGCGAAATAACCACTCAGTACATCATTCGCTACATCCCGGACGAGGTGGACGCGAAGCACCCGTTCCGCAATATTGTGGTGAGGGTAAATCTGGCGAACGTCAAGGTACGGGCCAGGAAGGGGTACTATCCCTTTGCTCCTTGAAATGCAATCGCTTAAGCCACGGATGAACACGGATGCACACGGATCAACGGAAATCTGTGTGCATCCGTGTTCATCCGTGGCCAAATTCAGTCGATAAGCGAAGTAACCATGTCTGCCGCTACTGCCCTCGGAACTCGCCTTGGTAAATACTCGATCTTGCAGGCCGAGCTCGCGGGTCATGACTTGGTGAACCTGGGAGTGTTGTTGCAGGATCCGCAAACTGATTCGCTGCGGCTGCGATTGCGGCGCGATCTGGAACTACTGGTGCCGGAAGATGAGCTGGATTTTTTCGAACTTCTGGCGGACGATCTTTCGCGGAAAGCAGACGAGCTCGGATCGGAGAAGCTGTTTGCCTATCTCGAGGACAGCTTGTCGGGAACGCTCCGGATCACGGATCGCGAAACGGTCCTGGTGGAAGACTTCGACCGCGCCGTGGACCGGCTGTACCGGAAGCATGTTGAGAGTAAAGTGCTCGAGTTCCGAACCCACCTGCCCCGCTATTCGCTCCGTGCGGCCGCTGGAAAATTTCTGGACAACGAAGAGATCGTGGAACTAGGTTGGGTTGAGGCACCCGCCGGCATGCAGCATCTTGACCCCGGCATGTTCGTGGCGGAGATCGTGGGCGATTCGATGGAACCGCTTATTCCGAATGGCAGCCTATGTGTTTTTCGCGCCGGGGTGGCGGGAAGCAGAGCCGGCCGGCTGGTCCTGGCGGAGGATCGCGAAGCCAATGCTTACGCGGTGAAGCGTTACAAGAGCGAAAAAACGAAAGGCGAAGAATGGCAGCACAACTGGATTCGCCTGGAACCACTGAATCCGGCACACGACGCCTGGCTTCTCAAACCGGATGAAGAACGATACCGGATCATCGCGGAGTTCGTGCGCGTGCTGGACTGATTTGTTTTGGCCACGGATACACACGGATGCACACAGATAAGAAGTTTTTTATCCGTGTCCATCCGTGTGTATCCGTGGCCAATCATGCCTTCGCCGCTAGCTGTCGCAGAACATACGGAAGTATCCCGCCGTTTCGGTAATACTCGGCTTCCATCGGAGTATCGATCCTCACGACAACCTCAAAGCTCTTGTCACCCGCCCGCACACGCGCTCGCGATCCGGACTCAATCGCCTGCGGGATGTCTTCGATCGCGTAGCGCTCAAAGCCTGTCAGTCCCAGCGTCTCTCGATTTTCGCCTGGCAAAAATTGGACCGGCAGCACGCCCATCCCCACCAAGTTCGAGCGGTGAATGCGCTCGAAGCTTTCGGCGATTACCGCGCGCACGCCCAGCAGAAGCGTGCCCTTGGCGGCCCAATCGCGCGAGGAACCGGAGCCGTACTCTTTGCCAGCAATGATGAGTAGCGGAGTGCCCTCGCTTTGATAGCGCACGGAGGCATCGTAGATGAACATCTTCTCGCCGGTCGCGACATGCGTGGTCCAGCCGCCTTCGGTGCCGGGTGCCATCATGTTGCGCAGTCGAATGTTGGCCAGCGTTCCGCGCACCATTACTTCGTGATTGCCGCGTCGTGCGCCGTACGAATTGAAATCCGCGGGCTTCACGCCGCGCTCGATCAGAAATTTTCCGGCCGGGCTGTCGGCTGGGATAGAACCGGCCGGCGAGATGTGGTCAGTGGTGACTGAATCACCCAGAAGCGCAAGGACGTTGAGACCAGCTAGATCGCGCACCGAAGTTGCCGGGTCCGCCATGTTCTCGAAATAGGGCGGCTTCCGGATGTAAGTGGAGCTATCGTTCCATTCGTACAAATCGCCGTCCGGCACTTTAACAGTCTTCCAGCGCTGGTCACCCTCGAAAACCTCGGAGTATTCTTTGTGGAACATCTCGCTCCGGACGGACCGCTTCACCACCGCGCTCACTTCCTCGGGGCTCGGCCAGATGTCTTTGAGATACACATTCTTTCCGGATTGGTCCGCGCCGATCGGATCGTTCTGCAAATCAATGTCGACGCGGCCAGCCAATGCGTAGGCCACTACCAGAGGCGGCGAAGCGAGGTAGTTCGCGCGCACCAGCGAATTGATGCGCCCCTCGAAGTTGCGATTTCCGCTGAGCACCGCCGCCACCACCAGTTTTTCCTTCTGTACCGCGTCGGCCACTGCATCCGGCAGCGGGCCGCTGTTTCCGATGCATGTGGTGCAGCCGTAGCCGACCAGGTGGAATTGCAACTTTTCGAGGTACGGCGTCAGGCCCGCGTCGTCCAGATAATCGGTAACAACTTTGGAGCCGGGCGCCAGGCTCGTCTTCACCCAGGGCTGGGTCTTCAGTCCCTTCTCTACAGCTTTCTTAGCGAGCAATCCCGCGGCCACCATCACGGAAGGATTTGAGGTATTGGTGCAACTGGTGATGGCCGCGATGACGACCGAGCCGTCCTGAATGGTGGCCTTCGAACCGTTAATGCCGATAGAGGCCGTGCGCGGTGCGGCGGTTAGAGACGCGAGAAAATTCGCTTTGACGTCGGGCAGGTTGATGCGATCCTGCGGACGCTTCGGTCCTGCGAGCGACGGTACGACTTCAGAAAGATCCAATTCCAAAGTGTCCGAGTAATCCGGCTCCGGAGAATCTTCGGAAAGGAACAGCCCCTGGGCCTTCGAATAAGCCTCCACCAACGCGACCAATTCGGGCGGGCGATTTGTGAGCCGCAGATAATCGAGTGTTTGATGATCGATTGGGAAAAAGCCGATGGTCGCGCCGTACTCGGGCGCCATGTTGCCGATAGTGGCGCGGTCAGCCAGGCTCAATGCTGCCACGCCATTTCCGTAAAACTCGACGAACTTTCCGACGACGCCTTTTTTGCGCAGCATTTGCGTCACGGTCAGCACCAGATCGGTGGCCGTGGAACCTGACGGCAACCGGCCCTTCAACTTGAATCCCACCACCTCGGGCAGCAGCATGGAGATGGGCTGGCCCAGCATGCAGGCCTCGGCTTCGATTCCTCCCACGCCCCAGCCGACCACGCCCAGTCCGTTGATCATAGTGGTGTGCGAGTCGGTGCCAACCAGCGTGTCGGGATAGGCGAGCGCGGGCGAATGGCGCCGGTCGGTGAAAACCGCCGAAGCCAGATATTCCAAATTCACCTGGTGGCAGATTCCTGTATCGGGCGGCACCACGCGGAAATCCTGAAACGCTTTCTGACCCCAGCGCAAAAAGGCATAGCGCTCGCCGTTGCGCTGAAACTCGAGCAGCGCGTTTATGCTGAACGAATCTTTTGTGCCGAACTGATCCACTTGCACGGAATGATCGATCACCAGGTCGGCGGGAATCAAGGGATTCGCGAGCTTGGGATCGGCGCCCATGTCGCGCAGGGCGTCGCGCATGGCGGCGATGTCCACCACGCAAGGAACTCCGGTGAAGTCCTGCAACAGCACGCGCGCCGGCCGGAAGTTGATTTCCTGCGCCGGGCCGCCGATCTTCCATTGGGCGGCGTATTCAATATCGGAGGGCTTTACGGTGCGCCCGTCTTCCATGCGCAACAGGTTCTCGATCAGAATCTTGATGGAGTTGGGAATCCGGGAGATGTTAGCGATGCCCTTTTTTTCCAGGGCTTCGAGCGAGTAGAAGCGATATTGATTACTCCCTACGGCGAGAGTGGATGCTGATCCAAAACTATTCTTGTTCACATCTTCATTGTAGTAACAACAACGCGTTTCTCGTTTCTCGTTTCTCGTTGGGTGCGATCCCGAATTACTTGAGATATGCTCGCAAGGCAGTAACTAGATCGTCGGCGGCGCGGGTCTGCTCATTGGTTACGGACTTTGCTGGATCGAGGATGTGAAACCGGATATGACCCTCGATCACCTCGGCCATCAGGGCGTCCATCGCGCCGCGGCAAGCCGAGATATTATGCAGCACGTCGGAACATTCGGCGTCCTGGTTCAAGGTTCTTCCAATCGCCTCCACCTGGCCTTGATGCGGCGGACGCGATTCAGCAGCTTTTTCGGGTATATGCTGGGTTTGGGACGGTGCGTTGGTCATTCGCGATTTGACCGCCAGTTTACCATCAACCACCCGGCACGCTCAGGCCTCGCGGAGGTGAGAGAAATGCTTCAGCTCACAGTTCGCATGATTCGCACGGTTGTTCGGATCGTAGATCAAGTCCTCAAGACGGACTTGCCAATGGATATTTGGATGGACTCCGTGCCCTTTGCGGAACGCAGATAAACAAACTTTTGGGCTATGCATCCGGCCGCGCCGCCGCGTATCATTCAAATTGGCGCAAAGCTTACGGACTTAAATGTTACAAATCAGCGACAACGAGGAGCCGGCCATGACGACAAGAATGCATTACCGGGACGAACTGGAATTAGTTCGCCAACACCTGATCCAGATGGGTGAGACAACCATCCATGTTTACTCCGAAGCGCTGGGAGGAATCGGCAAGTGCGATCGTGAGGCGTCCGAGCGGGCTCAGGAGCTGGAGACGCAAACCGATCATCAGAATCGAATGATCCACGAAGAGTGTCTGAGCCTGATCACTCTACAGGCGCCTGTGGCCCGTGACGCCCGCCTGGTGACATCGATCCTGGATGCGATTGTCGATCTGGAGTTGATTGCGGACTATGCGAACGAGATCGCGGCGCTTAGTCTGGAGATGACCCGCCGGCCTATGTCCCAGATCCTGGCCCAGGTTTCGGAGACCGGCGCCAAGATCGGAGAAATGCTGGCCGTGGCGATCGAGAGTTGGCGTAAGGAGGATCGCGATCTTGGTCTATCGGTCCGGCCTCGAGAAGCTGCCGTTCGCGCTGAGCTGCAGAATCTTTACGAAAAACTCTCCAAGCTGATGGTTACGCCGGGAGATGGCGCGCTCTACGTAACTTTGCTGCTGATCTCGCGGCACCTGGAGCGCATCATGCGCCACTCGGTGAGCGTGGCAGAGCAGGCCGCCGCAGCCGCTCCGCTGACGCAATCCAGCTAAGTCTTGAGCACTTAGTTTTCCCAAAAGTGGGGATTCTGCATCGTAGTAGGGCGGACCCCCTGGTCCGCGCGGGTCCCCCTGGACCCGCTCTTCGCCAACGGAATCAGCTTCCTTCAAAACCGGCAAGCCGACGAGGGCGTCGGCTGCGGTCCAGGGGGACCGCCCCACTTAAGAACACGTCTAGGTTTTGGCGCGCGCGTAATAACCGTCGCGAGTCTGCACGATAAGCTCATTTTTCTTGGTGGTGAGCTCGATCTTGTGGTAACCCCCAGCGGTGTCCGCATGGTCGGAAGCGTATCCAATGCTGTATTGATTGCGGAGTTCCTCTTGGATTTGATCGTAGATTTTCTCGATTGGCTCTTTCTTCGAGACTTCGAAGAACCCTCCTCCGGTCTCCCGGGCCAACCGCTGGAGAACCGGCTTGCCATCGGTACGAGAGCCTTGCCGGCCGCCGGGATAACCGCCGCCGCGTCGGCCTCCGCCAAAACCGCCATGACCCATGGGTCCATACGCGTCCGAGTCAGCGAACAGAATTGAGTACACCAAGGTATCGGCGCGCTGGGCAGATTCGATGGCGCTGGATAGCGTGACTTTGCTGCCGTTGTCCACGCCGTCTGTCAGTACAATCACAGCTTTTCGGCCGCTCTGCTTTTTCATGAGTTCGTCGGATGCCAGAAGGACCGAGTCATATAACGACGTGCCGCCTCCGTGATGACCGCCATGCCCTCCGCGCCCGCCTCCACCGTACCCACCGCCACCTCCGGACCTACGATCCTGCTCGGGTGACTCCAGCCGCCCCAGCGCCGCCTCCAGTTTCTTCCGCGACGGAGTAAGATCTTCGAGCAGCTCTACCTCCCGATCGAAGTGAATCAGGAACGCCTGGTCCTTGTCCTCGCGCAGAACCTGATCGAGGAATCGATAGCTGGCGTCGCGTTCCTTCCCTAACACCCGCCGCTGGCTCATGCTGGTGTCCACTAGCAGGCCGAGCGTCAGGGGAAGGCCGGATTCCTGAGAGAAATAGCGGATGGTCTGCGGTCGGCTGTCTTCGGCCAACGTGAAATCATCCTTAGTGAGATTGCGAACAATCTGTCCTTTCTTATCCCTCACTGTGGCAAACACGTTGACGACATTGACGTCGGTGGAGAAAGTTGTGTCCTTTTGGGCGCGTAACAACTGATGGGCTAACAGAAACGAGCCCAGCAGATGCCTCCTGGAAATTGTGTCTTCCATGATCCTGAAGGAAACGATGCGGTGTCTAATACCTAAGTTACACTCAAATACAAGAATCCAGGAGGACGCTTGAAGCAAATCGCTGTATTTACCTCGTTTTTCTGTTTGTCCTTAGCGCCCGCACAGGACAAAATGCTGCCGCTGAACAAGGATCTGCCGACCATCGAGAATACCTGGGACATTCACTACAGCGATTTGGAGCCGATCCTCAAAAGCCGCTTGGCCGAAGCTCCCGATTCGCTCGAAATCCTGGATGAGCTAGCTCGCGTTTACCGTGGCCAGGCGAAATACGAGCCAGCTGCGGAGTTGTACCGGCACGCGCTTGAATTGCGGGAAGCCGCTTCTGGGCGGGCAAGCATCGACTTGGTTCCAACGCTCGAAAATCTGGCACGCGTCGATCAGTTGCTTCGCAAACTGGACGAAGCCGAGACGTTGCTGGCTCGCGCCATCGCGATTCGCGAAGCGTCCCAGGGGCCGGATGATCCCCAAGTCGCCTCTGCGTACAGCGCGCTCGCGCGGTTGTTCCTAGTGGAACATAAATTCCTCGAAGCCGAGCCTTTGTACACGCGCGCGCTGCAGATTAATGAGACCAACTACGGGCCCGCCGATCCAAGGTTGTGTTCTTCGCTCGACAATCTTGCGTCCACGTATCGGGAAGAGACCAAGTTCGCGCAGGCGGAGCCGCTGCTCCGGCGATCGCTCATTATTCGCGATACCGCATCCGGACCGGTTCACCCGGAAGTGGCGAACTCGCTCGATAGTCTGGCGTCGCTCTATTACGCGCAGAAACGTTTTGGCGACGCGCAGCTTTTGTACGAGCGTTCGCTGGGAATTTGGATGACGCTGCTGGGTCCGAATCATCCCGTGGTTGCCACCAGCCTGGACAACCTCGCCGTGGTTTATGCCATGGAGCAGCGCTACCAGGAAGCGGAGCAACTCTACAAACGTTCGCTTGAGATCCGCGATACAGAAGACGCCGCCAGCTTGCGCAACCTGGCGCTGGTGGAGGTGGGTTTGAAGAACGATCGGGATGCCGCGGCGGCCTACAAGCGCATGGTCGCGATACCGGTTAGTGACGCTGCTCCGGCATTGCGCGAATACGCCGAGGTGCTGCGAAGAATGCATCGTCCGGCGGAGGCGGCTGCGGTTGAAAAGAAAGCCAAGGCAGCAGCTGCAAATAAGCCGCAAATGAACGCAGATGAACGCAAATAAAACCAATACAAGCAGCTAGATACGGATATTACCTGATGTATCACTCGTATATTGATTTCTCGCCGGGGGGACGGGTTTTCCAGCGGCGGTGAATCCATAGCCACTGGCCCGGAAACTCGCGAATCACTTGTTCGAGCAGCGCGTGCAAGCGCTCCGTGTCCTGGGCTGCATCGCCTGTGATTTCGACGGGCGGATAGAAGCGCAGCACGTAGCATTTTTCGTCCTCCAGCCACAATGCGAAGCCCGGAATCACCCGCGCGCCCGTGCGGTGCGCGATCTTGGCGAAAGCGGTATTGGCGCAGGCAGGTGTGCCGAAGAAGTTCACGAAAACTCCTTCTTGAAGCGATGTGTTTTGATCCATCAGAATCCCCACCGCTTCGTTTTGCCGCAAAGCGCGAAGAATGGCTCGCGCTCCGTCCCATTTTTCGATGAGCCGGTTCCCGGAAAGCTGCCTCCGCTGCTCCACCAGCCGGTCGGCGGCCGGATTATCGAGCGGACGGATGACCACGTTCATCGGCTCTGTCATCAGCCCGTGCGCGAAGGCACTGAGCTCCCAATTCCCCAGGTGCGCGGTGGCGAACAGAACGCCGTGGCCGGCCTTTTTGGCCTCTAGGAAATGCTCCAGGCCTTCGTAACGGATCCATTGGGAAATGTTTTCGCGATTGATCCGCGGAAAACGTGAGAACGAGTAGAGCAGCCGGGCGATGGATCGGAAGACTTGGTCGACGATCGCCTTTCGTTCCGCAGGAGTTTTCTCTGGATATGCCAATTCCAGGTTGCGCATGGCTACGCGGCGCAGGCGCGGTAGAGCCAGATCGAGGAGCCTGGCGTAAAACCGCGCTAAGCCCGGCGGCGAATGAGCCAGCGACCACAACACAAAACTGGCGATCAGGTATTGGATAGACGTTATTCTATCCACCCGCCGCCCAGCACTATGTCGCCCGAGTAAAACACGGCGCCTTGGCCGGGCGTTACTGCGCGTTGCGGCTCGTCAAAATGGACCTCTACGCGGGTGGGGTCGGGAGTGGGAGAAATCATAGCCGGGGCGGGCAAATGTTTGTTGCGAATCCGGACATGCGCGCGCACGGGCGCGACAATCGGCGCGATGGAGATCCAGTTCACTTCCTTCACGGCCATCCGTGCGCGCAGCAAATCGTCGTTGCGTCCGACGATCACGCGCTGTGACGCGGGTTCGGTGGAGATCACGTACAGAGGTTCGCGCGCGGCGATGCCAAGGCCACGGCGTTGGCCCACCGTGAAGTGATGCACGCCCGCGTGATCGCCTAAAACGTGTCCGTCAGTATCTACGATATCGCCCTCAGTTTGCTCCCGCGCGATTCCTTGCTCGCGAAAATATCCGTCGATGAAAGCCGCGTAGTCTCCATTCGGGACGAAGCAGATCTCCTGACTATCCGGTTTTTCGGCCACTGGCAGACCGAGCTCGCGCGCCAGCTCGCGCACCTGCGGCTTGGTGTATTCGCCCAAGGGGAATTGCGTTCGCGCCAGTTGGTCCTGCTTCAGGCCGAACAGGAAATAGGTCTGGTCCTTGCCGCGATCCACGCTGGTAAGCAATTGGTAGCGGCCCGTTTCTTCATCCTGACCCAGGCGCGCGTAATGGCCGGTGGCGATCCGTTCTGCTCCCACGCCCGCGGCCATTTCCAGGAACTGATCGAACTTGATGAAGTTGTTGCAGAGCGTGCAGGGGATGGGCGTGCGTCCGGCCAGATACTCGCTGATGAACGGCTTCACTACTTGTTCCTCGAAGCGATCCTCGAAGTTGATCACGTAATAAGGAATGCCCAATTGCTGAGCGACGAAGCGCGCATCGTATACATCGTCCAGCGAACAACAACGGCCAGTGGGTCCGCTCTCTGGAGTCAACTCCGGCAAGCGCCGCTGGTTCCAGAGCTGCATGGTCAGCCCGACAACCCGCCGGCCGCTTCGATGCAGCATTCCCGCCACAACGGAGCTGTCCACGCCGCCCGACATGGCGACAGCGGTGGTGAGGGAACTCGCAATTGGGAGTGGATGGTTAGACACTGGCGGTGTATGTGGGCGACAGCTTTCGTAAATGAGCCGCGGATTCGGCGACGGCGTCGATTAAAGCATCCACTTGCTCTTCTGTATTGGACTGCCCGAGCGAGAATCGCAGGCTGGCTCGCGCGCGTTCCCGCGACAATCCGATAGCGAGCAGCACGTGCGATGGTTCCACCGCGCCGCTCGAGCACGCTGATCCGCTGGATACCGCGAATCCCTTAAGGTCGAGCGAGATAACCATCGCCTCACCCTCCAGGCCGTCGAAGAAAATATTGGTGGTGTTGGGCGTGCGAGGTGAATGTCCCGCATTGACGCCGCAGGCTGGCAGTCGTTCCAGAATGCCGGCTTCCAGGCGATCCCGTAATGCGGCCAGTCGCGCAGTCTCGGTAGCGAGGTTTTCGATCGCCGAGAATGCCGCTTGTCCAAGCGCCACCGCGCCCGGAACGTTTTCAGTACCGGGACGCCGTTCCCGCTCGTGACGTCCTCCGAATTGAATCGGCCCCAGGCGCGTTCCATGCTTGACGTAGAGCGCACCAATTCCTTTCGGCGCATGGAACTTGTGACCGCTGATGGAATATAGATCCACGCCCAGCGCCTTGACATCCACGGGAATTTTCCCCGCCGCCTGTACGCCATCGGCGTGGAAGAGAATGCCGGCCTCGCGCGCCAGAGTTGCGATCTCCCGGAGGGGTTGAATGGTGCCCAGCTCGTTATTAGCGTGCATCACTGAAATCAAGATCGTTTCGGGGCGCAACGCGCGATGGACATCCGCGGGATCCACCACTCCGTCCGAGCCTGTGCGAACATAGCTTACCTCCACGCCCTCGCGCTCCAGTTGGCGGCAAGTATTGAGCACCGCGGGATGCTCTATGGTGGTGGTCACCACGTGTTTCCGCGCGGCTGAATTGGCGCGGACCGTCCCTAAAATCGCCAGATTGTCGGCCTCCGTGCCGCCGCTCAAAAATACCAGATCCTTGGGATCGCAGGCGATCAGTCCAGCTACCTGGCGGCGCGCTATTTCGAGCTTTTGCTTGGCCATCTGGCCATGCTGGTGGATGCTAGACGCGTTTCCATACACTTCAAGTAGCGCTGGAACCAGCACTTCGAGTACCGCTGGAGATACGGGCGTGGTGGCGTTGTGATCGAAGTAGAAACGTTGCACTTCAACCACAAGTTTAACAAGTCGGCCAATATTTGTTTTACTGGACTACAGCTTTGTGGACTTTGATAGATGAGCTTAGAGACAAGTGGGGCGGACCCCCTGGTCCGCTGCCGACGCCCAGGTCGCTTCTGCCGCGCTGGACCATCGATACTCACAAGAAGTCCTCACCAATCCTGCCCGGACGGGATTCTCTTCGATGTACCTGCGGATCTTCTCGAACTCTCCGTCGTCCCGCACCAGGTGATCGTAGCTTTCCTCCTGCCAAAATGGCGCTCCAGTCAATGCCAACATCACATTGGCTCGTCGCGCGGTAATGCCTTTGAGCGATTTCATGATTTTGGGCAGTGCCACGGTCGGGGTACCCAATAAGTGAACGTGGTTCGGCATGACCACGAACGCATAAAGTTCATACTGTCCCCAACACGTCCGCGTTGTAGTGGATGGCTTCTGCGACCATGTCGGCGATGGCTGGTTGGCGAAGATAGACCTTGCCACTGCGAGCTTCGTCAAGTAATCGGTCCATGGCTGCGAATGCTTGTCCCGAGCTGAGTGTCGGAGGGAAGCTGCGATTCGGGGGCAGGCTGTCATGGAGACGCCAGGTGATGAAAACTGGTTGGTCCTGCGTATAGAGGTGTGGGAGCCGGCGGCGGTAGAACGTCAAGCAGGATAGTGTTTCGCCGCCAGCAGAATTCTCGGTGTAGACAGATGAGCCGACCTGGGGGTCGGCTGCGGACCAGGGGGTCCGCCCCACTTTCCTGCTCAAAGAATTAACATTGGTTAGCCCACTAAAACGAAACGCATGCCGAAACCGCTCATCACCCTAACTACAGACTTCGGAACCACCGATCACTTTGCCGGGACCATGAAAGGCGTGATTTTGGGGATTGCGCCTGCGGCTCAAATCGTGGACATTTCGCATGAGGTGCAAGCGTTCGAGGTGACCGACGGCGCTTTCACTATCGCGCAAGCCTATGCCTATTTCCCCAAAAAGACTATTCACGTCGTTGTCGTCGATCCAGGAGTGGGTTCCACGCGGCGTCCCCTGCTGGCAGAGATGGCCGGGCAATATTTCATCGCTCCGGACAACGGAGTGCTTTCCATGATCTTCGCGCGCGAACGGGCGAAAGTGCGGCATATCGCTAATGACCGGTATTTTCTGAAGCCAGTCAGCCGAACATTTCACGGCCGCGACGTTTTTGCGCCCGTCGCAGCTCATCTGGCCTCGGGAGTGCCGCCGGCGAAATTCGGCAAGCTGATCGAGGATCACTTGCGGCTCACTTTTCAGCAGCCCTCGAGAACCGGTAAGCGCACTTGGACCGGAAGCATCCTGAAGGTGGACCGGTTCGGCAACCTGATCACGAATCTGCACGTCGACGAATTCCCCAATGTGAGCACGCGTGCCTTCGGGCTGAACGTGGGATTGCAAACGGTCTCGCGTTTAGCGCTGACCTTCACCGAGTGCGCATCCGGAGAGCTGTTTGTTCTGGTGGGAAGTTCCGGCTACTTGGAGGTGGCGACCAATCAGGGATCGGCGGCGAAGGCGCTAGGCTGCGGAGCGGGGTCGCCGGTGGAACTTGTTATTTATTGAGTGAGAGCGCGCACACATCCTCCTGGACGCGGGCAGAGAAATGCCCGCGCGCCAATAGGATCAAAGTACAGCTTGATCAGGCTGATTGCCGCAGCGTGGCGGCGTTCTTCTCGAGCAAGCGAGTGACGCTGGCTTCGCTCGAGGCCGCGCCAGGATCGTTCACGCACAGTGAGGCCGCCTCCGCGATGCGACGCTCCTCCCGCAGCTTGCGCTCTTGCCAGTCGCGAAACGCCGATCGTTCCCGCTCGATTTCTTCCACCGCGGCGGCAATTTTGGTCCGGTACTGAGCGCCAATCGATTCCATTTCGGCCGACAGCCGCTCGTTGTCCTTCAGCTTGCTGCTCTCGAAGTCCTGGAGCCGACGCTGCTGCTCCTCATCGTAGGCTTCCAAGGCGCGTTGCCTTTGCATGGCATCCTGCAGGATATCCTCAACTGCGACACCCGCCGCCTCAAGGGCCATCATCAGCGCGCTGTGTTTGGCCGTCGCCGATAGGCCGTGCAGTTGCTCGCTCGTCGCCATCTCAGCCACCTTGAGAATGTTGTATTCAGTGGGTCCGATGGTGGACTTAAAACTCGATTTGCTATAGATTTCGTCGAAGGCTGCCAGCTTCGCATTGCCGGCCTTCGGAACTGGATCGGTCCGAGGCGGTTCGCTGATGATGGGCGTTGACAGGCCCGTATTTGTTTCTTCAGGAGAAGCCGAAGTCCGGCCTAGACCTGAAGACGCTTGTAACATACGTTTGAACACGTCAACCCTCCCTTTAATAGGTGGTGGGACGATATTATCACAAATGCGAATAGCAAAGCGCGGGAAATTGGCCTAATGGCACAAAAGAATTCATACTTCCAGCTAATGGAATCCTTTTCGCATTCTGAACTGATTGCCTGCTTACACTCTTCGGTCACTATTTGTCTGAGAGTGTTTCTCCCTTACTGCCACTACTCTCCGGGATAGTCCTCGCTGCGATGCGAGGTACCGAACAGGGGACATTCCCGGAGAGAGAGTCAATGATGGAAACGGATCCGCAAGGGTCAAGGGCGGTCGGGCTCGATCTGGGCACCAGCCGCATCGTCTCGGCGCAATGTCAGGACACCGACATTCTGTTCGGGACACAACTGAACGCATTCACGACGATTCCGTTCTCTAAATTGACGGAGGGCGTGCTCAAGAAGGAGCGGATTCCTTACGTTCTGCAGGATTCCGAGATCACCGTCTATGGCGATGAGTCGGAGCGCTTCGCCAATCTTTTCCACACAGAGACCCGGAGGCCGATGCGGCGCGGCGTCCTGAATCCGGATGAACTGACCAGCGCCACTATGGTGCGCGAGATCGTTATGTTGGTGACCGGCGAGAAGAACGGCCGGGGGCAGAAGCTGTGCTTCAGTATTCCCGCGGCTCCGTTGGGCGCCGGCGAAGCAGTAGCCACACACCAAAGCCAGATGATGAGGATGCTCAGCGATCTCGGCTACGAAGTGCGTAGCATCCCGGAGGGGCTCGCGGTGGTGTATGGCGAGATGGAGAGCTCTAATTACACAGGCATCGGCGTCAGTTGCGGCGGAGGATTGTGCAACGTATGCCTGAGTTATCTCTCGGTGCCGGTGTTCAGTTTCAGCATCCCCAAGGCGGGAGACTTCATCGACATCAGCGCCGCGAACGCGCGGGGTGAGTCGGCTACCCGCATCCGTGCGATCAAAGAGGAGTCGTTCTGCTTCAACGGTCATTTCGCCTCCAAGACTCACCAGGCTATTGGCGAGTATTACGACGAGATGATTCACGCGCTGGTGGCCGCCATCCGGGATACTTTGGCCAGCGTACAGAGCATGCCTAAGCTCAATCGTCCGATCCCACTGGTTCTAGCCGGCGGAAGCGTTCTGGTGTCCGGCTTCCGCGACCGGTTCGAGAAGCAGCTGCGGGAGACGGAGTTGCCGGTGGCGATCGCGGAAGTCCGGTTGGCGCCGAACCCTCAGCATTCCACGGCTCGAGGCGCGCTGGTGGCGGCAATGAGCGAAACTTAAACGGCCGTTACGGCGGAGGCAGCTCTCGTGGATTCGATGAGCCGTTCGAGGAATTCCGGATCATCTACGCGCCAGATTGGTCCTCGCCATTTATCGGCTTTGCCGCTCGTGAGAAATATCCACACAGACTCTTTGCCGCGCACGCTGAAGAACAATGCTCTGCCACCTTGCCTGCTCGGCGCGATTCTTACCCGCGCCAAAGCCCGAATATCGAGTGTTCGTATCTTCTCGCGCTCCGGACCAACTGCGATAAGTAGTCGCTGGTTAGTGACAGCGTAGGTAGTAATTCCAGCCTGCCGAAGTCTGTACCAATAGAAGACGAATGGAAGTACCAAGACCCCGGCTACGGCGACGAGTTCCATTTCAAGGTAAAGCGGCAGGGGCTCTCTCTGCTTCGTCAGAAGTGTTTTAAATACGTTTCCAAATCCGAACAACATCATAACCGGGATTGCAAGCGCAACCAGCGACGAACCCACGGTTCGCTTGGGCTGTCCGGACCACAGAAGACGCTCTCCCGGTTCCAGAACGCTATGAAGCAGCGCCAAGGCATCCATAGTGCAGAAAATCGGCGGATTCCCTGGCGAGCTTTAGCTGACGACCGGCGCAAGGTAGTGGCGAAGCAACTGCGCGAGACGGAGTTGCCGGTAGCGATCGCGGAAGTACGGTTGGCGCCGAACCCTCAGCATTCCACTGCTCGAGGCGCGCTGGTGGCGGCAATGAGCGAAACTTAAACGGCCGGCGCTATTCTTGCCGCAACGCCTGCATGGGATCGATACGCGTGGCGCGCCGCGCGGGAATAAACGTGGCGGCCGCGCCTACGCCGAGCATGATCGCAAACACAATCGCGAAGGTCACGGGATCGGTGGGAGTCACGCCATAAAGAATTCGCTCCAACAATCGCCCGGCGCCTAAGGCCAATCCCAGGCCGAGCACAAGGCCCGTACCGATCAAAATGCCGGCACTGCGGGCAACTGAGGCGAGCACGTGCGCCTGGGTTGCACCGATGGCCATACGGATGCCGATTTCGCGGGTCCGGCGCGAGACCGCGTAGGCCATAACGCCGTAAATTCCCGTGGCGGAGAGCACCAACGCCAGGATCCCAAACGCACCTAGGGTGATGGCGGCGGTGCGAGCAGCGAAGAAGGTAAACGTGAGTTGATCCTCCACGCTGCCGGTTGCGAACAGCGCGATGGAGGGATCGATTTCGCGGACCACGCGGCGGATTGACGGCACGACAGACTCAGGCGGAATCACGCGCGTACGAGCCACTAACGCAGCCTTCGACTTATACCATGTGTCCAGCGGCGTCCAGAAGGCCGCTTGGTTTTGTTCGTTCAGATTGTAATATTTCCCAGTCTCCACAACGCCCACAATCTCCATCGGTTCCTTAGTTGTGTTGGTGGAAAAACGACGTCCCAGCGGGTTCGCTCCATCCAGCAATCGCGCCCCGAACGCGCTATTCACAATGGCCACTCGCTGGGCGCCCTGCTTGTCCCTGGCGTCGAACTCGCGGCCGGAAATCAGGCGCGTTCGCATGGTGTGGAAATAATCCGGGCTGGCCGTAAAGGCGTAAGCGTTCGGCACGTCGGAGGCGCGCTTGGGAACGGGCTTCCCTTCGATGTAGACTGCATTCCAGGTGACGCCCGATGATAACGGGATATTATCCACTAGTGTGGCCGACTCTACTCCCGGCAGTTGCCGGACCTTATCCAGCACGCGCCGCTCAAACTCACGGCCGCGCGGCTCGTCATAGCCTTGCATGTTCAGATCGAACGAGACCGTAGCAAGACCAGGGGTTTCAAAGCCGATGGGCGCGGAGAGCGACCGTTGCAAACTCTTGACCACCAGCACCGCACAAAAAAGCAGCAGCACCGACATCGAGACCTGGGCCGCGACCATGTAATCGCGCAAATGCCAGTAGCGGAATCGCCCTATTCCTGCTTCATTTTTCAATGCCGGGACCAGGTCCGTCTTAGTCGCCTGTAATGCCGGTAGCAGACCGAATAACAACGCCGTGACGGCCGACACAACCAGGGCGAACAGGAACACGCGCATATCTACGGGAACGCTCACCGTCAACGGGACATCCACCGGAGGATGCCACGCCGCCAGCGCGCTGGTGATCCAGATAGTCAACAGTGCGCCGCCCGCCCCGCCCGCGAGAGCCACCATGAGATTCTCGGTGAGCAGTTGCCGGATCAGCACGCCTCGTCCAGCGCCCAAAGCAAGCCGGATAGCGGTTTCCTTACGTTTGTCGCCGGCGCGGGCAAGCAACATGCTGGCCAGGTTCACGCAGGCGACTAACAACACCAGACAGGACACGCCGAACATCACGGCGACGAACCCGATGAGAGGATTCCGCAGGTACGCGCCCACCAACCCCGGAGGAGTGAGCTTGATCTCGATACCGCCGTCCTCTTGGGGATATTCCTTCGCCAGGTTTTGTCCGATCCCGTTAAGAGCCGACTCAGCCTGCGCCATGCTGATGCCTGGCTTCAAACGCCCCACCGCGAAGAAGTTGCGGGCGGATCGGCGCTCCTGAAGATCTTCGCCGGCCTGCAGCTCTTTCTGCATAGCCATGGAGAAGTAAACATCCGGAGTCATGAGAAGCTCCGTACCGAAAAACCCTTTGGCGGTGATTCCCAACACGGTGAACTCCCGGCCGTTGACCTGAACCTTGGCGCCAATAATATTGGGGTCTCCTCCAAAGCGCTTCTGCCAACCTGTGTAGGTCAGAACCATCACCGGATGACCACCGCGAACTCTGTCGTCCTCTGGCTGGAGCAGACGGCCAGCCAGCGGTTTGATTCCCAGTAGCTGGAAGTAGTTCCCGGTCACCGTAACGCCCCACATCCGCTGGCAGTTACCCTTTGGACCAACGCTGGCCGGGACAAACCCCATACCGGCCAACCCCGTGAGCACTGAATTGCGGTCGCGAAAATCGCGGTAATCCGGGTACGAGACCAAAGGGACGGCGCTGCCGCGGCTGCCCATCTTCCCGTTTAGAGAGAACAGCTCCGAGGGGCGCTCCACCCCGGGTAAAGGCCGTAAGAAAATAGCGTTGATCACGCTGAAGATGGTTGCGTTTGCGCCGATGCCAAGTGCCAGCGACAGCACGGCCATGGTGGCGAATAGTGGGCTCTTGCGCAAGCTGCGCCATCCATATTGAAGATCCCGGCCGAACCGCTCGATCGATGTCCAGCCCCACGTCTCGCGAATGCCTTCTTTGAGCAGCCCCACGTTGCCGAAATCGCGACGACTGGCCTGTTCGGCTTCTTGCGGCGCGACGCCTGAGCGAATTCGCTCCTCGGCCTCCAGCGCCAGATCGTGGGCGATCTCATCATCGAGATCGGTGTTACGTCCTTTCCGCCGCCAGAAGTCCCACCGCATTATTGTTCCTCGTTCCTCCCTGGAAGCCGTGAAAAAATTCACGGGGCACCGACTCCCTTACGGTTGCGGTTCGGTAACGTTGCGAGCTATTCTTGCCGCAAAGCCTGCATGGGGTCGATGCGGGTTGCCCGCCGGGCGGGAATAAACGTGGCGGCCGCGCCTACGCCCAGCATGATCGCGAACACAATCGTGAAGGTCACGGGATCGGTGGGCTTCACGCCATAAAGAATTCGCTCCAACAATCGTCCCGCGCCCAATGCCATTGCGAAGCCGAGAACGAGTCCGGTACCGATCAAAATGGCGGCGCTACGGGCAACCGAGCCCAGAACTTGGGATTGGGTTGCGCCGATCGCCATGCGGATGCCGATTTCCCGCGTCCGGCGCGAGACCGCGTAGGCCATCACGCCGTAAATTCCGGTGGCGGAGAGCACCAGCGCCAGAATCCCAAACGCACTCAGGGCGATTGCGGCTACGCGGGGAGCGAAGAAAGTCCAGGATAGTTGATCCTCCATGCTCCCGGCGGAGAACAGCGCGATGGAGGGATCGATTTCGCGTACCGCGGCGCGTAGTGACGGCACCAGAGATTCGGGAGGAGTCATTTGCGTGCGAACCACTAAGGAAGCTTTTGGCTGATAAGAGATTTCGAGCGGCGTCCAGAAGGCGTCTTGAGGCTTTTCGTTGAGATTGTAATATTTCCCATTCTCCACAACGCCCACAATCTCGATCGGCTTCTCAGTTGGGCTGGTAGAGAAACGTCGGCCCAGCGGCTTCGCTCCATCCAGCAATTGCGCCGCGAATGCACTATTCACAATGGCCACCCGCTGCCCGCCTTGCTTGTCCCTGGCGTCGAACTCGCGGCCGGAAATCAAGCGCGTTCGCACGGTGTGGAAATAATCGGGGCCGACGGCAAAGAAGTAAGCGGTGGGCACGTCGGAGGCGCGCTTGGGAACGGGTTTGCCTTCGATATAGACTGGACTCCAGGGGACGGTCAAAGTTAGCGGGATATTATCCGCCAGTGCGGCGGACTCCACGCCCGGCAGTTGGCGGACCTTATCCAGAATGCGCCGCTGAAAGTCGCGGCCGCGCGGCTCGTCATAGCCTTGCATGTTCAGATCGAAGGAAACCGTAGCGACACCACGGGGCTGGAAGCCGATAGGCGCGTCCAGCGACCTTTGCAAACTCTTGACCACCAGCACGGAACAAAAAAGTAACAGCACCGACAGGCAAACCTGGGCTGCCACCATGTAATCGCGCAAATGCCAGTAGCGGAATCGCCCGGTGACGGCTTCGTTCTTCAATGCCGGGACCAGGTCCGTTTTAGTGGCCTGCAAAGCCGGTAGCAGACCGAACAACAGCGCTGTGACGGAGGAGACCAGCAAGGCGAACAGGAACACGCGAAGATCTACGTTAGCGCTAACAACCAACGGGACATCCACCGGAGGATGCCAGGCCGCCAGCGCGCTCGTGATCCAGAGAGCCAACAGCGCGCCGCCCAGGCCTCCCGCGAGAGCCACCATGAGATTCTCGGTCAGTTGTTGCCGGATCAGCACGCTTCGTCCGGCGCCCAAAGCAAGCCGGATCGCGGTTTCCTTGCGCTTGTCGCCGGCGCGGGCAAGCAACATGCTGGCCAGATTCACACAGGCTACCAACAACACCAGACAAGAAACGCCGAACATCACAGCGACGAACCCGATGATGGGATTCCGCAGGAACGCTCCCAGCAACCCCGGAGGAGTGAGCGTAACCTTCATACCGCCGTCGTCCTGTGGATATACCTGCGCCAACTGCCGTCCGATCGCGTTGAGAGCCGACTCAGCCTGCAGCATGGTGACGCCTGGCTTCAAACGCCCCACCGCGAAAAAGCCGCGGTTGGAGCGGCGGTCCAGATCGCCGCTGCCGCCCTGCAACTCCTGCTGCATGGCTATGGGGACGAAAACGTCCGGAGCCACGAAAAGCTCGGTACCGTGGAACCCTTTCGCAGTTACGCCCAATACCGTGAACTCCCGGCCGTTGACTAGAGCCTTTGCGCCAACAATATTGGGATCTCCTCCAAAGCGCTTTTGCCAACCCGTGTAGCTCAGAACCATCACCGGATGACCGCCGCGAACTTTGTCGTCCTCAGGTTGGAGCAGACGGCCGGCCTGCGGTTTGACTCCCAGCAACTCGAAGTAGTTCCCGCTCACCGTAATGGCCCACACCCGCTGGCAGTTCCCCTTTGGACCAACGCTGGCCGGGACAAAGCCGATACCGGCCAACCCCGTCAGCACGGAATTGCGGTCGCGAAAATCGAGATAGTTCGGGTACGAGATAAGAGGGAGAGGGTTATTACCGCCCAGCGACTCGTTGAGAGAGACCAGCTCCGAGGCGCGCTCCACGCCCGGTAGAGGCCGGAAGAGAATCGCATTGATCACGCTGAAGATGGACGCGTTTGCGCCGATACCCAGTGCCAGCGACAGCACGGCCATGCCGGCGAACAGCGGGCTCTTGCGCAAGCTGCGCCATCCAAATCGAAGATCCCGGCCCAACCGTTCGAGCGATGTCCAGCCCCACGTTTCGCGAATGCCTTCCTTCAGTAACCCCACATTGCCGAAATCGCGGCGGCTGGCCTGCTCGGCTTCCTGGCGCGTCACGCCGGAGCGAATTTGCTCCTCGGTCTCCAGCGCCAGATCGTAGGCGATCTCGTCATCGAGATCAGTGTTACGTCGTTTTCTTCGCCAAAAGTCCCACCGCATAATTGATCCTCCCTTACGCTGGCTTCACGCCGGCCGCATCACTCGCGTGATGGTCTTGACTAGAAGCTTCCACTTCGACTGCTCAGCCACCAGTTGCTCCCTGCCGGCCTCAGTGAGCCGGTAATATTTCGCTCGCCGGTTTAGATCCGAAGCCTTCCATTCCGACTCGATCAGGCCCCGGGACTCCAGCCGGTGCAGCGCGGGATATAACGATCCGCGCTCGATGAGCAGCAGATCCGCCGAACTCTGCCGGATGGCTTGGCCGACACCGTGTCCATGCTGCGGCCCCCACTGGAGAGTCCGCAAAATCAGCATATCGAGCGTGCCCTGCAGCAACTCGATATGATTTTCGTTAGGCGTATTCTTCGGCATCGTGTCTAGAAGACATTCTACTAGAAGATTTGCCGCTTGTCTACTAGAATGTCTTCTAGTACCCGAAGCCGGGCACGGAGCCACCAAGTGGTCAGTAGGGCTCGGCGCGAGGTAGTGGGGTCTCAGCGAAGCGGTAGCTTCTGCAACGCGCTAGAATAGTGACCGATGCAGCAGGTCGGCTTACCAGAATTGGTTCTTTTTGCTACAGTCGCGGCTCTGTTGCTCTGGGGAAACAAAATTCCCGTGGCGACTCTGAAATTGAGAGAAGCTCTCGACGATTTTCGTGGAGGGCCTGGTTCTCCTTCCCATCCGATACCTGCTAACGATTCCCGCCTCTTGAATCGCAAGCGTGATACTTCGGACAAGAAGAACGATTCATCTCCCCGCTAAGACACCGCTACCCGGCGCGAGCCGCAGCGCTTGCCTTACTTTGGTACAATCAACCTGTATCACCTTATTCGTGCCCCGGCCGCTTACTGTGGGAGCGGATTCTTTCGCGTGGTTCGTGACCCCTGTATCGCGTGAAGAGAGGGCGGCGGTCCAGCTTTTATTCTTGTCCGGGTTGCCGAAAGTAACGGAAAATGACATCGATCTCGCCCCCGCGGAGCATGTCTAGAGCGAAGGAGTTTCGTGCGCGTCTTGGAAGCCATGTCATGGTGGCGGACGGCGCCATGGGTACGGTGCTCTACTCCAAGGGCATCTTTATCAACCGTTGTTTCGACGAGTTAAATCTCTCCTCGCCATCGCTCATCAAAGAGACACATCAAGAGTACGTAAAAGCCGGCGCGGAGATCATTGAAACGAATACCTTCGGCGCGAACCGCACGCGCCTGGCTTCATTCGGCTTCGCGGAGAAACTCAAAGCCATTAATCAGGCGGGCGTGCGGCTGGCGCGGGAAGCGGCCGGAGATATCGCGTTTGTCGCCGGGGCAATGGGACCACTCGGTGTGCGGATTGAACCGTTGGGATCCATTTCATTTGCGGAAGCACGCGCCATTTTTCGGGAACAGGCCGAGGCGTTAGTGGAGGCCGGCGTCGATCTGCTGATCCTGGAAACGTTTTCCGATCTGAACGAGATTCGCGAGGCGATTTTCGCCGCCCGTGAAGTGGCCGGGAGCGAGATGGTGATCATCGCCCATGTCACCATCGATGATTCCGGCAACATGCCCGACGGCACTGAACCCGAGACTTACACGCGCAAGTTGAACGAGTGGCCGGCCGATGTTATCGGGCTGAACTGTTCAGTTGGCCCGAAAGCCACCCTCGAAACCATCGAGCAGATGATGCATTACTCCCAGAAGCCGATGAGCGCGATGCCGAACGCGGGATTGCCCACGGTGGTGGAAGGGCGCAAGATCTATCTGTGCTCGCCCGAATACATGGCGCAGTACGCGCGGCGCTTCCTGTGGGCCGGAGTGAAAATCATCGGCGGATGCTGCGGCACCACCGCTGAGCACATCAAGCTGATCCGTTCCGAAGCCCGCTCTCTGCAGCCGCAGGTGCGCGGGCTGACGGCGACCGTGGAAGAGCCGGTGGTCAAGGCAAGAGCGCTCGGAAAGATCCCTGTCGCGGAAAAAACCAAACTGGGCGCCAAGCTGGCTGCGGGAAAGTTTGTGGCCTTCGTCGAGATACTGCCGCCGCGCGGCGTGGATGCCTCGAAGGAAATCGAAGGCTCGAAGTTGTGCGCCGCAAAAGGAATCGACTGCATCAATGTGCCGGACGGTCCGCGCGCCAGCGCGCGCATGAGCGCCCAGGTTACCTGTCAGCTTATTCAGGAACAGGCCCACATCGAGGCCGTGATGCATTTCTGCTGCCGCGACCGGAATATTCTCAGCATCCAATCCGAACTCCTGGGTGCGCATACAGTGGGCATCCGGAACCTGATCTGCATTACCGGTGATCCGCCGCGCATGGGCACTTATCCGGATGCGACCGCGGTCTTCGACGTGGACGCCATCGGGCTAACCAACATCGTCAACAACCTCAACCACGGGCTGGATATCGGCGGCAACCCCATGGGCTCCCAGACGGCGCTGCTGCTCGGCGTCGGCGCGAATCCAGGCGCGCTGAACTTGGAAGAGGAGATTCGCCGGATGGAGTGGAAAGCGCAGGCCGGCGCGGAGTATATTGTAACTCAGCCCGTGTTCGATCTCGATTTGCTGGAAGCGTTCCTCAAGCGGATTGAACCCTTCAAGCTGCCCGTGGTGTGCGGCATCTGGCCGCTGACCAGTTATAGAAATGCGGAATTCATGGTGAATGAGCTGAGGGTGCCGGTTCCCGAGCCGCTGATGGAAAGGATGCGCGGCGCTGACAGCGCCGAGAAGGCGCGGCAAGAAGGTATTGCGATCGCGCAGGAAATGGTGGTGCGCGTGCGGAAACTGGTCGAAGGGGTTCAACTCAGCGCTCCGTTTGGACGCTATTCCATGGCGATCGAAGTTGCGGAAGCAATCGGTCCGCGAGACTAACAATTGGCTACCGACCTCATCGAGATAGATCCCGAACAACCCGCTCCGGAAGCGATTGAGCGGGCCGCGATGCATCTTCGCCGCGGCGACGTGGTGGCCATCCCAACTGAGGCGTTGTACATGCTGGTGGCCGACCCGCTGAACTTGAACGCAGTGGGCCGCGTGTTTACCGCCAAGGGCCGCGAGATACATCGGTCCTTGCCGCTGCTGATCAGCGGCGTCTTCATGGCTGAAAGCATGGCCAAGGAACTGTCGACGCGATTTCATCTGCTGGCGCGCCATTTCTGGCCCGGTCCGCTAACGATCATTGTTCCCGCCTCGGCCAACGTGCCTCTCAAGGTCACCGGGAACACCGGCCGCTTGGCCATGAGGCAGTCGCGCTCGCGTGTGGCGCAGGCCCTGCTCGACTGGCTGGATCAACCCCTGATCGCCACCAGCGCCAACATCTCCGGCCAGCCAACATGCCGAAGCGGCATTGAGGTTTTCGGAACTATGGACGGCCGCGTGGACCTGGTGCTGGACGGCGGCGCCTGTACCGGCTCGGGCGCCACGACGGTGGACATCACGGAACCGTATTGGAAGGTGATTCGTGAGGGATCGGTTAGCGAGAAAGAAATCGCGGATTGTTTGAAAGGCCGTTAGTCCGTTTCTCGTTTCTCGTTTCTCGTTCGGCTGCACTCACAACAGGTCGAGGAATTCTTCAATCGAAAACCCGGACTGCTCGATGATGGACATAAGTGTCCGGCGTTTTAGGTCACCGCTGTGATAGGGGACGGTGACCCGTATTCCCGGCTTACCCGGATGCTTCAGGTAGTAGTGCGACCCTTTTGTGTGGTGGATGAAAAAGCCAGCTCTTTCGAGTGCCCGCAAGACTTTGGCGGTCTTCACAGCAGGCAACTGCTGGCTCACGCTGGTTCGGGAATTGCGATTCTAATTTCTTCCTTCACCGGGTCCAGGGTGAGTTTCTTGTCGGCAGGGATGGGCAGCCCGTCTTTTTGGAGGCTTTCGAGGTACCCTTCAATAGCCTCCTTGACGCGCGTGCGAACCTCTTCGTAGGTGTCGCCTTCAGTAACCAAACCGGGAAGGGCCGGACAAAACGCAACATAGCCGCCTTCCTCAGCGGGCTCGAAGAGAACTGTGTAACTGTATTCCAACCCAGACGCCTCCTCTCCAATTGTAGCCTGACGCCGCTGTTTCTTCTTAATTCTGAATTCTGGCTCCTGGCTCCCGATTCTGGTATTCTTGATCGAGGGGCGTTTCCGTCGGTCAGGTGCTGGCTTCTTATAATTGATCCGACAGTCAATTGTCCAGGGGTCCGACTCGGTTTACGCGTTGGTGTGCAAGCTCCGGTGGTCCTTAAAAACTGCCATGGAGAAGCCTAAAGACGCTCGGGGGGCTCCGCCCTTGAATTCTGGGGTCAACGACGGGAGTTGGCATCACTGGCGTGCGACGCTCCTTTTTTACTCCCCTCTCAGCTATTCATGAACATTCTTTTTATCGGCGATATTTTTGCATCCACCGGTCGCGGCCTGGTAGCGCGGCACCTGCAGGAGATCATCTCCTCGGAGAAGATCCAGTTGGCCGTCGCGAATGCCGAGAATTCCGCGGGCGGGTTCGGCATCACTCCGCTTATCGCCGAAGAGCTTTTCTCCATGGGCGTGGATGTACTCACTACCGGCAACCACGTTTGGGATAAGAAGGAAATTTTCGATTATCTCCCTCGCCAGCCCCGGCTGCTGCGTCCCGCGAATTATTCGCCGGAGCTGCCGGGTGAAGGAGTGATTGTGCGAAAAGCTCGTAACGGCGTGGAGGTGGCTGTAATCGATTTACAAGGCCGGGTTCACATGCCGGGTACCGATTGCCCATTCCGAAAGGCTGACAAGATTATCGAATCGCTCGATCCCAACGTGAAGGTCCGGCTGGTGGATTTTCATGCGGAGCTGACGAGCGAGAAAATGGCCATGGGTTGGCACTTGAACGGACGCGTTTCGGCGGTGCTGGGCACGCACACTCACGTCCCTACCGCCGATGAACGGATTCTCTCGGGCGGCACAGCCTATCAGACAGACGTCGGGATGACCGGGCCGTACGATTCCATAATCGGCTCGGATAAGAACCTCGCGCTGCGGAGATTTCTCACGGCCATGCCAGTCCGGCTGGATAGTGCCAAGACCGGAGGGGAGTTGCATTCCACAATCGTCACGGTGGATCCGGCAACCGGACACGCAGTGGGCATTCGCAGGTACACTCGTACCTGAATGTCCGATGATGCCGTGGCGCACGCACTCGTGCGTGCCGTGTTCGCACTCTTGCGAACACAAGTGTACGGTAAAGATCCATGCGTTCACACGAGTGTGAACGCGGCACGCACGAGTGCGTGCGCTACGACCATATGAAAATTCCGAAGCTTCGCTGGTCGATCGCCTTCCTGCTGTGCCTCTCCACTTTGATCAATTATCTGGATCGCCAGGCCATCGGAGTGGTCTCGGTGGATATCCGCCGCGAATTCTCGCTCAACGAACAGGACTACTCGCACATCCTGACGCTGTTCTTCCTCGCGTACGCCATCATGTACGCGGGTTCGGGTTACATTATCGACCGGCTGGGCACTCGGCGCGGCTTCGCGGTTTTCATTTCCGGCTGGTCGATCGCGCAGTTGCTGCATGGTTTCGCGATCGGCAAATGGAGCCTGGGGACTTGCCGGTTTCTGCTCGGCCTGAGCGAGCCGGGTGCATGGCCGGCAGCGGCGAAAGCGATCTCCGAGTGGTTTCCGGCCTCGCAGCGTGCGCTCGCGATGGGTATATTCAATGCCGGATCGTCGCTCGGCTCCGCGCTTGCGCCTTATACTGTCGCGATCATCACGCTGCATTACGGATGGCGGTATGCGTTCGTTTTCACCGGACTGGTTGGCATCGGGTGGCTCGGGCTGTGGCTGATTCTCTACCAGCCGCCGCACTTGAATCGCTGGTTGCGCGCGGACGAATATGCGAAGCTCAAGGCGCTGTTGCCGCCGCCCGAAGAAGCTCGTCCGGCCTCAGCCGAGCGCGTTCATTGGCGGACCTTGTTAGCTGCGCGAGGCTGCTGGACTCTCATCCTTACGCGCTTCTTCACAGATCCGGTAATCTACTTCGTCATATTCTGGCTGCCGGAGTATCTGCGCAAGGAGCGCGGATTCAATCTCGCACAGGTGGGCAAATATTCCTGGGTTCCCTTCGCGTTCGGAGGCGTGGGCTACGTTTTGGGCGGATGGCTCTCGGGCCGTTTGATGCAGGCAGGCTGGCCGCTTCCGCGAGCGCGCAAATTCGTGATGGCTCTGGGAGCCGCCGTAATGCCAATTGCGATTCTCGCGCCACTGGTGCCTACCGCGGCGCTGGCCATCGCCGCGACGTGTTTCATCACGTTCGGGCACGCGCTGTGGGTAGCGAATCTGCAGACCATTCCCACCGATCTTTTCCGTCCCCACGAGATCGGAACGGTCACCGGATTCTCAGGCTCGGGTGGCGCGGTAGGTGGAATGCTGGCCAGTCTTGGCACCGGCTACATCGTGACACATTTCACTTACGCGCCCGTGTTTTTGTTGGCTGGTCTCATGCATCCGCTATCCGCAGTGCTGACCTACGTCCTGTTACCCGACCGTTTCTTTCCGAGCCGCGGCTAAAAGAAACCTGATCCGATCTACTTCACCGGCAGGAGCACCGTCTTGCTGGAAGCGCCACTAATCGTCAGCACGAGAGGCTGATTGCCCGAAGTCAGTCCGGTGGGAACCTGAACGTTCACCTGGTACAAGCCGATGAACCCGGGCGCCAGGCCGCTAAAGCTGACCGGGGCCGCAGCCCCGCCGATCATTGCCGTGGGCTGCGCCACGGTCATTTGCTTTCCGGTTCCTGCCACGCCATCTGCAACGGCCGGGGAAACCGCGCCGAGGTTAGAGCAATAAATCAACACTGTCTCGCCACCTGCGGCCGGATGGCCGCTATCCGCCAACTGCAAATTCGAGTGGAGTACAACACCGAACATGTTACCGCCGGAACTATAGGCGATCACGCCCGGTTGTGCGGCCAGCACCGGAACCTTGACCGCGAGGCTTGCCGCGCCGTTGTTCACCACCTGCAGAAGGGCGCTGGTCTGGCCGGCCAATTCCCAAGGAACTTGAAAATTAATCTGCTCCTGGCCGTTCACGTTGTCAACCGCGAATATGGGTGCGCTGGTTTTGTTGTTGAATTTCACTTCGACCTTGAGGAACTCTGTTCCTAGCGGCAATCCCGAAGCCAGATTGATGCCGGTCGCCGACGTTAGATTCGAACCAAATAGAGTTGCCATTCCACCAGGCACCACGCCTCCGGAAACAGTGTTGATATTGTAGGAATAGATTTGCCCAGGTTGCGCGTTTAGCCTGGGTGCAAGACAGAAACAAAGTGCAGCGATCAGTGCTCCAGCCGACAGTGTTCTCACTACTCACCTCCATCAGATCCCTGGAATCTTGCCTCATCCCAGACCGCGTAAATGGAGCTAAGTATCCATCATTCTTTTAATTTCTGGAGGAGCAGCCGTGGATTCTGCGAGGTTCTAACCTCGATCGGCGGCGATTCGACGGCGGCGACTAACAACGCAAATGGCCACGAACGCAGCAGTCATTATGCCGACGGTCGCCGGCTCTGGAACTGGGGAACCCGTGACCGACGTATCAGGGAGCGAAAGAATGGTCGGAAGGTGCCAGGAGCAGGACAATTGGCCTCGGAGTCGAGAGAGTTCAGGACGGTCCCACCTGCTTCCAAACTGGCGTAGTAGCCGCCGAAGCACCCGAGCCCGGGGGAGAGAATGTTGGTGTCGTCCCGCATACCGACGAACTCGCAGTGTGTAGTTATCGTTGGCCTTCAGTGTGGCGCTGAGGACTTGAGAGATCGATACGCTATAGTCAGCCGTAACGAGATACGCGACGTTGACACCGTCGGGAACACCAGCCGGATACTGTCCGGTTCCGGGCTTGAAAGCACCGAAAACGCCGCTGGCTAAGATGTCGCTAACGAAGCCAACCGGATCGGTTGTGGATCCGGTCCAGTCGGCAAGCGTGTTGTCTGTATTGCAGCCCGGCCCGGCCGAGCAACTCAGGACGTTTGCCTCGAAGCTGGGGTTGAGGATGGTAATTGTGTCAGCCAGCACTGCATTCGCGGCACAGAGCAAAATCGCGGCGGGAACGAGTCGCCAAATATTCATATAATTCTTTATCGCCAGCGCGCGATCACCATCCAGCTTAGGCTCCACGCTCCATTCCGGGCCCTCCGGCAGCTTCTCGATCCGCACAGAAGCATCGGCTCCACGAATTTGGCGCGCATCGGCACTTAGGCTACAGCACCCGCCCGACATTCAGGAAGTCGGAAACCGTCAGGATCTTAAACCGAATTTATTCCCGCCTTGGAAATCTCTTCCAGGACGCTGATGACAGGTATAACTCCGGCCTCTTCCACTTCAATGGACATTCACCTGAGCGGGACTAACGTACGCGACGAAGGCGTCATCGCCGCCAATGGTCACGGAGGTCCCGCCGAGCGAGACGGGAGCATTAATGCAGGATCAGCACGGAGCTTAGGATCAAGACGAGCGCGAAGCGCGGAATTTCCAGAGCCCCATGACGGTCATGCTGAGGCCCAGCCAACCAACGGTGGACGGCTCGGGCACGGCTGCGGCTACTGGTCCGGTTGTGACCGTGCCGGTCACGCTATAGGTATTGGGGCCAATGGTCCAGGACTGATTAACGTTGTATATAATGTCGGCTCCCGAGGCGGTTCCTCCGCTCGCGATCACGAGATCCCCGGAGAGTATCGGGCCGTCCACGGTAAGTGCAAGGTGGGTGGAGAGGGATTCTCCGATACCAGGGTTGTTTGAACACGATTGGATCACGCTCGAATTGTAGGGCGAGTTCGCAGAGCACCAAAAATCACTACCGTCAAACAGGGTCGCGGCTTGAAACAAAAGCCAGCCATTGTCGGTGCCGCTAAAATTGAAAAATAGCTGGCTCGACGTTTCCGTCAAATCGGAGCCGGCAAGCCCGACTTGGGAATTGTTCCCGCTCAACGGCCCTAGGATGACAGACGAGGTGATCGCCGCGGCGGGGTCACTCACCGTCAGGTCCCAATCGAGAATGTTGCTTACACTGAGAGGCCCGACGAGAGGTTCGGCGCTGCAAGAAACAGCGCTCAGCAGAAGCACAATTGCAAATTTATTCATAAGCCACCTTGTTCGTCTCCGTTTTTGGAACCCAGAATTCAAATGGGATTTCCGTTTTGGCCTCCGGGCTTTGATATAACATGTCTTTCCTCCACGTTCAGTCTGGTCCTGCCCCTGGAAAAGGGCAATAGATAAGGCGTGCGAATGGCGTGCGCACGCCTTGGTTACATTTCTGTACGTTGCACTAATTGCGCGATTTAATCTAATATTGGAGGACCGGAGACCATGTGCAGTCCGAAGCCCCATCGGATGCGGTACGCGCGGAGCTAGCTCGGGTTTTGTCGAGTTCCGCCCTGGCGTTGTCACCCCGGCAGGCTGAATTGTTGAAATTTCTGGTGGAGCAAACGCTCGACGGCCGCGGACACCAACTCAAGGAATCCGTCATTGCGGCCGAGGTTTGCGGGGACGCGGACTACGATTCAAAACGCCAGGCGAATGTCAGGAGTGAAATCCGACGGCTTCGCCTGAGTCTGCTGGAGCACTACGCAAACCGAGACGCGCCGTCGCCGATTCGTATTGAAATCCAGAAGGGCAGCTATCGCCCGCGGTTTGTCGTAGAAGAACGGGCTGTTCCAACCGACGACTCGGCGGGCGTCGTTCTCCCAACCGGACGCCGGCCCAGGTGGATGATTCTTGCCATTGCGGCTATTGCCGTGGCTCTCGTGGCAGTGGCCTGGGCAGGATTAGTCCGGAATCAATTCCAACGCGCGGCGCCGGCCAAAGTGGAGAGCGTCCTGGTACGCAAGGGGCGCCATTTCCTCCAGCTTCGAACGCCAACTTCGCTCCAGCAGGCCGTAGCTTGTTTCGAGCAGGCCATCCGCGAGGATTCGACGGACGCCCGAGCCTGGAGCGGCCTGGCGGAAACGTTCGCATCGATGGTCGCCCGCGGCCTGGTCCCGCCCGCCATCTACGCCCTTCGAGCGACCGACGCCGCTCATCGCGCCATCGAGCGCGATGCATCTCTCGGGCAACCACACCTGGCATTGGCCACCATCAAGACCTACTACGAGTGGGATTGGCTGGGCGCCGAGAGCGAATACCTGGAAGCGATACGGCTGGATCCGATGGACGCCGACAGCCACCGCGGCTATGCGATGCACTTGCTGATTTTGAAGCGTTCCGACCAGGCACGCAGCCAGGCCAAGTTGGCACAGCGGCTGGATCCGGTGTCTTTCGCCGTTAACGAGGCAATGGTGATTGTGGATTTAAACACCGAGAGATTGGATGAGGCGGAGGCGGAAGCCAGGAATCTAAAGGAACTTTATCCCGATTTTGACGTCGGCAAGATCCTGCGACTGATCTATCTCGGGGAAATGCTCCGGGGAGACACGCAGGCGCGAGCGCCGTTCGCCCTCATATCTACGCTCCTATCTCAGGCACCCACTGTGGATGGAAGGTTCATCAAGACCTACCGCGCTTCGGACAATCAGGAATGGCCAGAGGCCAAGCGAGGCTATGAGGACATGGTTCGTTTGTCGATGTCCACGTATATCCCGCCGACCACTCTCAGTTTGCTGAAGGCTTCGGTCGACGGCTGGAAGGGCGAATTTTTCGCGACCGCTTACAAGGAGCACGATCCAGCCCTGGTCTGGTGCCGGTACCTAAGGGACGCCGATGCCGCCGGTTCCGATCTCCCCGAAGTAGTCCGCAAAATGGGTCTGCAATAAGATCGATTGGAAACAGTGGATCAACCGGCCAGACTTTTCGGTAAGGTGATCCAGCGGCTGCAGTCCAAGTACGGCCGGCCGAAACCGCCCAAGTCCGACCCGTTCGAGCTGATCCTCTGGGAAAACGTGGCGTACTTGTTAAACGACGAACGGCGTGAAGCTGCATTCGAAGCTCTGCGCCAGCGTGTCGGCCTGACGGCGAAACAGATCCTGGCGGCGCCGCAAGCTACGCTGCTTGAAATCGCCAAGATGGGTGGCATGCGTCCTGAGGTCCGCGTGGAACGGCTCCGTACCATCGCGCGAATCACTCTGGACCAGTTTCAGGGCGACCTTCGCAAGGCACTCAAACTGCCGTTGAAACAAGCCAAGAAGGCTCTCCGCCTCTACCCGAACATCGGCGAGCCAGGCGCGGAGAAGATTCTGTTATTCACGAAGAGCTACGCCGTGCTGGGACTCGATTCGAACGGCCTGCGCGTGTTGCGCCGCATCGGCTACGGGCAGGAGTGCAAGAACTATTCGGCCACCTATCGTTCCGTCCATGAAGCAATTGCCGGCGAGATTGGCCAGGAGTGCGCGCCGCTGATCAAAGCCAATCAGCTACTGCGCCAGCACGGCCAGGAGCTCTGCAAGTTGAATGCGCCGCTGTGCCGGATTTGTTCGGTGACGGATTTGTGCGCTTATTTCAACGTGAGGCAAGCCTCCGGCTTGCCTTAACTGGACAAGCCGGAGGCTTGTCCCACGCCGAATGCGTATCGAAAACTATTCGCCGCCAGTTCCTCTGCGGGTAAACCGAACACATCGCGCGCCAGTTCGTATTCCCGCGTGAGTGACGTGCGGAAAAATGCCGGATCGTCGGTATTGAGTACGATCGGTACACCGGCGTCGTACAGCTTCCGCACCGGATGTTCCTCCACCGAAGCCACCACGCCCGTGCAAACGTTGCTTGAAATGCACACCTCGAGGGGCACGTTCAACTCGCGAAGTTTGGCCATCAACGCCGGATCGCGAGCTGCCGCGATGCCATGCCCGATCCGTTCGGCGCCGATTTCGAGCGCCGCCCAGATGGATTCAGGGCCCGTCGTTTCACCCGCATGGCAGACCAACCGCAATCCTCCATCGCGCGCATACGCGAAAACATCGCGAAACCATTCCGCCGGTCCTCGCGCTTCATCCCCGCCGATGCCGTAAGCAATTGCGCCTTCTTCGCGCCGCGAGACGGCAAATTCGGCGACACGCATGCCGGCCTCGGCGCCAAAATGCCGCACGGCATCGACGATCCAAAGGGCTTTCACGCGGGACCGCTCGGATTCCTTCCACACCGCGTCATATACGGCAGCCAAATCCTGATCCTTCCACAAGACGACGCCGGCCGATAGCGTGATCTCCACATAGGTGACATCCTGAAACGCCAGCCGGTCGAGCAGATGCCGGGTCGCGATTGCATAATGCTCGGGAGTCTTCAGCCGATTGTTCACCCAGATATAACCGCGCAGGAATTCCTCGAAGGTCTTGCCATGAAGATTAGCCTCGATCTCGGCGCGTGAGACGGACGGATCAATCGCCATGAGAGTCTCAGCCTCGATGGACCCTTCGAGATGAACATGCAACTCCGCCTTCTCCACTCTGACCTCTCTGCCATAATAGCTGTGCATGACTCCCCAAGAGTTGGAAGCGATCATCGACGGGTCCCACGGCGACCCGTTTAGCGTTCTTGGCCCGCATCAAGAGGGCGATGGCTGGGAGGTCCGCGCTTTCTTACCGCAAGCCATGGACGCCTGGGTGGCCACGGGCGGCCTGCTGCATCCGATGCGAAAGCTGCATTCCGATGGCTTCTTCGCCGCTACGCTCGCGCACGAGCCAGGCGCGTATAAACTCCAATTCACGCTCTGGAACGGCGCCACCAAAGTGGAAGCCGACGATCCGTATCGCTTCCCGCCGCTGCTCTCGGAATTCGATTTGCACTTGCACGGCGAGGGAACCAATTACGAGAGCTTCCGGACCATGGGCGCGCACCTGGTGGACTGTGAGGGAGTGCCCGGCGTCCGCTTCGCGGTATGGGCGCCGAATGCGGAAGTGGTCAGCGTAGTAGGTGATTTCAACGATTGGGACGAGCGGCGTCACCCTATGCGCATGCGCACCGGCGGCATCTGGGAATTCTTCATGCCCGGCGCGGCTCCCGGCACCAACTACAAATATGCCGTGCGGTCGCACGTTCGCGGCTATCGCCAGCAGAAGGCGGACCCCTACGGATTCGCGTCCGAAGTGCCGCCAAAGTCGGCCTCGGTGGTGGTGGATCTTTCCACCTATCAGTGGGGCGACCAGGCGTGGATGGAATCGCGCGCACTCAAAGATTATTTGAAAGAGCCGGTATCGATTTACGAAGTCCACCTCGGCTCGTGGCTACGCGGTCCGCACAATTCCTACCTGACCTATCGCGAACTGGCTGACAAACTGGTCGGCTACGCCAAGGATCTCGGCTACACGCATCTGCAACTGATGCCGCCCATGGAGCATCCCTTCTCCGGCTCATGGGGCTATCAAATCACAGGCTACTATGCGCCTACGTCCCGGTTCGGTCACCCGCAGGACTTCATGTATTTCGTCGATCGTTGCCATCAGGCAGGGTTAGGAGTCATCGTCGACTGGGTGCCCGCTCATTTCCCGAAAGACGCGCATGGCCTGGCCTTCTTTGATGGAACTGCGCTGTACGAACACGCCGATCCGCGCAAGGGCGAGCATCGCGATTGGGGAACGCTGATCTTCAATTACGGCCGCAATGAGGTGCGCACATTCCTGATCTCGAATTCGCAGTTCTGGCTGCGCGAATACCACATCGATGGCCTGCGTGTGGATGCTGTAGCGTCCATGCTGTATCTCGATTATTCACGCCAGCCGGGTGACTGGGTTCCGAACATTTACGGGGGCAACGAGAATCTGGAAGCCATCTCTCTGCTGCGCCGCTTCAATGAGCTGGCGCATCAAGTGCCCGGCGCGATGACCATTGCCGAGGAGTCCACTGCATTTGCCGGCGTGTCGCGGCCGGTTTTTCTGAACGGCCTTGGTTTCACCATGAAGTGGAACATGGGCTGGATGCACGACATGTTGGACTATTTCGAAAAGGATCCTATACACCGCAAGTATCATCACAGCGACATCACCTTCAGCATGCTGTACGCCTTCACAGAAAATTTCGTCCTGCCCATTTCGCACGATGAAGTGGTGCATGGCAAACGCTCGCTGCTGAGCAAAATGCCGGGCGATATGTGGCAGATGTTCGCCAACGTGCGCGCGTTCCTGGCATATATGTATGCTCATCCGGGCAAAAAGCTGCTGTTCATGGGCTCCGAGATCGGCCAATGGGAGGAATGGAACCACGATCGCGGGCTGCCCTGGGAACTACTCCATTTCGACCTTCATCGGAAACTCCAGACGTTGGTGAGGGAACTGAACCGGCTCTATACTTCGTATCCGGAATTCTACGAAGTGGATTTTCACTGGGAAGGTTTCGAGTGGGTGGATTTCCGCGACGTGGATGGTTCCACCATCTCCTTCATTCGCCGTTCCAAGGCGCGAAAGCCGTTCCTATTGTTCGTTTGCAACTTCACGCCGGTGCCGCGTCTCAACTACCGCGTGGGAGTGCCTGACCCCGGCCCGTATCGCGAAATTCTGAACACGGATTCGGAGCTGTTTGGCGGCAGCAATCTGGGTAACGGCGGCCTGGTGATGTCGCAACCAATCTCGCAGAACAATCACTATCACAGCCTGTCCATCACGGTGCCGCCGTTGGCGGTGGTGGCGTTCGAATCGCCGGGCGAATACTAATATGACATAGGTTGTCGGGAGCCAGGCCGCATACTGCTCCCCATGAAACGTAACCGGAAGATTATCGTCTACATCGCGACCAGCGCCGATGGCTACATCGCCCGTGCGGACGGAAGCTTCGATTGGCTGGACCGTCCGCGGCCAAAGGGCAACTACGGGATGGGCGCGTTCTTCGCTTCGATAGACACCATACTGTGGGGCCGCAAAACTTATGACCAGGCGCTCACCATGGGCGGGGTTGGCGGATTCGGTCCGAAGGTGAAGAATTATGTCTTCACCCATCGGCCACCGAAGTCGCCGGCAACGGACGTTGAGTTTGTCAATGAACCGATCGGCCCGTTTGCGAAACGCCTGCGGAAGCAGCCGGGCAAGGACATCTGGATGATGGGCGGTGGCGGGCTGATCGCTACATTTCTGGACGCAGGGCAGATCGACGAGTTCAGTATCCATGTGATACCGGTGTTGATTGGGGAAGGCATACCGTTGATTGCGGCGGGGCGCCGCACAGTCCCACTACGCTTGCTCTCAACGCGCAAGTTCACTGACGGTGTGGTGCATTTGAATTACCGTGTAACCGCGTCCGCGTAGGGCAAGCCTCCGGCTTGCCCTTTTCGCAAGCCGGAGGCTTGCGGTACGGGGAATGCGCTTGACCAACGAAAGTCATCTTCGCATTTTACGAGCCCAGCTTTGACGGGATTCCGCTCCACGTATCGGATGATGCGTTCCAATTCATACCGGTCCCGAATCCAACGGTCGAATGATTCGTGCTGCCAGAATTGACCGGTTCGATCTAATATCCGGTTGGCTTGCAGCGCCGTATATCCCTTGACAGCGTGCGTGATTCGAGCCAGGGTTGCCCGGGCATAAATGACGACGTGAACATGGTTCGCCATCACGACCCAGGCCAGTAGTTCGTAGAGTCTAAGTTTTTGCTCCCCGTAGTGAAGAGTGTTCACCACCATCTCCGCGATCCGCGGTCGGCGAAGCCAGAGGGGGCCTGTTTCCGCGGCGTCTAATTTTTCATCAATCTCAAGAAATTCAGCGGTCATATGAGCCGGAAGCGAACCTTCGAGTCTCCAGGTAATAAAATGCGGAGCGCCGTCTACCTGCCAATGAGGCAGATGCCGGCGATAGAATCCATCTTCGACGCTCATAAACGAACAGTGGAGGTATTTCTCGATTCTTCTCAGTTCACCGTTCCCCGTAGGGCAAGCCTCCGGCTTGCCAACTGGACAAGCCGGAGGCTTGTCCTACGCTACACGCTACAATCGTGAGTTGACTAAATACGACGTAATCATCATCGGCGCGGGACACAACGGACTGGTCACCGCGGCTTATCTCGCGCGGGCTGGGCGCAAAGTGTTGGTGCTGGAAAAACGTGAGCTGGTGGGCGGCTGCGCGGTCACGGAAGAAATCTGGCCCGGTTATCGCGTCTCTACCGCGTCGTACCTGACGAGCCTGTTCCAGGAGCGGATCGTCCGGGAACTTGAGCTGGCTCGCTTCGGATATCAGGTGGACGCGAAGGATCCGGCATTCTTCTCTGCCTTCCCGGACGACCGCCATCTCTTCATGTGGCAGGATCGCGCGAAGACTGTCGCCGAAATTGCGAAATTCTCCAAACATGACGCCGATGTGTTTCCCGCATTCGAAGATCACTTAGAGCGGATCTCGACAGTGGTGGAGGGTCTGCTGTTGACCACGCCTCCCGAGTTTCCACCCGCCGGATTGGGCGATTTTATCGATTACTTGAAGCTCATGGGCAAACTCCGCGGCCTGAGCGCGAAGGAAATCGTCGGCATGGTGAAGGTGTTCACCGAGAGCGCGGCGGATTTGCTGGATGAATGGTTCGAATCCGAGGAGATCAAGGTGACGTTGGCCACCGATGGTGTCATCGGCGCTAACGGCGGGCCGCGCTCGCCCGGCACGGCTTACATACTGTTGCACCACGTGATGGGAGGCGTGGGCGGACACAGGGGCTTGTGGGGATTTGTGCGCGGTGGAATGGGCGGCGTGTCGAATGCCATCGCGGACTCGGCCCGCAGCAAGGGCGTCGTGATCCGGCTCAATGCGCCTGTGGAAACGATCCGCGTGGAAAACGGACGCGCGCGGGGAGTGGTGCTAGAGGGCGGGGAAGAGATCGAGGCCAATATCGTCGCCAGCAATCTTACGCCGCAATTGACCTTCCTGCATCTGTTGGACGCGCGCCACCTGCCGCCGGATTTTCTCGACTCCATCCGCAAATATCGCAGCCAGGGCACATCTTGCAAGATCAATCTCGCGCTGAGCGGACTGCCGAATTTCCGGGCGTACCCTGGCGATAACGGGCCGCAGCACCGCACCACCATGCATATCTGCCCGTCCATTGAATACATCGAGCGCGCCTGGGATGATGCCAAATACGGCCAGCCTTCGCATTCGCCGATGATCGAGATGACCATCCCCACCGTGTATGATCCGTCGCTTGCGCCGCCCGGCAAGCACATCATGGGGATATTTCTGCAGTACGCGCCTTATACGTTGCGCGACGCCACCTGGGACGAGCTGCGCGAACCCTTCGCTTATCGCGTGTTCGACCTGATTGAAGAATATGCACCTGGGTTCCGTTCGCTGATCATCGACAAGCAGGTGCTCACACCGCTCGATCTGGAGCGTCGCTTTGGACTCACTGGCGGCAATATTTTTCATGGCGAGATGAGCCTGGATCAGATGTTCGTGCTGCGGCCGGTAGCCGGTTGCGCGCGCTATAAAACGCCGATCAAGGGTTTGTACCTGTGTGGTTCGGGCACGCACCCGGGAGGCGGCGTGATGGGCGCACCAGGGTACAACGCGGCGCGGGAGATTCTGAAGTAGGGTAAGCCTCCGGCTTGCCAACTGCACAAGCCGGAGGCTTGTCCTACTTTTGCAGTAGCCCCGCACGTAAGTGAGGGGACACTAGATCACGCTTCCACCAGCAGCGCGCCCCAATGGAATCCCGCGCCGAAGGCCGTGAAGCAGATCAGGTCGCCGGGAGCCGGGCCATGCGCCTGCCACCATTCGGACGCGGCAATCAACATCGACGCCGACGAAGTGTTGCCATAACCGCGAATGTTCGAGTAGAACATTCCCGCTTGTACGTCCAGAGCCTTGGCGACGCGATCGATCAGATTCTGATTGGCCTGGTGCATCAGAAATATTTTGACCGCGGAGGCGGGTGTCCGATTTCGTTCCAGCAGCTCCGCGATGGCCGCCGGAATCTTGCGCGAGGCCTGCATGATTACCGACCGGCCATTCATGGCGAGCGGCGCGTCAAACTCGAGCCGCAAATCTTCGGCAAACGTGCCATCGGAATGCAAAAC
>PMOK01000042.1:0-65676 GCA_003162425.1 Bryobacterales bacterium | reverse complement strand
ACCGTCGACATCTTCTCCGCGGCAACAACCAGAATGTTGCCGTATGCCGCCGCCAGTTGCGCGGCCAGAGCCATGCCGAACAGACCCCCGGCGCTGGCCATTGGAACATCCAAAGCAGGCGCACTGGTTGCACCCAGCCGATTGGCGACGATGGATGCTGGTCCGGGGAATCGTCGCTCACTGGAACCAGAGCTTACGATGAACATTCCGATGTCCGAGACCGTCATGCCGGCTCTTTCCAGGCATTGCATCGCCGCAGCCACCGCCATGTCCGCGACGGACTCATTCTCGGCCGCGTAACGGCGCTCCTCAATGCCGGAGACATCCAAAATCCAATCCGGCGTCCGGTTCACCCTGGAACCAAGTTCCTGGTTAGAGACAATTCTTGCGGGTAGGTAGGCTCCGAAAGCCTTTAGGACGGACACGGGGTTACTTCCTGCTCTCTATGTAGGATTCGATGCGTGAGATGGTTTCGAATTTGCGAGGATTGAGATCGGAATCCGGGATCTTAATCTGAAACTCGCGCTCCAGCTCACTTACCATGTCAGGCAGCGCGAACGAATCCAAAAAACCGGAATCGAACAGTGACTCGTCCGCGGCAGGGACTGAGTTTTTCTTGGAGACGCTTTTTAGGATGGCGATGATTTTTTCGCTATTGTCCATTCGTAGCCTCGGCGCGAACTGCGAGAAACCGGTTGTATTGGTCCATCAATTCCTCGATCAGCATGTCGCCAACCAGGCGATAGCCCGCGCCGGTGAAGTGCACATAGTCGCCCTGGCTCAAGCCCGCTTGTACCCATTCGCGAACGGATCCGGGTCCGCCCATGCGGCTCCGCCAGTCCCAGAATGCGCAGCCGTTTTCGAGTGCGACCTGACGTTGGATGTCGATCACATCATCCAGGTGCGGGAACGGCAGACGGCGGCCCCGATACCGGAACAAGCAATCGGGCGGGCCAACTATCAGGATGCTGGCCACCGGGGCGTCCGCGCGAAGGCGGTGGATCACTTCAGAGAATGCTCTGCGATATTCGGCCTGGGTCCACGATCTGCTGAGCGCTTCGTTGGTGCCATATGCAACGACAATGAGCGCAGGGTCGCGAGCGACCATTTCTCCGGCTAGGATGGACTGGTTCCAATCCAGCATCAGACCGGCCTTTGCGCCATTGATTCCGAGCGTCTCGTAAGTTATTCCCGAGTGATTCTGCGCTACCCATCCGAAGAGCCGCACCGGCGCATCGCTTGAGGTGGTGACGCTATATTCATGGGACCCGGCCGGCGGTGTGTAGCGATAGATGCCGGACGACAAATCACCGGCAGTATCGATGGCGCCCACTGGGATTCCGTCCACGGCAAACTCCAGTTGTCCTCCAGCAGGCTGCTGTAAATAGTGCAGCTCGAGTTGCTCGGCCTCAGCTACCAGCGACACGGTTTGTCCGGCTGACTGCGCCGTCAGGCTGACGCCGGATAACCCGTAGATTCCATCGCCCTGGCGGCCTACCAAGCCATCGGTATACCAGCCGCGCGAGTTGTAGCCTCGAGAATCGAAACGCCGGTAACCGGCAAACGGATGACCGGCCAAAATGAATCCCGGGCCACCGGCGCCGAACTTCGCCTGTAAGGATTGGCGCATTTCAGCGGCCCAATCGTCGGAAGCCGTGTGGGAATCGCCGTAGTGCAGGATGTGCAGAGAGCCCGTTTCGGATGGCCGTGAAATTTGCTCAAAGAACGGAACCAGAGCGCCCGCACCTTCGAGCGAGGTCATGGGACGCGTGGCTCGCGCGCTGACGGCCTGGACCGCGACGTGGCGCACTTGCGGGGAAACAGCCACCACAGGCGGCCGATAACGTTTCTTGTGCGCGACTTTCCGCGAGACCTTTTTCTTGACTGGTTTGGTGGCCTTCTTGACCGGCGTAGCCGTCGCGGCCGATGCAGGTATTGTCGCTAATAATAGCGGAAGTATAAACGCAAGCTTCCGCACTATTGCTCCGTTCCTTTCGGCGCCGCGTGCTCCGCAAGCCGTTGCTGTTCTCTGGCCTTAAACTGGTGAAAGCCCGATTCCAGCGCCTGGTCCAGCAGCACACCTACTTTTTTCGCGCCCGCAGGTAATGGATGAATGAAGTCTGCACTCACCAGGCGAGGTTGGCTTTCATACCAGCGGGCCATGGTTCCTTCGCCGCCCATGGCCTGGAACGTATTGAAGAATGCGCAGGACATTTCAGCCGCGATCTGGCGCTGTATTTCCACCAGCCGGGGCAACGTGGCGGGCGTGATGATCTGGCCGAGCGAATTTCTTTCTCCGCGATCCATGGGGCTCATCACCAGCACGGATGCCTTCGGAATAGCGGTCTTGATTCTTCGAATCACTTCCCGCAACTCGCCGGGATAGTAGCGTTCGACGTAATCAGCATAGAGGCTCTCATTCGTGCCGTAGTTCACAACCACCAGATCCGGTTGCTCATGCTGGAGCTCGGCGGCCCACTGGGCCTTCTCGAAAAAACGGAGCACCATCTGTACCTGGCCGCCGTTCAGTCCTAAACTATTGTAAATCACACCGGGCCCATCTTTCTCGAAACTTACTCCAAACATTCGGACCGGGCCACGTTCCACAATCAAATCGATATCGCGCGCGCCGGCCGGCAGATCAAACATTTTGAACGCCGGTTGTTTCTCCGGTCCGTCGGTTTCCAGCTTATCGATCAGCGCACCATCTGCTTGAACCGCCAGCAATCCGCCGCCCGGCTGGCGTAGGTATTTTATTTCCATGCGTGCGTGGTCTTCGTGGAGAACCAGCTGCGAGGAGGCCCCGGTTGAGCCTTGAAAGCTGACGCCTCCCAATCCATGAAAGCCATCGAGGGCGCGGGACTGGCTGGCGGCCTCAATGTGCCAGCCGCTGCCGCGCACGTCCACGCCACGATGACCGTACCAGGCCCAAGGCTTGGCGATTAATATGAATCCGTGTCCGGCGTCGCCGAAGTGCTCCTGCAGGAGCGAGCGGACATCGCCGGTGATCGAGTCCGCTGTAACCGGAGAATCGCCGTAATGCAGGATGCGGGTCACCGCTCCCGGCTCCTTGGCTTCGGTGCGCCACAGGGCTTGATAGAAGGCTTTCAGGGAATCGTGCTGGTCGATTAAATTCGGCCCAATCGAATCGTGCTGCTCGATCACGATCTTGTTTCGAAAGAGAGCTGGCGGCTGCGTGCGAACAGGCTCTTCAGGCGCCACCGTGGTTCGTGGCCGGAAATCCAGCGCGGCAGCAGGCGCAAAAGGGCGGGCGAATCTTGTCAGCTCCAAAAGCAGGATGAGAGCACCGAAGGTAAGGATAGCGAGCGAGGGTTTCTTCGGCAGCATGGTCAGAACCGGTTATAGATGAAAGGCACGGCGCCGGTGGCTCCAACGTATTGGATGGCAACCAGCAACAACGCCATGGCAGCGGCCTGCGCGTAAAAGGGAGAGTCGCTATAGAGCTTGAGGCTGCGGTCATACCAGCCTTTCGGCAGATAATGCGTGCAAGCGGCAATCGCCATAACGACCCAGAAGCCGGGTGCGATGTTCGAAAATGACACGGTGCCGGAAACTATTTGAGCGAATATTTCGCGGGCCGTTGCGAGGCTTGAAGAGCGGAAGAAGATCCAGCCTAATAGGACGAAATGGAATGTCACGACGCCCTTGAGGATGCGTGTCGCAGGATGTGTCGACGGAGTTGGATTTCCCCGCATCACCTGCCACCAGCGCTGGGCGGCCAGGCCAGTGCCATGCCACAATCCCCAGACCAAGAAGGTCCAACTGGCGCCATGCCAGAGCCCGCCGATCGCCATGGTGAGGACGAGATTCCCATAGGTGAAAATCTTCCACCGCGACCGCAGACCGGGGAGCGAGAAATACAAGTAGTCGCGCAGCCAGTTCGAAAACGAGATGTGCCAGCGCCGCCAGAAGTCGGCGATATTTTGTGCGGCATAAGGACGATTGAAATTGATGGGCAGCTTGATTCCCAGCAGCAGTGCGGAGCCGATGGCGATGTCCGTGTAACCCGAAAAATCGTAGTAGAGCTGCAGCGCGTAGCCGTAAACACCCATCAAAACTTCGGTGCCCGAGTAGAGCTTGGGCAGATCGAATACGCGGTTGATCAGCGTCTCGGCCAAATAGTCGGCGATCAGGAACTTCTTCAATAGCCCGAGACCAATCAGGAAAAAAGCTTTGCCGCCGTCCTGTGCGCTGAGCAGCTCGCGCTTGGACCACTGCGGCAATAGCGTCGAAATTCGCGTGATTGGGCCGGCGAGAGTGGTGGGGAAGAAACTTGCGGACGCAAGGTAGGCCAGGTAGCTGGTGGTGGGTTTGGCATCGCGGCGATAGATGTCGATGGTGTAGGTGAGCGATTGGAAGGCGTAGAACGAAAGGCCGAGCGGCAGAATCCAGGGCCAGGTGCGAGCTTGTGTGGACGCCCAGTGTGCGTAGGTGTCGAGTACCAACGGCATGTACTTCACGGACGCGATGAGTCCGATATTCAGAACGATGCTTACGGTCACCAAGACACGGCGGATGAGCGCTCGCTCAGTCGCCTCGAGAGCTTGGCCGATGAAAAAATCGCACGTAGAGGCGGCGGGGATCAGCGCCAGATAGATAAGGTCCCAGCGGGCGTAGAAGAAGTAGTTCGCAAAAACGATGACAGCCAAGCCTGCGAATCGAAAACGAGAAACCAACCAATAGACGAAGAAGACGGCGATCAGGAAAGTGAAATACGCTGGCGTGGAAAGCAACATCGAAACGTTTCTGGTTCCTGGTTTCTGGTTTCTGGTTCCTCGTTTGATCGGCCGGCGGTTCGTGAGAACTAGAAACTAGAAACCAGAAACTAGAAACGGAATGCTCTATTGTACAGTAGACCTCATGAATACCGTTCAGGCACAAGCTTACGATGACGTTCTGGCGGTGACTATCAACCGTCCTGAAGTGCGTAACGCGGTGGATGGCGCGACGGCTCGGGCGTTGGCGGAGACGTTTCGCGGGTTCGATGCCGATTCGTCAATGCGCGTCGCCGTGCTCACGGGCGCCGCGGGAACGTTCTGTGCCGGAGCGGATCTGAAAGCGGTGGCGGAGGGGCGGGGAAACACGCTGTCTGAAGAGGGCGACGGGCCGATGGGTCCCACGCGCATGCTCTTATCGAAGCCAGTGATCGCGGCGGTGGAGGGTCACGCCGTTGCGGGAGGCTTGGAGTTGGCTTGCTGGTGCGACCTGCGGGTGGCCGCGCGCGATGCCGTGTTCGGTGTGTATTGCCGGCGCTTCGGAGTACCGTTGGTTGATCTTGGAACCATTCGCCTTCCGAGGCTGATCGGGCACAGCCACGCGCTGGATCTGATTCTGACTGGGCGAGGCGTCTCGGGCGATGAGGCGCTCCGGATAGGGTTGGCCAACCGTTTGGTGGAACATGGCGGTGCACTGGAGGCCGCAGTCCAACTGGCCCGTGAGCTGGCCGCGCTCCCGCAGACGTGCATGCGATCCGACCGATTGTCGTCCTATGAGCAATGGTCGCTACCGACGTCCGAGGCGGTACGCAACGAATTTCGCAGAGGTCTGAGCGTTATTGAGAGCGGCGAGACCGTGGCTGGAGCTCAGCGATTCGCTTCCGGTCAGGGCCGGCACGGAATGTAAAGATAGTTGGATAGGCGAAACGCTTCGCGTCAATTTGAATCTCATTTGGCAGGAGAAGGTGTTTTGAAAACCATACGGCTACTATGTCTCGCGTTCTTAATCGCTTCTATCGCTACCGTCAGTGTAAGTGCAAAGGACGAGGGCTTTTCCGGCCGGTGGGTGCTGGACAAAAGCCAGCCCTCGAGGGACGCGCCGGGCAATCTGGAAACCAGAATCAAACAGGACGGTTCGGGAGTAACGATGGAGTCTACTTTCAAGGAACCGGACAACGGCATAGTCCCGCTACTGTATCTCGGCATCATGACATCCAAAATGCACTTGAGCTTTGATGGCGTTGCGCAGCAGAACCAGATTGGGCCTTTTCAGATGGCGTCCAAAACAACGCTGAATGGCAACCAAATGGATACCGAATGGACGGCTGTGGTCAAAGACGGTCAAGTGCAGGGTCACTGGACGCACACTCTCTCCGATGACGGCAAGCGTATGACGCTCGAAATCAAGCAAAGTTCCACGCAAGGACAGACCTCGCAGGCCACTTTGCATTTCGTTCGAAGGTAGGTCCCCTTACTTACTGTGCGGGGCTACCATGCAGGTCGATCGTGTAGCCCAACGAATGCCGAAGTAGCCCCGCGCGTCACCAAGGGGACGTTGCGCTACCATTTTGTAGATGAAACTCAAGGATCGGGTAGCGTTGGTCACGGGCGCTGGCACCGGCATCGGCCGTGCGATAGCGGAGATATTCGCGCGTGAAGGCGCCAAAGTTGCGGTCAACTATAGCAAGTCTCGCGAGGCTGCCGAGGAAGTTGTAGCGGGCATCCGATCGGCCGGGGGCACCGCGCTCGCTATCGGCGCCGACGTTGCAGACGCAGCGGAAGTGGAGGGGATGGTGAATCGGGTGAACCAGGAATTTGGCCAGCTCGACATCCTGGTGAACAACGCCGGCTGGAGCACGCGCATCCCTCACGACCAACTGGACAATCTCACCGACGAAATCTGGGATCGTACCTTTGACACCAATCTGCGCGGCGCATTCTATGCCGTGCGGTCCGCGGTTCCCTCGTTACGCAAGCAACCGGGCGCGTCTATCGTAAACGTCGCTTCGGTGGCGGGCATGACAGGGATGGGAAGCTCTATCGCCTACGCGGCCTCGAAGGGCGCCATGATCACCATGAACAAGTCGCTGGCACGGGCGCTGGCGCCGCAAATCCGGGTGAATGCCATCGCGCCAGGCTTTGTTCGCACTCGGTTCGCTAACTGGCCGGATGCGGCGTTCGACCAGGGCGAGGCAGTGACCCCGCTCAAGCGTCTGGCCACAGTGGAAGAAATCGCGGAGCTCGCGCTGTACCTGGTGGCGGACGCCGGATCGATGACGGGCGAGACGATCGTGGTGGACGGCGGGTTGACCGAGCTGGGGACGATTCAAATGCATACCGCGCGGTAAGATTTTAGGCCACGGATGCACACGGATGCACACGGATAAAACGAACCCATTTATCCGTGGCTAACGGGCTCGAGCTGCCGCCATTCGATGTGCTCGCGGCCCCATGCTCGAACGGCCTGGATGATCGGACGCACGGATTCTCCGTGACTGGAAATGCAGTACTCCACCCGCGGCGGAACCTCCGCATAAACCGTGCGAGAGATCAATCCTTCGTGCTCCAGATGACGCAGCGTCGCGGCCAGCACCTTGTGGGAAATGTCAGGCATCAACCGGCGCAGCTCGTTGAACCGGCGCGTGCCGGAATCCAGCCAGAAGAGGCAAATCAAACTCCACTTGCCGCCGACAGCGTTTAGAGCAGCCGTCATCGGGCACTCGGTGGGTAGGGCCCGCTGCAGACGGGTTTCCATAGCGTAACCAGGTTACCGCAAAGTGCGTTCTTGCTTTTTCACCTGGGCCACGGCAGCATGATGGAGAACCTCGAATGATTATTGAAATGCGCACCTATAGAACCAAGCCTGGCCTGCGCTCCCGGTTCATCGAGATATTTCGGTCCAAGTCGATTCCAGCACATGCGGAAATCGGGATGAAAATATTGGGCCCGTTTCTTTCGGTGGAAGATCCCGACACGTTTTTCTTTATGCGGGGCTTTCCCGACGCCGTCTCGCGCGAGCCCATGAAGGCGAAGTTCTACGAAGGGGACCTGTGGAAGGGCGAGTTAGAGAACGTTCTGATGCCTATGTTGGAAAAATATGACGTCGTGGTTGTGGACGATGCGGAGGGCTTGGTCCGATGGTAAAGGCGATTATGGCGAGCTTGTGTGCCGCCGGCTGCGGCATGGCCCAGTCGGCGATGCTGAATCTGCCGCGCTTGAGCCAGCATGCGCGCATCACGCAGCGCATCGGCATCACCGATATCACGATTGACTACAGCCGCCCGTTGGTCCGCGGACGAAAAATCTTCGGCGGCGTTCAGGCCTACGGACAGGTTTGGCGCGCCGGGGCCAACGAGAACACCATCATCGAGTTCGCCGACCCGGTGAACATTGAGGGGCAGCCACTTCGGAAGGGTGTGTATGGGCTGCATATGATTCCCGGCAAGACTTCGTGGGTCGTCATTTTCTCGAAGAACCACACTTCCTGGGGGAGTTTCACATATGACCAGGCCGAAGACGCGCTTCGCGTGACCGTGAAGCCGGAGACCATCGAGAGCCAAGAAGCCCTTACCTATGATTTTGACGACCCGAAACCAAATTCCGCCGTGGTCACTATGCGGTGGGAAAAGGTAATGGTGCAATTTAGAGTAGAGGTCAACACTCCAGAAATCGTCGAGGCGAGTCTGCGCAACCAGCTTCGCGGGCGCATTCAGTTCGAATGGCAACCGTGGGTGGAAGCGGCCAACTATTTGTTGGACAACAAGCTCAGCGCGGAAGAGGCGGCCAAATACGCGGACAATGCAATTGCGAATGAAGACCGCTTTGAGGATGAAATTACAAAGGCGTGGGCGCTCAGGACTCTCGGCCGCAAGGATGAAGCCCAGGCCGCATACGATAAAGCGCTTACCACGGGCAGCCAGCCGCAAATCCACACCTTCGCCCGCGGCTTGCAAGGACAAGGACGCGAGGACGAAGCGCTGGAACTTTTTCAGGACAATATCAAGAAAGATCCAAATAGCTGGGTCGCGCATAACGAGGCGGCCCGCATCGCCGTCGCGCAGGGCGACTATGACACCGCCGTCAAGGAAATGAAACTCGCCCTCCCGCAGGCTCCAGATGCGCTCAAAGGTCAGGTCAGCGATCTCATTCAGCGCCTGGAAAGGCGAGTAGACATCAACAAATAGTTACTAGCCACGGATGGACACGGATTCACACGGATAAAACGAGAGCCTTATCCGTGTCCATCCGTGTGTATCCGTGGCTAAGAATTCAACGGCCGGGCTGCGATAGCATGATACTCTATGCGGAAATCCAGCCTGTCTCTTCTCGCGCTGATCTTTGCGTTCCATGCCACGCCAGCCGGGAAGTTTGCGCTTACTATCGACAACATCATGCGCGGACCGGGCCTATACGGCTACGAGCCGGCGCAGGTTCGATGGTCGGGCGACGGCGAGCGTGTTTATTTCCAGTGGAAACAGCCTAGCGACCCGCAGATCAAAGATCTTGATACGTACGTCGTGGGGCGCGATGGCTCGGGTCTCAAAAAATTATCCGAAGCCGAGGCGAAACTCGCGCCGCCTGCTTCTGGCGCCACAACGCTGGATAAGAAACGGACGGTCTATTCGCGCGATGGTGACCTGTTCCTTTATGACTCCACCACCGGGCAGACTCAGCAGCTTACGAAAACAGAAGACCTCGAAACTAATCCGCACTTCACCCGGGACGAGAAGCGAATCGCGTTCACGCGCGGGAACAACCTTTACGTGATGACGCTCGACACTGGGTCGCTGGTGCAGATGACCGATATTCGGACTGGACCGCCCGCTGGTGAGCCGGCAGCCGGTCCTCGACAGGCACAAGGACAAGCGCGTGGCGCTAGCCGCGACGAAGAAAAGAAGGGAACCGACAGCCAGGAGTTCGTGAAGAAAGAGGAAAAGGAACTCCTGGACGTGGTTCGCGAGCAGGCTACTAAGAAGGAAGAGGACGAAGCCAAGAAGAAGCGGGAGAATCCTCGCAAACCTTTTAACTTGCAGGGACAGCAGACCATCACCGCGCTGGCGCTTACACCGGATGAGAAATACGTGATCGCCAGCGTCTCGGAGCCCGGTACCGGAACGAAGAATACGGTTGTGCCGAATTTCGTGACTGAATCCGGGTATACCGAAGACATCCCCTCTCGCAACAAAGTTGGCGACAATCAGAACCGCATACACCTGGCGATTTTGAACGTCGAGACCGGCGAGGTGAAATGGGTGGACCATGGGCAGAAGCTCGCGCCAGCGCCGGAGGAGACTAAGGGCGAGACAAAACCGGTGGAAAAGGAACGCGACGTCCAGTTAGCGCAGCCTGTCTGGTCGGAAGACGGAACCAAGGCCGCGCTGCTGGCTCGCGCAGCCGATAATAAGGATCGCTGGATACTGGCGCTGGATGAGACCACCGGCAAAACGCGCGTCATCGAACACGATCATGACGACGCGTGGGTCGACGGCCCTGGCGGGTTCACGCTGGGTTGGACGAAATCGGATCGGGATCTTTATTTCCAATCCGAGCGCTCCGGTTACTCGCACCTCTATACAGTTTCTTTCGAAGGCGGCGAGCCGGCGGCGCTGACATCCGGCAACTGGGAAGTGGATGGCGCGATTCTTTCGCGAGACAAGAGCCGGTTCTTCCTTACCACCAGCGAGGGTGACGCAGGCGAGCATCAGATCTACGAAATGAGCGCGGAGGGCGGGCCCAGAACGCGGCTCACGTCGCTGCCAGGTGGTCACACCTGTGTTCCTTCCCCGGACGATCGCTGGTTCGCCGATCTTTATTCCTACACGAACAAGCCGCCGGAGGTGTACGTGCAGGAAGCACGCACAGGAGCGACCGCGAAGAAACTGACATCATCGCCCGCGCCTGAGTTTTGGGAATATCCGTGGCTGGACGCGCCTATCGTCACTTTTCCGGCGCGCGATGGCGCCACGCTGCGGGCGCGGTTCTATAAGCCTGCGAATTTCCGCAAGGGTGGTCCGGCGGTGATCTTTGTGCATGGAGCGGGATACTTGCAGAACGTGCATCGCTGGTGGTCCTCCTATTCGCACGAGTACATGTTCCATCACATTCTGATGGAGCGGGGATACGTGGTGATTGACGTGGATTACCGCGGCTCGGCGGGCTACGGGCGCGACTGGCGCACAGGCATCTACCGGCACATGGGTGGCAAGGATTTGGACGACCAAGTGGACGCCGCGCACTGGCTAGTGGCGCAGCAGGGCGTGGATCCGAAACGGATCGGGATTTACGGCGGCAGCTATGGTGGTTTTATCACTCTCATGGCGATGTTCACGCAGCCGGATGTTTTTGCCGCCGGCGCCGCGCTTCGTCCCGTGACGGATTGGGCGCACTACAATCATCAGTACACCGCGAACATTTTGAACCTGCCTCAGAAAGATGCCGAAGCCTACAAACAGTCGTCGCCGATCTATTTTGCGCAAGGGCTGAAAGGCGCGCTGCTGATCTGCCATGGGATGGTGGATACCAACGTCCATTTCCAGGACACCGTGCGGCTGGTGGAGCGGCTGATTGAGCTGCGCAAGGAGAACTGGAATCTTGCCGTTTATCCAGTAGAAAACCATGGTTTTGTGGAACCGGTCAGTTGGGCGGATGAGTACAAGCGCATTCTTGACCTGTTTGAGAAGAATCTGCGGGGCCACGCTTGAATAGCCCCAAAGAACCATTAGGAGTGTCAATCTGTGTAACGCGATCGGGTTGACAAACGTATACAAAGAGAGCAGGATACAGACAGGAGTTACCCATGCGCGCTTCAGTCGCTGGTCTGGCATTAGGAATTATCGCCGTAAGTTCCGCCCACGCCCAATACATGATTTCGGCTCACTCCGGGGTGGTTCAACACGTCGAGGGTACGGCTTATCTTAACGACAACCAGGTGGAACCGAGATCCGGCGAGTTTCCCAGCATCAAGGAAAACCAGGTTTTCCGCACTACGGAAGGCATGGCTGAGGTGTTGCTAACCCCCGGCGTTTTCCTCCGGTTGGGCGAAAGCAGCTCGATTCGCATGGTGTCAACCAAGCTGGACGACACGCGCGTGGAGGTTCTCAAAGGATCCGCGATGGTGGAATGCGAGGATCTGGCCAAGGACAACGCCATCATGCTTCTTTATAAGGGAAAAGAGATGCTTTTGGTGAAGCACGGACTCTTTCGCGTGGATGCGGATCAGGGGTTGTTCAAGGTGTACGACGGCGAAGCGATCGTGAAAAGCGAATCCGGCCAATTGACGCTGCATAAGGGGAAGGAAACCGCTCTGAACGGCGTTCTGATGGCGGAGAATTTCGATCCCAAGGCCGACGACGATCTGTATCGCTGGAGTGACCGGCGGTCCGGCTATTTGGCCAAGGCCAATGTGTCTTCTGCCAACAGTCTCATTGGCGGATCTTCGGGTGCGGGCTTCGGCGGGTATTCAGGGTTTGGCGGTGGCATCGGCGGGTATTCGGGGTTTGGCGGTTGTGGGGGAGGTTTAGGCTACGGTTTAGGTTACGGTTATAGCCCCTGGCAATTCAACCCAATGTTCGGCATGTACACGTACGTACCATGTAACGGGCTCGCGTACAGCCCATTCGGCTACGGCTTCTATAGCCCCTACTCGGTTTGGCAAGCGCCTTACTACGGTGGCGGCGGCGGCGGTGGGGGTGGTGTGAACCGTGCATCGAACCCTTCGCGAACTGGGACGGGCACTGGCAAACATACGCCGTACATACCTGCGCGTGGAGCCTCGGCCTCATATCGGGCACCGTCCTCCGGTGGCTATTCAGGCGGCGGTGGTGTGGCACGCGGTGGTTCGGTCAGCAGTGCACCCAGTGTCAGCGTTAGCAGCGTTGGTGGACACGCGTCATCCGGCGGCGGATCTGGCGGCCACGGACACTAGTGATTGATTGAACGGCGTAAATTTCGTGTTCGCAGGAGTGCGAACACGGCACGCAAGTGTGCGTGCGCTACTTCAGATTCTTCTCGAAGAAATCGGTGGTCTTTTCCAGCAGTTGTCTGCGGATAGGCCCGCCTACGCCGTGGCTCTTTTGCGGATAAATCACCATGTCGAAAAGCTTGCCGGCATGTTCGAACGCGTCCGCCATCTGCATGGTGTTTTGGAACATCACATTGTCATCCTCGACATTGTGTACCATCAGGAGCTTGGCTTGAAGCTTCCCGGCGTATTCCACTGCTGAACTCGATTTGTAGCCTTCCTCGTTCTCGGCCGGGAGCCCCAAATAGCGCTCCGTGTAGATGGTGTCGTAATTCCGCCAATTCGTAACTGGCGCGCCCGCGATTCCTGCTCGAAACACATCCGGGGCGTTGAGCAGCGAATACAGCGTCATGTAACCGCCGTAACTCCAACCGTACATGCCGATGCGTTTCGGATCGACGAAGCCCTGTGATATCAGATATTGAATCCCTTCCAACTGGTCCGCCAGCTCAACCTTACCCATCCGATGATAGATGGGTGTTTCAAAGGCGTGGCCGCGGCCTGTAGAACCGCGGTTGTCCAGTTGCCAGATCACAAATCCACGAGCGGCGAGAACCTGGTCCCAATTGGCGCCCGACCAGGCATTGCGGACGCTTTGGGCGCCGGGGCCGCCATAAACCATCACCACGGCGGGATATTTTTCTCCGGCACGGAAATTGGCAGGCTTGATAAGCCGGGCATAGTAGAGTGTTCCATCGGCGCTTTTGAAGTTGACGATTTCCGCCGGCAGCAGCTCATATTCGTCTGTCAGTTTGTGATTCGCTTCGCGGTACACAGCCCATTCGGCGCCGGTCGAATTGTGCAAAGTCTTGCGGGATGGTTCGGTGAGGCTGGAGAACGTGTCCATGTAATATTCAGTGGTCGGGCTCATGGAGATAGAGTGGGTGCCGGCGCCTTGGCTGATCCGCGCACGATCCTTGCCGTTGAGCTTGATGGAATAAAGCTGCCGTTCGAGCGGGCTGGTTTCCGAGGAGACGAAATACAGGATTTTATTTGCCTTATTCAGACCCGCGACGCTTTCCACTTCCCAGTGGCCCTCGGTGAGCCGCTTGCGCTGCTTGCCGTCGAGATCATAGAGGTAGAGGTGCCGGAAACCGTCGCGCTCGCTGCCCCAGATGAATTGCCCGTCCGGAAGAAAACGGAACAGATCGTTCATGTTGATCCAGTGCGGATCGGATTCGTGCAGTATGGATCGCGCGCCGCCCGTACTAATATCGGCGAGCATGAGATCCAACTGGTTCTGCACGCGATTCATTCGTTCGATGGCGAGCTTGGAGGAATCCGGAGTCCAGCGCACTCTTGCGATGAGAAAGCCCCGCGCCTCACCCAGATCCATCCAGCGCGTATTCCCTCCCTTCGAAGGCACCACGCCAACATGCACGTCGGCGTTGGGCGTTCCCGCCTGCGGATAGCGCTCCGGTTCCATCACGGCGCGCAATCCGAGTAAAGATACCTGCGGGTAGACCATTTCCCGCGCGGTGTCGAATTGCAGGTAGGCGATGCGCTTGGAATCGGGCGACCACCAATAGGCAGTGCTCAGCTCCAATTCTTCCGGATACACCCAATCGAGCTCTCCGTTCAGCAGCGTCGGGGCGCCATCTTCGGTGAGCCGGGTAATGTTGCGCGAGGCGATGTCGAGCGAGTAGAGATCGTGACCGCGCCGGAAAGCAACCTGCGTGGCGTCGGGTGATAGTTTTGGATCGTGCTCAGGTTCCGGCGTGGATGTTAGCTGGTCCCACTTGGAACCGTCCATATGGAAAAGAAACAGGTCGCCGCCCGCGCTGATCAGCAGTTCTTTACCGGAATCCGACCACTCGAAGCTGCTTTCGCTGACGCGCCGGTTTTGCCAGTCGAAGCGTGTAGCCTCGGGAACAGCGACCGCCGCCTTTTCGAGGGGCTCCAATGAGAGCAGCTCCTTCTCAGTCTTGGCGGCAACATCGTACAGCATGATCTGCTTGCCTTTGAGATAAGCGAAGTGCGCGCCGTCCGGAGCCCAGACGGGATTGCCTCCGAAATCGCGCCGGCCAGCCGGGGTTTCCATCAATGTGTCGATTGTGATGGGTTTCTTTTCGGCACACAGCGCGAGCGCGCAAACAACAAAGACATAGAACGATCGGAACGGCATTTGTAGTGATTGTACGTTAGCGGGCAGTGGACCGCTTGCTACCGATTGCATGCTTGGTGGGGCGGTCCCCCTGGACCGCAGCCGACAACCGCGTCGGCTTGCTCGGTTTTGAAGAGCGAGTCCAGGGGACCCGCGCGGACCAGGGGGTCCGCCCCACTCCTGCACCCGAATTTGCCCGGGGCGGTTACCGAGCCGCAACCGTTACGGAGCCGGGGACCAAGCGGTAGATGGCTACAGAGGGTGACTTGAATGCCGGATGGAACGCGCCGCTCTGTTCCACTGCTTCGGACAGATGCCGCGCGCCCGGCTCATGCAGGTCGCGATAGAAATCGCTGGGGGTGAGCAGCACGTAGCTGAGCTGATATTGGCGTGCAAAATCCGGAATCGAATGCAGCAGCTTGTCGATTCCCGCGTCGTCATTGTGATAAAACAATTTGGGCGGGATCGGCAGATTGCATGACTTCCGGCCGGCGTAGAGGTACAGCATCGGATCATCGTAGGCGAACACGTTGGCATCCGGCGGGGCATTTCTTGCGATCCACTGGTAGGCCGGCCTGCGCGTTTCAAAAGCGTCGCGGTAACTGCCAAATAGTTCGGGCAGGAAGTAGAAGAGCCCGAAGCAAGTGGTGAAGCAAACGAAAAGCGCCAGGGCCGCGAGCGCGCTCGCTCCCAGGAAAGCCACTGCGCGCTCGGCGGCGGCTGGCTTCTTCCAGGCCGCGTCCAGAGCCTGCCATACATTGGCAAGCTCGGTCCAGAGGCCGGCAAGCAAAAGCGGATAGAGCGGAAAAACGAAGCGTTGATCCGGTACGTAGTGCCATACCAGCAGAAGCCCGGATATCCCAACGGCCGCCAGCGGATACTGCAGCTTCCGCGTCCGACGCGCCAAGCGAACCGCTCCTGCGATGGCAGCCACGGCAACGACGCGTTCCAAAGGCTTTGCGCCATACGGCACATCGAAGGTCAGAAGTTTACCCGCGCCCAACAGAAAGCCGTCCAGGTTGTGCCAGAACACCAGCGGCAGATCGCGCCAGGGAACGTTATAGATCTGGAAGCCGAAATAGTTGGTGTAGTACAGCGTCACCAGGTCCCACGAATGTGAAACGTGCCGTGCGGACCACCATTGCCAGCCTGCAACCGCGGGCAGCATCGCCGCAAAAAACAGCGCGGCTTTGGCGAATTGCCTGCGCCACACGAAGTAGATGGGGGCAGTCAGCAGCAGAGGCCCGGCGGCGGATTTGGTAAGGTATGCCAACGCTCCACACGCTCCAGCAAGGACTGGCAGCCAGGCAGGCGCGTCATCGGCAAGCGCGCGCTCGGCCAATAGCACGCTGGCGACTAACAGCGCGGTGAACAGCAGTTCCGGCATCAACGAGAAGCTAAACGTCGCGGCTATCGGGCTGAGACCCGCCACTAGCACTAGCACGCACTGCTCGCGCCAGCCGAATCCGTACTGCCGAAGGAATAACCAGACCATCGCTAAATAAACGGGAAGCAGCAGCCAGGCAAATAGAGTCGCGAGCCGCAGATTGGAAGGGAAGTTCGGATCGATCTTCCAGATGCCGGCTAGCAGGGCGGGGTAGAGCGGCGGGTATTTGGTTTGATAAGGCTGGCCCGGCAAGCTGGCAATGCGATAGTCATGACCGTCCGCCAGGCTCTTGGCCGACACCCAATAAATGCTGTCGTCATGATAGAAGCCGAGGTGTGGCATGGCTCGGAGTGTCCACGCAAGGTACGCAGAAGGCGCTAAGGCGAGGACAAACACACCAAGAGCTATCAGCTTTCTCAGCATCCAACCTGAATTTAACAGCCGTTGGGCGCGAGACCAATCGGGGATTCACCCTAGGGTCCCGTACGGGAAACACCTGATAGGCCACGGATGCACACGGATGGACACGGATAGAACCATTGGGTTCGTTTTATCCGTGAGCATCCGTGTGCATCCGTGGCTAAACTTGAAAGGATGAAACTCACCTTCTGGGGTGCGGCCAAGACTGTCACCGGCTCCATGCATCAACTCACAGTGGACGGCAAGTGTTATCTCTTGGATTGCGGGCAGTATCAGGGACGCCGGAAAGAGGCCGAGGAACGAAACAAGAACTTTCCGTTTCCCTGCCGGGAGATTTCCGCAGTAATGCTTTCGCATGCCCACATCGATCACAGCGGAAACCTGCCGCTGCTGGTTAAGAACGGATTCCACGGACCGATCTACGCGAGCGCAGGGACCGCCGACCTGTGCCGCCCTATGTTGGCCGACTCCGCTTCCATCCAGGAAAAGGACGCTGCATTTCTGAATAAGCGGTATTTGCGCCGCAAGTCCCTCAACGTGGGAGCCGAGGCCGGCGATCACATGGTGGAGCCGCTCTACACGGTGGAGAATGCCGAGGCCACTTACCCTCTATTCCGGCCCGTGCCGCTTCACGCGCCCACCGCAATTGCGCCAGGTATCCGTTACCAATCGTTCGAAGCCGGGCACATGCTAGGGTCCACCTGCATGCTGCTCGACCTGGAATCCCAGGGGCGAAAAACACGTTTGGGTTTCACCGGCGACTTGGGACGCCCAGGTCTGCCCATCATCCGCGATCCGGAGCCGCTTTCCGCAGCGGATTACCTGATCATGGAGAGCACCTACGGCGACCGCGTGCACGAACCCATCCAATCTGTCAGGGAAAAACTCGCGCACATAGTGAACCGTACGTACCAGCGCGGGGGAAAGATCATCGTGCCGGCCTTTGCGGTGGGCAGAACGCAGCAATTAGTATTGATGCTGCATCAGCTCATCAATGCTAAGGAGATTCCCAGCTTCCCAATCTTTGTTGACAGCCCACTGGCGGTCAACGTGACGGAAGTCTTCCGTAAGCATCCGGAACTGTTCAATCGAGAAGCGCAGGAGTTCTTGACTAACCACGAAGATCCATTTGGATTCTCGCGCCTCACCTACATCCGGGATGTGGAGCAATCCAAAGCGCTCAACGACCTGCACGGTCCCTTTATGATTATCTCGGCGTCAGGCATGTGCGAGGCTGGCCGGGTACTGCATCATTTGAAGAATAACGTTGGCGATCATCGCAATACGGTGCTCATCACCGGCTACCAGGCCGAGAATACGCTGGGCAGAAAAATCGAAGAACAGCATGCAGAAGTGCCGATTTTCGGCGAACCCATGCCACTCAGAGCCGAGGTCCAGAAGTTGGATGCATTGAGCGGTCATGCGGACCGGGAAGAGATGCTCACCTGGATGAAACCAATTGCCGGTGGCCTGAAGAAGGTGTTTCTCGTGCATGGCGAGCCGGACCAGCAGCTGGCGTTCCGGGCGGCGATTCGAGAAAGGTACGGCCTGGAAGTAATAATTCCAGAACGGGGCCGCAGTTTTGAGTTGTGACTTTCGAGTAGCAGTGCTTGCTCCGGGAGATCTTCTTTCATTGCAACAGAGTGACGTGGCTCGATTCGACGAAGGAGGGTGAAGTGAGTTATACCCTCAGGGTGTGGGGCTCAAACGTGCTAGGTAGCTTTTTGAGGAGAAGATTTCGACTCCTCAACTACTAAGCTAAACGTACACATAATCTGTCTCCTCGCGGGCGTGGTCTGCGCAAGCGATCCAGGGTGTCGCGTTACCGGCTCCCCCCCTTTTATAAACGGAGTAGGTAATGGAATCTTCTGAACATAGCGTCGTTATCGTAGAGGATGAAGGTTTGATCGCCGCCGACTTGCAGGGCCGGCTGGAGCGGGCGGGTTATCGAGTGCCGGCTGTTGCGGGCACCGCCGGCGAGGCGTTACAAGTGATCCGGGAGCAGACCCCTGACTTGATCCTGATGGATATTCGCCTGCGGGGAAACGTGGACGGAATCCAGGTTGCAGAGCAGGTTCGGAAGGATTTCGACATCCCGGTGGTCTATCTCACCGCCTACGAAGATCCGAAGACCTTGGAACGAGCCAGCCAGACCCAGGCGTTTGGCTATATCAAGAAACCAATCGACTCAGTTAGCCTGCGGGGCTCCATCGAGATCGCGATCTCCAAGCATCGCCACGAGCGGTTTCTGCGCGAGCAAAGAGATTGGTTCAGCGCAAGTTTCGCGGCTGTGCCGGATGCGGTTCTGGTTGCCGATGGTGTGGGACGGATTTCCTATATCAACCCGTTGGCCGAAGACTTGTTCGGGTGCAAGGTGGATGATGTTCTGGGTAGCCCTCTCTATGATCTGCTGCGGATCTCGCACCAGGACGGCAGGGCGGTGGACGACCTTATCCCGTTGGCAAGGCTGCAGGGGACGCCGGTGGCCTTACCCAACGATACCTGGCTGGACGGCGGCGACGGCCGACGCTATGCCATTGAAGGCAGTCTCGCTCCCAGGTGGCATGAGGGTCGAGCGGACGGTGTAGTGGTTACCTTCAAAGACGTAACGCTGCGACGGTTTGAAGAGGAGCAGTCGAAGCAGGACCATAAGCACAATGCGCTGTCGCGGCTAGCGGACGGAATTGCCGGTCAACTCGACATGGAACTGAGCGTGGTAGCCGAGGAGAGTACACGATTACTCAATTCGCTGCCCGCCGAGAGTACCCTGCGTTCCACCGCCGAAACCATCGAGAACGCTGCTCTGGACGCATTCGGGGTGACCTGCCGGCTGCGCGCCTTTGGGCAGGATCGGGAAATCAAACCGCAAGTCGTCAAGGTGAATGAAATCCTGGATAATCTGCGGAAAACCTGGCAGAAAGCTTTGCCGGGTCTTACGGTACAGCTTGATCCAGCTCCAAGGCCCGTACACGCGGACCCACGCGAGCTGACCCGAGCTCTGGACATGTTACTAAAGCATGCGCATCACTGGGCGGACGCCGATGGCGGCATCGCGGTGGCGGCCTTCGGGGCCGAATTGGAAGGTCTCGCCGAATGGGTCCGCATCCGAATCTCTTACACCACCACGAAAGAGGATGCGGCCAGTGTGGATCGTGTTTTCGATCCTTCCTGGGACGGAAATTGGGAAGGTCTGCCTTTTGCATACGGCATTACCAAACGAATGGGTGGGATATTGAGTGCGCGGATGGAGACGGATAAAAAGGTCGTCTTTGACGTTTATTTGCCCTCGGTTGAGGTTGCCGCCGCAGGCCTACCGATTGACGGCGAGAACCAGAATGTACTTCTGGTAATCGATCGGAATTCTGAAGTGCGGCGGTTGCTCCATGGTTATTTTGAGGAGTATGGGTACAGCGTCCTCGAAGCCAGCGACTGTGAGGAAGCGCTGCAGCTGGCCGAGACGTACGAACGGCCCATTCGACTCGTGATCGCCAATGCAGCCGCGGACGACAAACTTCGCTCGGAACTGGCCACCAGGCTAGTGGACTTGAAGCCGGGGATTTGCGTGCGAATCATCGAGGGCTATCGCGAGGAGGCTCCCTGGCGAGATGCTTCGGAAGGGCAATCCACCTGGCATTACCTGACCAAAGGGGAACTTCTGGAGTGGGCCAACGATGCGGTGGGGTCGGTCGCCCGGTTGGCGTTCGCGAATTGACGCTGCTCACGTGAGACAAAACTATGCCCGCATCGCAAACTAAAATTCTGATCGTGGAAGACGAAGCCATTGTGGCATGCGACCTCGAACGGCGGCTCCTCAAAGCCGGTTACACGGTTCCGTCGATCGCGGCCTCGGGCGAGCAGGCGCTTCGGAGCATAGAGCAGACGTCTCCGGACCTCGTCCTGATGGATATCCATCTTCAGGGGCCCTCCGATGGTATCGCGGTGGCGTCGGAAGTGCGCAATCGCTTTCATCTTCCGGTTGTCTTTTTAACGGCGTACGCCGACAAAGACACGCTGGAGCGAGCCAAAGCAACCGAACCTTATAGTTATCTGGTGAAGCCGATCAATCATATCAACCTGTCCAGCACGATTGAGGTGGCGCTCTACAAGCACCGGGCCGAACAGGAATTGAGAAAGCGCGAGGCGTGGCTTGGCACGGTGCTTCATTCCCTGGCGGATGCGGTGGTTGTGACCGACGCCTCCGGCAGCATTCAATTCTTGAATCCCCATGCCGAGCGCCTGACAGGTTGGGCGCAAGCCGACGCGGTTGGCCGGCAACTCTCGGACGTGGTTAGTTTAATGGATTTCGCGGACCGCGATCTGGCGGGAGAACTGAGTGCGGCAATTGCGTCTGGCGCCGGTTCGGAGCTGCCACGCGGAGCGCGGCTGACCCCTCGCGACGGGCAGGCTGTTACGGTGGAGGGTCATCTTGCAATTAGCCGGATGAATGACCGGCCATCCGGAACCGTAGCGACCTTCCGGGACGTGACGGCCCGCGATTGGGAGGAAAAACAGATTCGGCAGCAGCAGAAGATGCTGGTAGCCGGGCGGCTGGCGAGCGGCATAGCGCGCGATTTCAGTCGCTTGCTGACGGGCATCGTCAGGTACAGCCAGGAAATGCTGGACGAGATGGCTGAGGGCGATCGCTCCAAACGGCGGGTCAAAGCGATCCATCGGGCTGCGTTCAGTGCGGCGGTGCTTGCTGATCAACTCCTCGGGTTGTGCCGAAAGGGGCCTGCGGAAGCAAAGGCCATAGACTTGAATTCGCTAGTGAACCGTCTTCTGCCGATGCTGCGGCGCATGGCCGGTCCCTCGATTACTGTAGAAACCAGCTTGGCCCCCGAGCTCGGCGAAATTCGAGTAGATACCAGTCAGATGGAACAGGCTTTGCTCAATCTGACCCTTAACGCGCGAGATGCGATGCCGCGCGGCGGCAAAGTGTCCATTCAGACCAGCAATGTCGAGCTGCCGGGTTCGCAGGCATTCGTGCGGCTGGCGGTGGAGGACAATGGCGCCGGCATGGATAGCGAGATCGCCGAGCATTTGTTCGAACCGTTCTTCACCAACAAGAAGAGGGAGGTCGGGAAAGGTCTGGGCCTGGCGGTGGTGCATGCCGTGGTGACCGCTGCGGACGGGTTGATCAACGTGGATAGTAGTCCAGGCGCAGGGTCGCTCTTCGAGATTTTTCTTCCGCGCTGGGAAAACGAAAATGTGATCCCCGCTCTAACGCTCGGGGCTATAAACGGTGCGAATTTAACCAAAGCGGCGCGTGTTGCAACCATGGCCCCAAGCGTTAGCGGTGGCACCGAGCTGAGTTAAGGATCAAAGCGTATGTCAAAGGAAGCCGTCGAACTGCTGCTGGTGGAAGATAATCCCAGCGACGAAGAGCTCACCCTCCATGTGTTAAAGAAAAACAACCTCACCAACCGGATTCACGTGGTCCGCGATGGCGCTGAGGCGCTGGAATTTCTATTTGGTAACGGTGTGCGGAATATGCCCAAACTGATTTTACTGGATTTGAAATTGCCAAAAGTGAACGGGATCGAGGTGCTGGCCCGAATCAAAGGGGACGACCGGACCAAAATGATCCCCGTGGTGGTGCTCACTTCTTCGCGCGAGGACACGGATCTGTCGACTTGTTACCGGCTCGGCGTCAACAGTTACATTGTGAAGCCGGTTGATTTCGCGCAATTCACCGAATCCATCCGGCAGCTCGGGCTCTATTGGCTGCTGCTCAATGAGGCAGCGCGTAAATTTGATCAGAAAACAGCTTGAGAAACGAGAGCGTGTATGCTGGATTTCACACCATCGTTTCGACTGAGCGGGCTTTTGGCCCGCTATACGGCAGCCATCGCGCTAGCCATCCTGGCTCAGCTTCTACGCATCCCCCTCCATCCGTCGACCATCCTGCCGTTCATCACGTACGCACCTTTTATCGTCGTGAGCGCGATAGCGGGTGGCCTTGGGCCCGGTCTCCTCACCACGATTCTGTGTACCCTGGAGTCGATATTTTTCGCTGTCGAGCCGGTCGGTTCCTTCACGATAGCGAACCCGACGCATTGGATCGGCGTTGGCACCCTCGTGGTCACGGGCGTTGTTGCGAGCGTGATGGCGGAACGGCTGAAACAGGCCGGGCAGCAATTGAGAGAAGCTCACCGCGAGACGACTGCCATTCTGGAGCGTATCTCGGACGGTTTCACCGCCTTCGATCGTGAGTGGCGTCGTACGTATGTCAATTCAGCAGGAGCGAAACTGCTCGGCAGGACGAGCGACGAACTGCTGGGCACCAATTTGTGGGAATTCTGGCCCGGGCTAGAGGATTCGGCATTCGGGGCTGCCTTCCGCCGAGCGCAGGCGGAGAACGTCCCGGTCCAAGTGGAGGCGTTTTTTGAGGACCCGCTCAACGCGTGGCTCGAAGTCCGCTGCTATCCCTCGCCCGACGGGCTTACTCTATTCTTTACCGATACTACCGAGCGGAAGCGCACCGAAGAACAGATGCGGCTGCTGGAATCCGCTGTCTTGCAGACCAGCGATGGGATTTTAATCGTCAAGGTCTCCGGAACGGATACCTGTTGCCAGGAGCCGGTGTTTGCCAACTCGGCATTCGAGCACATCACCGGCTTCAATCTGGAAGATCTACAAAAGGGAGCGCACGCACTTCTGTTCAGGCCCCAGATGAGCCCGCATCTGATTGAACGGCCCGGGAACGCCGCGCGGACGATGTGCCCTACGTACCTGGAGCAAGCCGCCGAGCGCAAAGACGGCCCGGAGATCTGGCTGGAATGGAACTTCAAGCCGCTGGCCGGCCCGGACGGCCACTACACCCATTGTGTGTGGACCTGCCGGGACATCACGGAACGTAAGAAAGCGGAGGAGACAGCCCGGCTGTTCACCGCAATCGTGGAGCATTCCGACGATGCCATCCTCAGCAAGAACCTCGACGGCATTGTTGTCACCTGGAACAAAGGCGCGGAGCGTATCTATGGTTACTCATCCGAGGAAATGGTGGGGAAATCCGTATCGGTTCTCATCCCGCCGGAGCGGGCCCACGAGCTTCCAGAGATTTTGGACGACCTGCGCCGTGGAGCGCGCATTGAGCACTTCGAGACCGAGCGTGTGAGGAAAGATGGCTGCCGGATCATCGTATCGCTGAGCGAATCACCGATTCGGGATTCGAGGAACTACATCGTGGGAGCTTCCGTGATCGCACGGGATATCACCGCGCAGAAGCAGGCGAATGAGGCGCTGGCGCTGAGCGCGGAGCGTTACCGCTCGCTGACGCTTGCCACCTCGCAGGTGGTCTGGACGACTAACGCGCAGGGTGAGGTGGTTGGAGACGTGCCTATGTGGCGCGATTTCACCGGCCAGACCGTGGATGAAGTCCCGGGCTGGGGCTTGTTCAATGCACTGCATCCCGACGATCGCGAGCGAATCTTGGAGGTTTGGGCGAACGCTGTGAGAACCAAGAGTTTCTATCGCGCGGAATATCGCCTGCGCCGTCACGATGGCGAATATCGCTGGGTGGCTGTGCACAGTGTCCCGGTACTGGAACGGGACGGGAGCATCCGGGAGTGGGTCGGGACGTGCACGGATATCCAAGACCGCACGGAGGCCGAAGAGGAGATTCGCAAGCTCAATCAGGAACTGGAACAGCGTGTCATTCAACGCACGGCCGAACTCGAGTCCGCCAATCGTGAGCTGGAAGCTTTCGCGTATTCGGTATCCCACGATCTGCGCGCGCCACTAAGAGCAGTGGATGGTTTTTCGCGAATCCTGCTTGAAGAGTATTCGCCTCAGCTTCCCGAGCAGGCGCAACATTATCTGGCAGTAACCAGGAAGAATGCCTTACAGATGGGCGCGCTGATTGACGATCTGCTGGCCTTCTCCCGCCTCAGCCGGCAGCCGCTCCGCAAGCAACCCATCGCTCCGGCTGATTTGGTGCGGCAGGTTCTGCACGACCTTCGCGCAGAACTGGAGGGCCGTCGAGTGGAAATTACAATCGGCGACCTTCCGCCTTGCGAAGGCGATCCTGGGTTACTCAAACAGGTCCTGGTCAACCTGCTTTCCAACGGATTTAAGTACACGCGCAAGCGAGAAGTGGCCAAGATCGAAGTGGGCGCTCTGACGCCCGGCGGCGGCCAGAGGCCGGTGTATTACGTTCGCGACAACGGCGTGGGTTTTGATATGCGTTACGCGAACAAGCTTTTCGGCGTATTCCAGCGCTTGCATGGAGCCCAGGAATATCCAGGAACGGGCGTCGGTCTGGCGATTGTCCAGAGGATTGTCCATCGCCACGGAGGACAAGTGTGGGCGGAAGCCGGCGTCAATCAAGGCGCAACGTTTTATTTCGTTTTGGCTGAGGGCGGACCACCCCCGGCGGCGGAGGAACTGGAGACATGTTCGATCAATCCATAGACGGTCAACTCGCCGAAGACGGTCCCAGCGAGCTCACTGCTGCTAATCGCCCCGACGGAATCTCTGTTCCCATCCGCGTCCTGATTCTGGAAGATCGGCCGGAGGACGCCGAGCTGATGGTGCACGAGCTGCGCCGAAGCTGGTTCGATCCAACCTGCGTCCGATTGGAAACAGAGTCCGAATATCTGGATCACCTGAAGTCGCCACCCCATGTGATTCTGGCGGACTATCGGATGCCGCAATTGGAGGCTCCGCGGGCACTGGAGTTGCTCCAGAACTTGGGTTTGGACATTCCCTTCATCGTTGTGTCGGGCGCCATTGGCGAGGATGCCGCCGTGGCCATGATGCGGCAAGGCGCAACCGACTATTTGCTGAAGGACCGTCTGCGGCGCCTGGGGCCGGCGGTAAGGCGTGCTCTGGCAGACAAACAGATCCGCGAGGAAAAGCGCGAGGCTGAACTAGCCTTGAGAGCGAGCGAGGCCCGCTTCTATTCCTTCATGAACCATAGCCCGGCGCTGGCCTTCATCAAAGACCGGGACGGCCGCATCCTTTACATGAACAACACCTGCGAGCAGGTTTGGACCATGAGCCTGTCCCACTGCGAAGGAAAGCTGGATCATGAGCTTTGGCCTGCTGCAGAGGCCGCGCGGCTACGGGCCGGCGATCTTTCGGTGCTCAAGAGCGGAAATCCATCCCACGTCGTAGAAGAGCTTTGCCTCGCTGCCGGCGATATTCGTCATCTGCTTTCCTACCGCTTCCCATTTAACGACGCCACTGGATGCCGCATCCTGGGTGGGATATCTATCGATATCACCGAGCAAATACGAACGGAGCGCGCGCTGGCGGCTGCTCTTGCAGTTCAAGAGACGTTGGTGAAAGAAGTGCATCATCGCGTCAAAAACAACCTGCAGATCATATCCAGCTTGCTCAACATGCAAGCGGAGCTTTGCGACCCCGAACAACGGGCCGTGCTGCGGGATAGCCAGCTCCGCGTGCAATCCATGGCATTGATCCACGATCGGCTTTGCGGCAACAATGATCTGGAGCACGTGGACTTCCGCGAGTACGTCGAAACGCTGGCACGGGAGTTGTTCGCCGCCCATGGCGTGGGAAGCGACCGGGTGCAGTTGCAGCTCGCTCTGGACCCGGTCTCACTCGACTTGAATCAAGCTATCCCCTGCGGTCTCATCCTGAATGAACTCGTCAACAATGCTCTCAAGTACGCTTTTCCAGGAGCGCGGACGGGCGAAATCCTGATTGAGTTGCACTGCGATGAGGAGGATCGCGTCACACTGCGGGTGGCCGACGATGGAGTTGGAATGCCCCCTGGTCCGGCTCGCAAGAAATCGCTCGGTCTCGGAATTGTGGATGTTCTGACGCGCCAGTTGGGTGGAACGCTCAAGCGGGAACCCGCACCGGGTGTCAGCTTCTCTCTGGTTTTTGAGAAAACCGCAGCGCAACCGGTCCCGAAGCCAGTGCAAACAAAGACCTTTCATTCGGGACGTTGACTCGCCTGTAGAACTGGCCCCTGGATTGCTGATCAATAAGACGTGTATGCGGCATTGCCCGCGCACACATTTGGAGCGACGGTTCCGAGTTCCATTCAGACAAAGGACTTGCTATGAAAACGGTCCAATTGGCGATCCCAGATTCCAACTACGTTCAAGCGCTCAGAAACCTATTGCTGCGCGATGGCGCGCATAATGTCCACTTGGTGGAGCGGCCAGACCTGAAGTTGGACGGGGTTGTAGTGATCGATGCGAACAGCCCCGAGAACCTGTCCTTGCTCGAATCAGATCCAGAACGGTTTGTCGTAATCGCGCGAAAGGGAACCGATAACCTTTCCAGGATTTGGGAAGCCGGCGCCACGCACGTGGTATTCGAGAAGGACTCCCCAACCACCTCTCAACTGTCAATTATCGCCGCTGAACTACGGCTCGCCAACTGAGAAAAGCTGTCCCCTTGCTTACGCGCGGGGCTACCTCAACCGTCTTGGACACTGACCGTAGCCCCGCGCGTCAGCAAGGGGACAGGCTTTCAAAGATCCAATCCGGTTCTGTTTCCGTACATACTGATAGAAACAGCATGAGAATTCTGACCATTCTTGTCGCCGCAATGGCGTGTTGGGGCGCGCCAACATCCAAAAAACCCGCCGCGATTGAATGGCAGCCCTGGTCGGATGCCATATTCGATCAGGCTAAGCGGGAAAACAAGTTCATCCTGCTGGATCTCGAAGCGGTGTGGTGCCATTGGTGCCACGTCATGGACGAAACAACGTACAAGACACCGGAAGTGATCGCGCTGATCGGGTCCAAGTACATTCCGGTCCGCGTGGATCAGGATTCGCGGCCGGACCTTTCGAACCGGTACGAGGACTACGGCTGGCCGGCCACGGTGGTGTTCTCGCCAGGCGGCGGCGAGATCGTCAAACGGCAGGGGTACATCGAGCCGCGACAGATGATCGGCATGCTGAAGGCCATCATCGCCGATCCGACGCCGGGCCCCTCAGTTCGTCCGGAACCAGAGGTGAAATTTCCGGAGAACGCGCTGCTGCCCGCCGAACTCCGGGCTGAGCTGGAGCGCCGCTACTTCGGCCAGTACGATTCGAAGCACGGCAGTTGGGGATTCGATCAGAAATTCCTGGATTGGACCTCAACCGAATACGCCATGGCGCGCGCGCGAACGGGCGACGCGAAATCCGGAGAGATGGCTCGGCAATCCCTCAACGCGCAATTCAATCTGATCGATCGTGTGTGGGGCGGCGTCTATCAATACTCGGTGGGCGGAGATTGGAACGAGCCGCATTTCGAAAAGATCATGAACTTTCAGGCCGGTAATCTGCGCATTTACTCGCTGGCATACGAGGAATGGCACGATCCGGAATACTTGAAAGCTGCGCAGGATGTCCAGCGTTTTTTGATGACGTTTCTCGCGGAGCCCGAGGGTGCGTTCTACACCAGCATGGATGCGGACTTGATAGAGGGCAAGCATAGCGCGGCATATTTCAAGCTGGACGATGCCGGCCGTCGCAAGCTGGGCATTCCGCGCATCGACAAGCATGTTTATTCGCGCGAGAACGGTTGGGCCATTGAGGCGCTGGCTGTGCTTTATGCGGCATCGGGCGATCGACAGTATCTGGACCAGGCAGTGCGCGCGGCCGAGTGGATCATCGATAAGCGCGCGCTTGACGGCGGTGGATTCCGGCATGACGCGAAGGATTCGGCCGGGCCATATCTGGCGGACACCCTCACCATGGCTCGCGCATTCCTGACCATCTACGAGGTGACGGGAGACCGGGCGTGGCTTGCGCGCGCCGAGTCGGCAGCCAAGTTCATCAATGCGAACTTCGCGGGCGACCAGGCAGGCTTCATCACTTCCAAAGCGCCCACCGATCGTTCCTATACTCCCAGGCCAGAGCGCGAGGAGAACATCTTGCTAGCGCGTTTCAGCAATCTACTTTCGCGTTACACGGGAAACCAGGATTATCACGCCATGGCGGAACGGGCCATGCGGTATCTGGCGGCTCCTATGATCGCGAAATACTTACCAACGGGTGGAACGTTGCTGGCCGACCGCGAATTCTCCAGCGATCCGATTCACATTACGATCGTCGGTCATAAAGACGACCCCGCCGCCCAGGCGCTGTTCCACGCTGCCGCGGCCTATCCGTCCGGCTATTTGCGCCTGGAGTGGTGGGACACGCGTGAGGGGCGGCTGCCCAATCCGGATGTGCAATATCCCGAACTGAAGACCGCGGCCGCGTTCATCTGTACCGGCAACACCTGTTCGTCGCCGATCCACAGTGCGGAAGCTGTTCGGACGAAAGCGGACAAGCTGACGCGCATCACGTCGGAAGCCGCACAACCCTAATCGTGGCGCACCCACTCGTGCGTGCCGTGTTCGCACTCTTGCGAACACATTAGGAAGAACTATGTTCATGGCCTTCACACGAGTGTGAACGCGGCACGCAGAAGTGCGTGCGCCACAGCAATTCCAGGACTTACTAAAACGCGAAATAGCCCAGGTATCCGAGCGCGGTCCCAATCAGCGCGCCCGCCACCACATCGCTGAGAAAGTGCATGCCCAGCAGGATGCGGGACATCGCGATACTGAGCGCACAGAAGAACAGGCCGATGGTCAAGTCCGGATAGAACAGCGAGAGCGGAATGGCGACAGCGAAAGCCGTCATGGTATGGCCGGAGGGAAAAGAGAACTTGTCTGGTGGCAGCAATTTCGCCCAGCAATGCGGCTCGATATGACAAGGCCGGCGACGTCCCGTGAGCCGCTTCAACCAGAGGAACAAGAGGATGCTAAGCACCGAGGACAATCCGGCGGCGCCCAAGGCCGCGAATCGCACTTCGCCGCCGAAGAATAGGATTGCGAGTCCCATCGCATACCACAACCAGCCGTCGCCGCCGCGTGTGGCGCCCAAAACGTAGAAACGCACCCAGCGCGGCGCCACCCAATTGTTGGCGCGGTGCATGATGCTGTAGTCGCCACGAGTGATTAGGCCACGCATAATCCTGATTTCATGATACCGCCGCCCAGGTTACATTCTGTTGAAAGAATGATTGCTACATAATGTCCACAAAATGTTTTTGTCCCTGCGCAGGTACTATGACACACTGTACGTTGGACTCCAGGGCCGCAATTTCGTTGCATAACGCCTAAAACGTGAAGAAACTTGACTTCGTGTTCTTTGAAGCCGGCGGCGGGCATAAGGCCGCGGCGAACGCACTTAAGTCCGTGATCGAGCAGGAGCAACTGCCCCGGGAAGTCCGGCTGGTTAACCTGCAGGAGATCCTGGAGCCCCTCGACATTTTCCGTAAATACACAGGTATCCGGATGGAGGACGTATACAACGCTCTGCTTAAGAAGGGCTGGACGTTAGGTACGCCGCAGTTAACGGTGGCGATGCATGGGTTGATTCGTCTGTATCACCAGGGCCAGGTTCGCATGTTGAAGCAATTCTGGAGCGAAGGCGAGCGTGACCTGGTGGTCTCGCTGATTCCCAATTTCAATCGCGCCTTGCGACAGAGCCTGCCGGAAACGCCGCTGGTAACAATCCTCACCGACTTGGCCGATTATCCGCCGCACTTCTGGATAGAACAACAGGAGCAGTATTTGATTTGCGGAACCGCGAAAGCGGTGGAGCAGGCGTTGGAGCTGGGCCATACGCCGGAGCGCGTGTTTCGCGCCTCCGGTATGATCCTGCGGCCGAAGTTTTATGAGCCTGTGCCCGCCGATCGGGCCGAGGAGCGCCGCCGGTTAGGTTTGGATCCGGATCTGCCTACAGGGTTGGTCCTGTTTGGCGGTGCAGGATCGAGCGTGATGTTGGACATCGCCAAGCGCGTCACCGCGCACGCGCAGTTCATCTTCATCTGCGGGAAAAATCAAAAACTCGCTGAACGTCTGCGCGGCACCGAGACGCACTTTCTAAAATATGTCGAAGGGTTCACCGCCGAGATTCCTTATTACATGCATCTCTCCGATTTCTTCGTGGGCAAGCCAGGCCCCGGGAGCATCAGCGAAGCGCTACACATGAAGCTGCCCGTGGTAGTGGAACGGAATGCCTGGACGCTGCCGCAGGAACGTTACAACACGGATTGGATTCGCGAGATGCAGGTGGGCGTGGTGTTGAAATCGTTTCGAGAGATCGATCGTGGTCTCGCGGAACTGTTGGATCCGGTTAATTTCGCCCGTTTTCGCTCGAACGCCGCAGCCATCAAGAACCGCGCGGTATTCGAGATTCCTGAAATCCTCGATTCTTTGTTGCGGCGATAAAACCTGCCACCGCGATCGCTTCGCCGGCCAGGAATAGCGGCCAATTGAACGGGTTCGGCGGACCGCCGGCCGTGGTGTTTCGAAAATCCCAGACGAACGCCAGGATCACCACCATTCCGCCGGCGATCATCGCCATCCACTGCCAGGGCTTGGCCGGCAGGCCTCCATGGAAAAGTGAGACCAAGCCGCAGGCAATCAGAGTGATAGAAACCAGCACGGGCGTGATCACCGGACCCACCCACGGCAGCGGAATAAGAAACAGAATGTCCCAGGTGAAAAGCGACTGCGGCCAGCCGATCATCAGCTTGAGGAATGCATAGAACGAAATATCCCACAGCCCGAAGGCGATGGCGAAGGCCGCCATGCGCTGATTGAAATTGCGGCCGGCCGCCAGGCCGAACGCGGCAAGCATGAGAATGGTGGCTGCTTCACGTCCAATCTCGATAGCCAGGCGTCGCGCGTTCTCCGGGCCAGCGGCTTTCAGTTGCTCCGGTGAGATGAGCGGAAACAGATCTTGAGGGCTGCGGCCCGGATGGATGCGCTCCCGTATGGGATCGTAGATCGCGCGCAGGTAGACCACGACCGCCGCTTCGAGATAGCCGAAGGAAACACCGAACAGTAGAAGTGCTGAGACCGTGCGATACATAGACACCATATTAAGAAATTGGCCACGGATGGACACGGATGGACACGGATAAGAAAGATTGTTTTATCCGTGTTTATCCGTGTCCATCCGTGGCTTAATTATGCAGTAGGATTCTCCGGCCACGCGTGCTTCGGATATCGCCGGCTCAGCTCGCGCCGAACTTGGGGATAGAGCCGCTGCCAGAATCCCGCCAGATCCGATGTGGTCTGGACCGGGCGCTGATTGGGCGCTAGCAGATGAACCACTAGCGGAACTTTGCCATTCGCGATGCGTGGAGTTTCTCGCATGCCGAAAAAGTCTTGCAGACGCGACGCTACCCAGGGCGGCTTGCCGGCTTCGTAATGGATCTGCGCCTGACGGCCGCTGGGCAGGCGTACCCGGGTGGGCGCAATATCATTCAATAATTTCGGATTGGCGCGCTGCTCCAACATCGCAATCATGGACGGCGCGGCGCTTCTGAGTTCGGCGAAACTTTTGCGGCCGCGGCAAAGCTCGCGGAAGGCGGATTCAACATCGACCTTGGGAACCGCCGCATGTTCGGACGCGAAGGATACTCTGGCAACAAATTCGTCAAGCTGGTCGTTATCAACAAATCTCGAGACGCCCAGTTCGAGCGCTCGCTCGGCCAGCAGCGCCGCAGCTTGTTCCGGGTCGGGTGAGCCACTGCGCGTTTCTTCGATCACCAGGCAGTCGTAGAGCAATGCACTGATTGCGTCCACGCGCTCGGCAGCGCGGTTCCATTCCACGCCGCTACGCTCGCGGACGCGCTCGGGAAACAGATCGATGAGCCATTCCGGCTGGATCGCGCAGTACATCCGCACCAGTGGCAGCGCGTGTTCCGTGCGATCCTCGATGTCCACCGCCACCAGGAAATCGGCTTGGCTTTCGCACGCGAGCAACGCCGAACCACCTGGAGACGCCAGCAGAAGCTGGTTGTCTTTCCGGCGCCGGGCGACCCTATCGGGAAACGCCGCAAGGATCGAAAGCGGCAGTGCGTCGGCGGAGTGCTTCTTCTGGCTCGGAGGCTTTACGATGCGCCGGATTTGCTCGATATGCTGCCTGGTGCGGCCATCCCATTCGCTATCGAGCAAACGCAGCAGGTCGCAAGAATCGGCTCGCGCTCCTGAGCTAAGGAGTCCGGCTACTGCGCAACCCTCTTCGCCCGCGCCTCGCTCCACTGCTTCCAGCACCAGCCTGGCTAGGCGTGGATGCAAAGGATAGCGTGCCATGCTGCGTGCTTTTTCGCCGGTTGCACCTAATCGCTCCAGCAAATCCTCGGCACGTGACACAGCAGCTTCCCCCGGAGGATCCAGCCATTGGAGCAATTGAGGATGGGCGATTCCCATAGCTCGCAGGCTAAGGCACAGCTCGGAAAGCTCTCGCCGCGTAATTTCCGGCGCGTCATGATCGGGCCGTCGCTCGAAGTCGTCGAGTGTATACAGACGGATGACGCGGCCGGGAGCGGTGCGCGCGGCACGGCCAGCTCGCTGCGTGGCGGAGGCTTTGCTCACGCGCCCGATTTCGAGCGTGGGAAGTCCGGTCCAGGGCGAATCGCGTGCGATGCGCGCCAGTCCACTGTCGATCACGGCGGTGACGCCGTCAATGGTGATGGAACTTTCCGCGACATTGGTGGATAGAATCACCTTTCGTTGGGCGGCAGGCGACACCGCGCGGTCCTGCTCAGCGGGCGTGAGATCGCCGTGCAGGGGCAGAACCAGAAGATTGTGTTTCGCCACCAATGGCTGGCATTCGCGAGCCGTTCGTCGAATTTCGGCTGCTCCGGGCAGGAAGACTAGAATGTCGCCCGGGTGTTTGTGGTCTAGAACCTTTTCAAGCGCGGCGGCCACTTGCTTCTCGATCGGCAGTGCCGAATAAGGCTGATGCGTGATGGAAAGATCGAAAAGGCGGCCTTCGGAGCGAAGAATCGGACAGCTATTCAGGTAATGGGCGATGGGCGCGGCGGCCAGCGTTGCCGACATGACAACAATGCGCAAATCCGGCCGCACCGTGGTCTGGAGCCTGCGAAGTAAGGCCAATGCCAGATCGCTCTCGAGATGGCGCTCGTGAAACTCATCCAGCACGACAGCATCCACGCCGGCGAGTTTCGGATCTGAGAGAAGCCTTCGAGTGAGGATGCCCTCGGTCAGGAAGCGCAGCCGGGTGCGAGCGCTCGCGACCTCTTCAAAGCGAACCTGATACCCAATGGTTTCGCCCAACCGCTCGCCTCGCTCCTGGGCAACTCTACGGGCAGCCATTCGCGCGGCAATTCGGCGCGGTTCCAGCACCAATACCTGGCCTCGAATCAGCGACAGCAACTCGGGTGGGACGCGCGTGGTTTTGCCGGCGCCCGGAGGCGCTTCGATTACCAGATTGGGCGAGTGCCGCAATGAATCGGCAATTGCGGGCAGAAGATCGTCGATCGGAAGACGAATCTGGTCCAATGCTTTACGGTTTCTTGGGCGGAGGAGGCGTCTTCCCAGCCTCGTCGGTATCGTACTTAATAACGGTATCGCTCTTGAACTGCTTGTAATCCTCGTATTTCACGGTCAGCCGCATGCGTATCGGGCCGGACTGGAAATTCAAGGTATCGTTCGCGATGGTGTACGTCGGGAACCAGTACTTGCCGTCAATCTGTTCGCGGTAGGTTTCGAACTTCGGGTACTGATTATCGTCGCCCTTCTTAAGCAATCCAACGCCGCGGCCGTAACTCTTCACAATCTGCAGGTCTTTGTCATCCACCCAGACCTGGCCCTCGAAGTAGCGCTTACCTTTCTCGAGTTTCTTGGGCTTCACGGCGAACGCATAGGTGCTGATTTCATCCAGTTGCTCGCGGCCGACGTAGCGGATGAAGTATTTCGACAGCTCGGCAGTCTGAAGAACGAAGGGTTGTACTTCGCGGAGATCCTGAATATCGCCGGGATCGAGCTGGAATGCTTCCAGCGTGCTCATGGGAGCGTGGATCACCTTTTCGGTGCGTTTGCCTTCGGGCGTGAAGACGATATCTGCTACCTCTTCCCACTTGCCCGTTGGATTGCCATCCCTATCGAGCGACATAACGCGGGCGGTCTGGCGATAGGTATAGTTGCCACGCGCCACCGCAAACTCAGCCTCTTTGGCGGAAAACTTGGCGATGATTTCATCGATCTGCGCGGGGGTGGGGTCGGGTGCAGTGCCGGCGAAAGCCGTGCCCGCAAGAAAAGCACACGTAGCGGCAAGACGCATAATACCTCTCCAGTGGACGATTCCGGCAACCCCAGGGTTTCCTTGTAACCGTCTCTTCCTAGTTTAAATCACGCACCGAATTGCCGCAGATGATGATCCGTGTGCACATAGCCCCAGCGTAGCCATTCCGGATCCGGCATTTGTCCAAAGATGGGATGTGGGCTCCATTCGAAATCCCGTTTAGGATTCGAGAACCGCTCAATCACGGTGACTAGCGCTCTCTTGTCGCGGTCAAACTCGACCGGCGCGGTTCCACCGATCAATTGATCCATCTCCGGCCGCGTAGGAACTCCCTTGGGCCAAGGGATTGGCGCATAGAGCGCCACCCATTTCACAACCGTCCTTTGCAGTGGCCCTGTTGCTGAGCTGACGTACTTCTCTCCCATCACCGCCAGGAACGAATCGCCTAAATGGCAGAGCATTTGATGAGCGGACATGCCTCCCCAGCGGGCCCGGTGATCAGGCTGGACTTTGGCCAGACGTACCAGCGTGTCTTGTTTGTCCTCAGGATTCGCGAGCGTTCTCATACGGAACCACTATGGCTCAACCCAGATAGTGAGCGGCTGTGAAGTTTCGGCGGGGAGACTGGGCGATAGGTCCGGCGTCAGATAAAGCGGGCCGACTGGCAGACCGCTCGCGCTCGCGCGCATCGTCACGTTGAAGTACTGGGCCATCCCTGGCGTCGAGGTCACGCTCGCTGGTAGGCGCACATCCACTCGGGTCACCCACTCGTTTTCGTTGGTGACATTCACCACTTCAGCCGACCCACCGTTGATCACCACATCCCAATCAAAAATCGAAAAGAAACCTATACCTCCGCCGTTCAGGTACAAAGAAATCGTCGATCCGGGTTTTGAGGGCTGTAAGCAGGAGTTGATGGATCCATCGGCGTTGCGCGCGAGGGCCTGTGGTACAGAGGTCTGTGCACATGAGGACGGCAGGCTGGCGAATAGATCGGCAAAGAGCGACGGGGTGCTGGATGTTACAGGAAAAAGTCTAACCGCGGCTGGGGCGCCGTTCACTTTGATCTGCATCACAGAGCTGGGTTCTATGAAGGCGCTGGTTTGTGATAGACCGGGAACAGCCACATTGATCTGAGACGAGGAGACATAGAGCAGCTTGGCGGGAGTATCGTCGAACGTGACCGCCGCACCCGCGAGCGATGTGGATCCTCCGGCGGGCGCCCTCACGCCTTTCTCCGGACCGAGGTTCGTTCCCATAAGGGTGAGAAGCTGGCCGGGCCCGATCGGGCCCGCGTGCATCATATCCGCGCTGTCCAGGACGCAGCCTAGCTGGGGACCTCCCGGCGTGGACTGCGCGAATGTAACCGAAGCAAGATACGCGCCAGGCTGCGGCGCTGGTCCGAGATTGGCCGGAAATAACGGATTAGGCGTGAATGGAATGTCGGGACGCGATGTCGCTCCGCTCATCCAAACCTTGCCCTCCGATCCTAGCGCAATCACCGCGGAACTAACGATAGAACCATCCAGGAACTGGACAGACCGCACAGTTCCCGTAGTTAGATCCAGTTGCTGCAGGTAGCCCTCATTGAAGCTGGTGACGTTATTGGGCAGGCATAGACTTGGAAAATTGGCCGGCAACCCGACCATAGCGCTGGTGGCCGCCGAGGACGGAGGAACGGGGCCGTATAGAATGCCTGCGGCATCCAGGTTTCCCGATTCATCCAACTGAAGGCTGGATCCGCCGGCTGGTACCGAAAAGAGCAGCTTCGAGCCAGTAGGATCCAGTTTGCTCACAAAGGGAACGGTCACCAGATTGGGCGGAGGAGGCGTGGTGAACGGGTAATGCGGATATACCGTCACTCCGGTGACGTAAGCGTTGCCGGCGGCGTCTACCACTAGGCCTGCGTTCGTCATAGCGATAAGGTTGGGATCGTCGCCGTTATAATCCAGTCCGTCATCATTGGGGGGATTGAGGCCTGTGGAATAAATCAACTTCGATCCAGTGGGGTCGATTTTGGTGACGTACTGACTCGGGCCTGGAGAATAAAAATGGCAAGGGAATTCGCAGACCAGATTTTCGTAGAATTGGGTCTGGTAAGCGCCGGGAGTGGTTGGGTAGTCTGATGGAAATCCGGTCAACCCGGAAACAAAGATGTCGCCCGCGGTGTCCAGGGCTATGGAAGTTCCGCCAATTCCGGTGGCCGAAAACAGAATCTTGGGCGTGGCGGGATCGAGCTTAACCAGGAAAGGGCGACCAGTTGTGTCCGGGACGCTGTAGGCGCCTGGAGTGGATGGAAACCCTTTCTGGCCGCTTCCACCACTCACAAGAATGTTGCCGTCAGCAGCGATAACTACCGCACCTGCGCCGCCTTGGCCGCCGAAGATTGTGGACAGCGTAATGATGCCGTTGGAATCGAGCCTGACAAGGAATGGGCGCGGGTCATTTGATCCCGTGGAGGGCGAGGTGAGCGCGCCGCCGGGCGTCAGTGGGAAGTCGGACGACGTGGTCGTTCCGGCAATGTATGCGTTACCTGTGCCATCAACTGCGATGCCGCCGGTGTATTCGCCGGTGTATTCGCCTGTGGATCCGCTGATATATGTTTCATACAGGTACTCGGTGCCTTGCGGGTTCAGCTTGACCACGAGGACCCCTTGCCGGCCGGTCACTGAATCGAGCGCGACGTTCCCAACTATGTAGACGTTGCCGGTCGAGTCTGTCGCAATGGCCGCTGGGGTGAAAGAGGACCTGAGGTAAGTGGAACTGGTGAGTTGCGCGCCGGCAAGGTACGACGCCGCCAGAAATAACACGCCCGCAAAACGAAATGTCGTCATATATTCCCTGGAATTCAGAAATGGCACCGCATTCGGTGCCCGGCAGGACGCGTTGGTAGGATTGTAGCAGACTATCGCGGATCAGGTACCCAAAATCTGTTTGGCAATAGTCATCTTCTGCATATTACTGGTGCCTTCGTAAATGCGCCCGATTTTGGCGTCGCGATAGAGCTTCTCTACCGGATAATCTTTGGTGAATCCAACTCCGCCAAAAATCTCCACAGCGCGCGAGGCCACATTTTCCGCCACCTGGGATGCGAAATATTTCGCCATGGCAGCCTCGGTGACAAACGGCAGGCCGGCGTCCCGCATGCGTGCGCCGTTATAGACCAGCAAGCGCGACGCTTCCACGTCGGTTGCCATTTCCGCCAACTCGAACTGCACGGCCTGAAAATCGGCGATAGGTTTGCCGAACTGCCGCCGCTCTTTGGCGTAGGCAATGGCGTGGTCGAGCGCGCCCTGAGCCAATCCAGTCATTTGCGCGCCGATGGCGATGCGTCCTTCATTGAGCGTTTGGATGGCGATCTTGTAGCCTTGGCCGATTTCGCCCAGGACATTTTCGGCGGGCACGCGGCAATCGTCCAGAATCAGCTCGCAGGTCGAGGAGGCCCGAATCCCGAGCTTGTCCTCCTTCTTGCCCACCTGAAATCCGGGGAAGCTGCGTTCCACCATAAAACAAGTGATCCCACGATGACCGGCGTCGGGGTTGGCGTTGGCGAACAGGAAATAAATGCCGGCTTCCGCTGCATTGGTAATCCAAAGCTTGCGACCCGTGATCAGAAAATGGTCGCCATGCTGGGTGGCGCGCGTTGCCAGCGCGAACGCGTCTGACCCCGAGCCGGCTTCTGACAGGGCGAATGCAGCCACCGTGTCACGGGCCAGCTTCGGCAAATAGCGCCGCTTCTGTTCGTCGTTCCCCCAGCGCAACAGAATATTATTGGCGATGGTGTTCTGCACATCCACGATTACCGCCGCTGACGGATCCACCGCGGCTAGCGCCTCCACGGCGAGAACGGATTGGAAGAAGTTCCCGCCTTGTCCGCCGTGCTCTTCGGGGATCTCGATGCCCATCAGCCCCAATTCGAACATCTCGTGAAGGAGATCTTTTCGGAAGAGGCCGGCTTCGTCCATGGCGCGCACGTGGGGGCCGATGCGTTCGCGGGCGAAGCGGCGGATGCTCGACTGGAACATTTGTTCTTCCTCGTTAAGCACGCTGAGCGGGAGCACTGCGAGAGATTTTGCTTCAGTGACGGCAGGCATGCCTTAAGTTTACCGCTGTAGCGTAAGCCTCCGGCTTGCGCGGGACAAGCCGGAGGCTTGTCCTACAGCGCGCGTCCCCAAGGTGTATAATCGCCAGCGATGCGTATGAGAACTTGGCTTGTTGCCACCCTGTTGTGCATAGCCGTTGCGCTGTATGCGTTTCAGGCGCTTCCAAGATGTACCTCCTTGGATCCGGATACCGCTAAGGTGGGGGACGTCGTCAGCGTGAAGGGAGAAAACCTGGACAAGAAAAGCTCCGCCGATCTTTATCTTACCGATGGTTCCAAAGATACCAAGGCTGCCATCTCGGAACAGTCGGAGACCGAGATCAAGTTCAAGGTGCCGCAAATAAAACCGGGCCGCTATCACCTGGCGATTCTAACGGCGAACAAGGCCTCGATCATTGAGCAGCCGGTGGTGCTGACCATAGAATAAGAGCGTTCACTTGGCCGGGAGCAGCATGTAGGTGACGATTGCAATCGCGGAGAGGCGCCTTTGCGCATCCAGCAAATCCACCCGCGTCACGGAGAGTTTTTTCCCTGCGCGGAGCACGTAAACTCGCGCCACCACCTTTTTCCCTGCCATGGGACGTAGATAATTCACCTTTAGCTCGGTAGTGGTCATTTCGCGATGGCCTTGATGCGCATGAACCAAGGCATGCCAGGCGGCTTCGTCCGCGATGGCGGCGATGACTCCGCCATGCAGCACACCATTGCCGTTCAGAAATTCCTCACGCAGCGGAAAGTCGACCGTTACTCCGTCGCGATGTTTTCGAACCACCCGCAGGGCAAGGCTGTTCTCGAAGGCCATGCCGGTATGATAGCGGACTGTCCCCTTGCTCATGCGCGGGGCTACATCCCATGCCCGACGACAAAGCGGTCCGAGGTAGCCCCGCGCGTGAGCAAGGGGACACTGCTACTCGGTTACGATGTTGTTCAAGTACCGATCCAGCGCGTCCACTCCATCGCGAATTCGCGCGGCATCTCCGGCCAGCGCTGATTCTTCAAGCGTGCCGCCGATCTCAGTAATCTCCGCGAACCCATAGCCCGCGCCGGAACCGGCCATCTGGTGACCCAATGTGCGGATGGTGGCATAGTCGCCCTGATCGAGCGCGAATCGCAGCTTTGCGACATCGCCTCTGCGCTTTTCGAGATATGCGGGAATTACCGGTTTGAGCCAGGATTCCACCGCAACATGGATTCGTCCGGCGTTCGGATGCTCTGGTGCATACCGGTGGACCGCTTCCAGCAACGCCGTTTTCGTGATCGGCTTCGTCAGATGGTCGGTACAGCCTGCCTCGATGCTTCGGTCTCTCGCTTCCTTCAGAGCGTGCGCCGTCAGAGCGAGTATAGGTGTCGGCGGGCCTGTGCGCTCGCTTTCTAGCGCCCGCATTGCGCGAGTGGCCGAATAGCCATCCATCACGGGCATCTCCGCGTCCATTAGGACCATATCGTAAGCGCCGCCCTTGAACTTCTCCACCACTTCCGCACCATTCGTCACTTCGTCAATCACGCAGCCTGTGTCTCGCAGATATCCGCGCACCAGAAAACGATTGTCTTCCGAGTCGTCCGCCAGGAGAATTCGCAAAGCACGATTTGCGAGAGCGGCCGGAGCGGTTGCTTTCGGGGCGCGGGCTTCCAGTGCCGTGGTTGTTTCGGCGACCGAGAAGCGCGCCGTGAAGTGGATAGTGCTACCATCGCCGGGCGTGCTTTCGGCCCAAATTCGTCCACCCATCAGCTCGACGAACCGCTTGGAGATCGCCAATCCCAGGCCTGTGCCGCCATATTTCCGCGTTGTGGAGGCATCTGCCTGCGTGAAACTGTCGAAGATGGTGGAGACGCGATCGAACGGAATTCCGACACCTGTATCGCGGACCGTGAAATGAAGCGTACACGGCGCGGGCTGGTCCGCATCGGGTTTCACCCGCACGGTGATTCCCCCGCGATCCGTGAATTTGACGGCGTTGCTCAGCAGGTTCAGGAGAATCTGCCGCAGGCGGCCGGGGTCACCCATCAAACGCGGCGGAACTTCCGGCCGAATGTCGGAGTTCAAGCAAAGGCCCTTGGCGCGCGCCCGGACTCCGATGATCTCGATCGCTTCTTGGACGACATCGGCGAGGTCGAATGCGATGTATTCGAGTTCTACCTGACCGGCTTCGATCTTCGAGAAGTCCAGAATGTCGTTGATGACGTTCAGCAGATTATCGCCGGCGCGCCGGAAGATGCGCACATACTCACCCTGTTCGGCATTCAACGGAGTTTCCGAAAGCAACTCAGCAACGCCCAGCAGAGCGTTCATCGGTGTCCGGATCTCATGGCTCATGCGAGCCAGAAACTCGCTTTTGGCCTCAGTGGCACGCTGTAGTTCACGGCCCAGCCGGGCGATTTCGTCGTGCGCCAGCTTTGTCTGGTGCGCGTATTGCACGAAGGCCTGCGTTTGCTCAAAACGAAGCCGAGTGCGTTCGATGAGTAGAAGCTTCTGCTCCCCGGCAACTGCAATTGCGCAGAAGTGCAGATTGTTCCCACGGGCGTCCGTCTGTGTCCAGAAGTCAGAAGGAAGCGTGGAATGGTCCCGAGCAGGATCAGCCCAAAACGCTTCGGCATCCGGAAGGAAAACCTCAAGGAATGGGAAGGCTTCCATGAGGGAACCGGCCGGGAGCCATTCAGGAGCGTCTCCCAATGAATGGAACGATCCATCGGTCGATTGCTCGAACACGGCATAGCCGAGCGCGGCCAGCAGATCCAAGTGGGCTGAGGGGCTCACTGGCCGGGAGCCTCGCTCGCCGCATGGCTGCGGATCAATATCGCGGCCAGCCCAAGGAACATTTCTTCCACACCGCTTCCGGCTTTGGCGCTGGTTTCAAAAGTGGGCCAACCGTATTGTGCCACCTGTGAGCTTTGCACTTCCCACTGGTCACGTAGATCAGCCTTATTCACAACCAGAACGAATGGTATCGGACCCAGCGTTTGTGTGATCCGTTGTTGCAGCTCGGCCGCTTTTTCGAGCGTGGAGGCGCGGCAGCCGTCGGCTACCAGAATATAACCGGACGCCCCGCGTAGATGGGACACGTTGAGTTGCGCGAGATCGTCCTCGCCAGCCAGATCCCAAAGCATCAGCGTGAGAGATTTGCCATCGACGCTGACGTCCTTGCGGTCGATCTTGACGCCGATCGTAGTGAGGTAGCGCTCATCGAAAATGCTGTCCACGAAACGGCGAACCAGGCTGGTTTTTCCGACGCCGAACTGGCCCACCATGCAGATTTTCTTCTTCAACATCGTGCACCGACTCCGTTGAAGATACCCGTGGCGCACGCACTCCTGCGTGCCGTGTTCGCACTCTTGCGAACACCCGTAGCGACCGAGCCCAAGGCGTTCACACGAGTGTGAACGCGGCACCGAGGAGTGCGTGCGCCACGGGCGTCTTCATCACCTTTGGTCGGCCAGCAGGCCCATGGCAACTCCCTCACGGTCGCGAGCTCTGTAAGGAGAGTTCGCGTCACGGGACGCCGATGACTCGAAACGACGCGCTGCGGCAAAACAGGCGCTCTTCTTCCTTGACGGCCGCGCACGTCTCCCGTTCTTTATCCTCTGGAACCGCGGCCAAGCGGGCGGCGGGCACACCGAGTGAAATCAGCGCAGCCTCGACGTTCTGCGCGCGCGAACGCGCCAGCATGGAGTTGAGCTGCTCCGTTCCGGCGGGGTCGTGATTGCCGCGAACTTCTATCTGGATGGTCCGGCCGAGCGCCGAAGCTGCCTTGATGAGCGAAAGGATTTGGGCCGCAACGTCGTCCAGCAGGAATCGCTGTTCGGGAGGGATTGCCGAACTGCCAGTCGGAAAGCGGAACGCGCGTCTCTGGAGCTCTTCCTTCAGCTCCACTAGCCGGCGTTGAGCCGCGAAGCTGGGCTGCAGCGAATGGTATTCCTCAAAATGGAACGTGACCTTGTCAGAGGGCAGGCCCTCGGCATAGAGCAGCGCCGCGGGATCGGCCGCCAAAGGATCACGCAGTCCGGCAAGATAATGCGTTCCGCCTCGCTTTTCGAAACTGGTCAGCACGATGCCTGGCTCGCTACTCAAGCGATGAGCGAAGTTCGACCACCGGCGCTCCACCGCCGCCGAATAAATCCACCAGCCGGCCAGCGCGATGATTACGAGCGCCGGTAATCCGAAGAGAAGCGCGCCGGCCATCCGGGATGTGGCCTTCCGCTCGCCGGGTTTTCCTTGGCCGGCCAGACATGCTTCCAATCGCGGACGGCAACTGTCAAACTCAGACGTTTCGCCCGTGAACGAATGGAGCGCCTCGGCCTTCTCCCGTTCGATGGTGTCCAGAGTGTCCTGAAATACGCGGCTCAAATTGCGGGGCGCAACGCCGCGCACAAAACCGGATAGGATCGCGTCCGGGCCGTAGGTGAGCACCATTCCGATGTCTCCCATGCGAACCGTTTCCAGATTTTCCCCCTCGGCTACGCTAACGGAATCCCGAACGAAATCCTGGATTGCGGTCAGCATTCCGGAAACCATTTCCGGATCCTTTGTTTCAGCGGCGTCCGTCGCTGCATGCTGCAGCAGCAAGCCAGTCTTGCGATGAATCAGGAACACCTGTTCCACGCGGTACAGCAGGCTGCGCAGGAGAACAATCTCGGCGTACGGCTTCCCGGTCCGGATGGACTCCCATCGCCATCGCAAGCTGCGCCATGAAAATCTCTGCTCCAGCGTATGGCTGAGCGATTGCAGCATTCCATCCAGTTCGGCAGTGATAGCTTTGCGAATGGCTTTGCCGAAAATCGGAAATAGCGCGTCGGCCAGCATGCGTGGATTGGATTGCACGGAGAGCTGGAGAGCTTCCTCGAGAAGTGGCTGCAGCGCGCGTCGGAGCTTGGCATCGGAGCGCAGGCGGACGGCCTCCGCCAATACGCTGGCAACGTCTTCGGCGCGCCGCGAGGGATTGTCCAGGCGCTGGCGCATGCTCTCCCAAGCTGCGCGGTCCGGCCCCAGCAGGATCGCGCGCAGCTCCGCCAGCGGCTGATCGTCCGCGGCTGGGCGCTTGGCTGCACCGTCGGTGGGCATGATCCGAGGAAGGGAACTAGTCCGCGCCCGTCACCTTGAACTGATCGGTCAGCCGCAGCGACACCTCGGAGAAAAGGCTGGCCAACGCGGCGCGATCGGTCTTCTGGTGTTGAAGCTCCTGAGAACGGCGCTCCAGCAGGGCCACCAGTTCCTCACCCTTGGCGCGGATGGCTTCAGTCAGTTCCTTGGATTGCTGGAGCAGATCATTGCGGATCTCGCGCTTAGCTTGAGCTTCCTGGTTCTCCACCTCGCCAATCTTCTTGAAGAGGGATGAAGAGTGCGTCGCGAGGTCGGCCGATAGCCGGCCTTGGCTCTCCGCCCGTTCATCGCGTTCGATGTTGAGCCGGCCTTCCAACGCCGTCAGCTCTTTATGGACAAAAGCCTCCAGCGCTTCCAGATGGCGCCGGGTTGTCTCGCGAATATCCAGAGATTCTTTTTTCAGCGTTTCTTCGAGCCGTGCAAAGCGCTGCTCGTAATCCCGCATGTGGGTTCCGAAAATGATGTCACGGATCTTGTCGATGTTGCCCGTCCCGCTATCGTGCGAAGGCGGCTCGGTGTGCGACTCCGGCGGCTGGTCGCGATAACTTGGATGTGTCATTTCCGGAGAAATATTCTGGTTCGCTTCTACGCCGTCATGTGAGGAGCTTGGGTTCATATGGTTCCTGCCTGTTCTCTTGTCGCTAAAGATACTTTATGAGGATCACTTCGTTTCCCTTCGCGCTGTAGATCAGCTCGTCAGCGAAGCTCTGTGTCAGGAGCAAACCGAATCCGCCCGGCCGGGTTCCAGTTTGCTCGCGCAGCTCGACATGGTGCAAGGGATCATCGGGAGTGTTGGCAACGGCGGCGTGGGCCAGGTTATCCATCGAGAAGCCTTCGCCGGGGTCGCGGATATAGTAAACGATGCAGCGGGCGGTTCGGATGTAGCTCAGATCGACGATCTTCTCCGGGTCCAGGCGGCCGCCGTGCTCGATAGCGTTCATTAGCAATTCCCGGAAGGCGATTGCGATCTGCTCGCGCTCTTCCGGCTTTAAGTCGCTGGGCAGCTCGCGCATGAACTGGGTGAGGCGTTCGGCGGTGGTCAGCTTGCAGCGGATTTCGAGCGATATCCAATTGGGTTTGTCGGAAATTACCTTGATGTCGTCCTGGTGGACGGTGGTGGATAGCGCGTTCTCCAGCGTTCCGAGCAAAAGGTCGCGATCGAAGGGTTTGGCGATGTAAGCGGTAGCCTGGTGCCGCAGAGATTCCAGGATGTGGCTGGACGTGTTCTTGACGGTCATTACAAGGATGCGTGCATTAGGGTCGCGATTCCGCATGTGGCCGAGCAAAGTGAGCCCATCCATGCCGGGCATCAAGATGTCGGACAGCACCAGATCGTAGGCGTGGGCATCGAGGCGCGCAAGAGCTTCCTCGCCGCTATTTGCGCGGTCCAGTTCCCAGCCTTTGCCCGCGAGCATCGCGCCGATCAGTTCGTGAATGGACGGATCGTCGTCGACAACGAGCAAGGTTCGTGGAGTTGCGCCCATGGAGTACATAGTTAGAATACATAAATCCATTGACCATGTAGGACAAGCCTCCGGCTTGTCCAGGCAAGCCGGAGGCTCGCGCTACGGGGGATGTGATAGACTCCTTTCATCCGCGCCCTTTTTCGACCTCTCAGGAGGGATGATGCTTCCCCGTTACGCTCCTTTTCTAATCGCCTTGTTCGCGCATGCCGCCGGCAATTCCATTCCGGCCGGTCTCGGGAACCATCCGCTCGCCTTCGAGCCGAATCGCGGACAGGCTGCCCCGCCGGTTCGATTTGTAGCGCGCGGGAACTCCCGCGATTATCTGTTGAGCGGTTCCGGCATGACAGTAATGGGCGCTTCGTTGCGTTTTTCCGGCGCGAACTCCGAACCGCAGGCCGTCGCGCTGGATCCGTTGGCCGAACGGCACAATTATTTTCACGGCACAGCGAGCCAGACGGACATTCCAACTTACCGGCGCGTTCGTTATTCCCGCCTTTATCCGGGCATCGATTGCGTGTTCTACGGCGATCAGAGGGGGCTGGAGTTCGACTTCGAAGTGTCGCCCGGCGCTGATCCGGCGAAGATCCGTCTGCGGTGGAGGGATGCCAAGCGGGTGAGTCTCGACGCGAACGGTGAACTTGTAATTGAGACTCTATCCGGCGAGTTGCGCCAGCGGAAGCCGAAGGTTTATCAGGAACGCAACGGGCAGCGCGTTTTCATCGCCGGCGGCTATCGCCTGGCTGCGGATGGCGAGATTCGTTTTTCGCTCGGCCGTTATGATCGAAAGCACCCGATTGTCATTGATCCCGTAATATTCGCACTTGATCAAAACCTCATTCTCGTCGACGCGATGGCGGGCGATCCAGAGGGGAACTTGTATATCACTGGTCAGACATCGTCGTCGATTCTTCCGACCACAGTGGGAGCAGTACAGCCGGCTTATGGCGGCGGGACTTGCGTGGCTTTTAGCATCGGCCCCGGAGGACCGAGTGACTTTCCGTGCCCAGATGCGTTCGTCATTAAGCTTGACGCGATGGGGCAAATTGTTTACGCCACCTATTTGGGCGGAGACGGCTTTGACAGCGGAAGCTCCATCGCCGCAGATTCGTCGGGTAGTGTTTATATAGGCGGCACAACTTTTGCCGGCACAACCCAGAACAATTTCCCGACGACACCCGACGCCGCGTTCCGCAACCCAAACGGGAGTGGTTTCATTACCAAGCTCAATCCGGCGGGGAGTAAGCTCGTGTACTCCACATACATCCCGGTGGCAGTAGATGGAATTGCAATAGATGGGCAAGGAAGCGCCTATTTTGTGGGCAACACCAATGTTATGGGCGCTCCTTTTCCGGTTACTCCCGGCGCTCTTCAGACCTCGAGCGCGAACCCAGGATCCACCGGTGTTGTCGCGAAACTTAACGCGGCCGGCACGGCCCTGGTTTACGGGACCTATCTTGGTGGAAGCGGCACGCCAAACATCGGAGACTCAGTATCTAACATCGCTGTCGATGCCTCTGGAAACGCCTACGTAACCGGCTTTGCCGCGTCGCCGGATTTTCCCACGACGCCCGGAGCCTTTCAAACGAAACTGCCGGCGCCGATCGGGATTTTCGTTTCCAAGATCGCGCCTTCTGGAGCTAGCCTGGTCTACTCCACCTTCCTTGGCTCAACCGGGAGTTCAGAAGCCGGGGGCATGGCAATCAAGGTGGACTCGCAAGGGAACGCTATCGTACTTGGCACGACCATCGCGAGCGATTTCCCGGTTACCCCAGGTGCTTTCCAGCCAACCGGGCCGTCCGCGCCGTGGGCATCGACCGGCGGCGGCACCCTGGACGTTCTGTCGAAGCTGAATGCGGGCGGTTCTGCATTGGTTTATTCCACCTACATCAATGGCGCTTCGTCCCTGGACATTGACAGCGCCGGAAATGCTTATGTGGTGGGCGGAGCCTCGTATGGATTTCCAACCACGGCGGGCGCGTATCAGGCGTGTAGCCACGGAGGGGCGAGCGACATCTTCGCTGCGGAATTCGCCCCGGATGGAACGGTCATCGGAGCGACTTATCTGGGAGGGTCGGGTGCGGATAGCGCGTCCGCGGTGGTCGCGCTGGGTGGCGGATCTATCGATCTTGCAGGCGTCACTACTTCATCCGACTTTCCCGGCGTCGTCGATGCTTCCAACCCGGCATTTGTGGCCAATATCCTTATCAACGATCCAAACCATCCGAGCATTCCCTGTCTCGCCTACACGATTCAGAACGCTGCTAGCTTTGCTGAAGGCCCCATTTCGCCCGGGGAGATTGTCACATTGCGCGGCAAAGGCATCGGTCCGCAGTCGGGAGTCAACGCGCAGGTAGGCGCTAACGGATTCCCCACCGAACTTGCGGGCGTGCAAGTATTGTTCGGCAATCAACCGGCCGCGTTGCTCTACGTGCAGTCCGAGCAGATCAACGCGATGGTTCCGTGGGAAACCGGCAGCGGCTCGCCCAATCCCGGTACATCCGTTGAAGTAACGTATAACGGCGTTTCCATCAACGGTTCCGTCTTATTGAATCAGACCGTCCCCGGGATTTTCCTGGCGAATCCTACTACACAGCTAGCCGCGATAACAAACGCGGACGGCACGCCCAACTCGCCAACCAATCCAGCAAAACGGGGAAGCGTGGTGACGTTCTACGGCACGGGAGGAGGAGCAATGAGTCCGCCCGGCGTGGATGGCGGTATTTGGCCAACAAGTCCGCTGGCTCAATTTACGCTGCTGCCCGTCTCAGTGCAGATAAATTACGTCGATGCAGTTGTTACTTACGCCGGTTCCGCGCCGGGGTCGGTATCCGGCGTTTTCCAGATCAACGTGCGGATACCGAACCTCTTTTCTCCTCCGCCGACGGTTCCCATTGTGATTACGATCGGCGGAGTATCCAGTCCGCCCGCGATCCTGGCGGTCGAATAGCGAATTGATGTAGCGCACGCACTCGTGCGTGCCGCGTTCACATTCGTGTGAACGCCTGCATCTCCACGGCACACTTGTGTTCGCAAGAGTGCGAACACGGCACGCAAGGTGCGTGCGCTACAATTTTCGGCGCGCGGTGCTGCAAGGCTGTTGATCTGACACACCAGCAATCCGCTTTTGGCTGTTCCAGTTCTGATATACTCGTGCGAGATTCGTCATTATCTATGTCGGAGTTTCGCTTAGGGGATGTAATCGACGATCACTGTATTAAGTGTCGCCGGATTACCAACCATTCCATCGTTTCCATCGTGACTGCGAAGCCAGCCAAGGTCCGCTGCCGAACCTGCTACCACGATCACGACTTTCGCAACGGGGAGGCACCGCCCTCCAAGAAGGACCTCAAGAAGGCCGAACTGTTTAAGCAAGTTCTGGCCTCCGCTGTTCCCGCCGCCGCTGTTCCCGAGGTGATAACGGAGGCCGAGCCGGAAGCGTCCGAGAAACCCAAGAAGGCGAAAGCGCGCGGCAAAAAAGCTTGAGCGCCTGGAACGCAGAGCAATACGAAGGCAGGCATTCCTACGTTTGGCAGTTCGGAGGCAGCCTCGTGGAGCTGCTTCAGCCGCGCTCCGGTGAACGGATTCTGGATCTCGGCTGCGGCACGGGACAATTGACCGCTGAGATAGCCGCGAGCGGCGCGCAGGTGGTAGGCCTGGATGGTTCTCCTGAGATGCTGGGCCAGGCGCGCCAGAATTATCCGAATCTCAAATTCGTTTTGGCTGACGCTGCCAGCTTCCGTTTCGAGGAATCATTTGACGCCGTGTTCTCGAACGCCGCGCTGCATTGGGTCAAGAATGCCGAAGCGGCGGTGCAATCCATAGCCGCGGCGCTTCGGCCGGGCGGACGCTTCATCGCGGAATTCGGCGGCAAGGGCAACATTCGGTTGATACTGGCTGCGCTCGAAACGGTTTTGGGCGCGACAGCCGAGGAGCGCTGTCCATGGTGGTTCCCGGGCATCGGTGAATACGCATCCTTGCTGGAGCAGCACGGTTTAGAAGTACGCCAGGCCAGCCTCTTCGACCGCCCGACGCCGATCGAAGGCGAGCGCGGCATGGAAGACTGGATTGAGATGTTCTGCGGCACCTATTTTCGTGATCTCGATGCCAATGGCGCCAAGGAGAAGGTCCGGGAACTGGCGGCGCATCTGCGCCAGGAGCTTTTTCGGGACGGCGTTTGGATATTGGACTATCGCCGTTTGCGGGTTGTAGCTGTGGCCGTAGGCTGAGGGAAGCAAAATAGAAACCAGAAACGAGAAACGAGAAACGTTTTCTAACTTCTCCGCAACTCGTCGCTCAAATCTTTCAACACTTGGTCCCGTTCTTCCGACGTCAAATCCCTCTCCAGCCGGCGTAGCGCGACACCGACGATATCGCGATGGTGGAGTTTCGAACCGACTCCTTCGGCTTCGCTCATCCGCCGCCACAGCTCATGCAAGCGATCGACATCTTCCGGCCAGAGACGCGGCGGATGGGGGCCAAGGTTGACATACATGGATGGCCGATCCGGGCTGATCACTTCGAGCGAAAACGCGTGGCGGGGCTCCGGCAAACTTTCCCAGGCCAGGCCAATGCGATGCGCCAATTCCTCGGACGTCATGCGTGCCGAAACGCCGGTTACCAATCGCGAAACCTTGAGCTTGGCGGCCGATTGCACCATCGCGTCGAAGGGATTCACTGCTGGAACTTCCAGAAGTTCCACCGGCTTTCCTTCCTTTTCAGCTATCTCCACAACGTGGGTGAATAACTCCCGCTCGTAGTCGCTGAAAATCTGATCGTCCGAGAGATCATATTCGCCCGCGCCGGTTGTGATGGTTCGAACGGTCATCACCACGATATCGTGCCGCCGCAGATTCGTCTTTTGCAGAACGGTACGGAGATGCTCCATGTTATGGTAATCGCGGACCGCCACTAGAATGCAGCCGGGCCGGGCGTGCAGCGTCGAGGTGGCCTGGGGTTGGTGTTCCAGATTGAATTCCTCGAGCGGCTTTTTCTCCAGATGTTGAAGAGCGCGCTTCCTGGAATTGATGCGCTCCGAAATGGTGAAGACCATGAACACAACCAGCGTGAATCCTACACCGTACTTCGTCGCGTACTCCTTCGAAAACAAATTCGCAACGGCAACGAAGCCCAGGATCAATGTAGTGACTCCGAGGCCAATGGGAATTTCCACTCTGCCGAGCCGGATGTTGAAAGGGAATTTGTACTCCTGGTCGTGACGTTGATAGCGCAACACCAGCACACCCAGCGACTTCAAGAAAAAGCTCCACACCACGCCAAACGCATACGCTTCGCCCAGCAGGTAAACGTCGCCACGGCTCACGATGATGGTGGCGAGTTGGAGAAGCGTGATGGTGTTAACCATGCGGTGTGTGGTTCCAAAGCGTTTGTGGGGCTTGCGGAACCAATCCAGCAATACGCCATCTTCGGCCACGCGGTTTAGGACTCCGTTGGCGCCGATAATCGATGTGTTTACGGCGCCGGAAAGAATCAGCACGCCCACGATCACTACGAAGATGTGAAACACCAGCTTCAATAGCTCCGGGCCGGCTAGCCGCATCGCAAGTCCACCGAGGAGATTGTCGGCGTACAGATTGCGAATATCCTCGGGGCTGATGATCATGCCGGCGAATACCGTGATCACTCCGGTGCACACCACTGCGTACCAGCAAACGATGTTCGCGGTGATTCGCAGATTTTTCAATTTGGGATAGGCGATCTCGCGATAGACTTGCGCGAGCGTCTCGAATCCGCTCATGGAGAGCAGCGAATGACCAAAGCCGATGATCAACGCGACAATCGGAATCGTCGGCCAGATAGTGCCTTTGAACCATCCGAGCGCGGTGGGACCGAATCGCAAATTACGTGGCAGCGGCGCCGGAGGAAAGTGCACGTGTCCTCGCAACAAAATGGTTAGCGGACACCAGATCAGCAGAGCCACTACCATGATGGTGGTGATCTGCATGATGCGTAGCGCCTTGCCACTGGATTCGTGAATCCCTTTGATGTTCTGCCACCAGAAGTAGAGCGTCACCAGCGCAGCGAAAAATGCGGCAAAGTAGTTCACGTTGAACGGGAACGACTGCCCGAGCATCTTTGCGATTTCGTCCAGCAGGTGTCCCAGATAGGCCCCGGCGCTGACCACGCTGATGGGTCCGGTGAGAATGTAATCGAATATGAGGGACGAGACCGACAGGCGCGCGATGAAAGGTCCCATGCTGTCTTTCACCACGATGTACACGCCGCCGCGCACGAACATGCTGCAGCTTTCCATGTACACGGATCGCACCGCGAAGCTGAACAGCATCACCGCCAGCACGAACCACGGCGCCGCGGGGCCAACCGCGGTGACCGCAATGCCGCCGGCGTAAAAAGCGGAAGACGCGAGGTCGGAAAGAACGATGGATGCGCCGCGCCAGAAGCTGATGAAGGACAACGCTACGGTGGTGGCCACCACGACTTTGGCTTGGGTCGTGGTGGGTTTGCTAACGTCCGATGCCATCGAGGGGACTAATTCCCATGCTCCAGTCTACGTGGGCCACGTTTCTATCCTACGATGATCACATGGGTCCGAGCACGGCCATCCGAATTGCAGCGCGGCTTCGCGAGCACGGCTATCAGGCCTGGCTGGTGGGCGGCTGCGTACGCGACCTGCTTTTGGGGCGCGAACCGAAGGACTATGACATTTCGACGGATGCGCGGCCCGATCAGTTGCTTGAGATGTTTCCGCAGGCCCAATTAGTGGGCGCACAATTCGGCGTGGTGCTGGTGGATGGCGTCGAGGTAGCAACTTTCCGCAGCGATCATTCGTATCAGGATGGCCGGCATCCCTCAGATGTCACCTTCGAAAGCGATCCAAAGCAGGACGTCCTGCGGCGCGATTTCACCATCAACGCATTACTGCTGGATACGTCTTCCTTGACTTCCTTGGATTCCTCGACTTCCGAGGTCGTCGACTACGTCGGCGGCCTCGCAGACCTTCGCGCTAAGATCATCCGGGCCATCGGCGACCCTGAGCAGCGCTTCGAGGAAGACCACCTCCGCATGCTGCGCGCTGTCCGGTTCGCCGCTCGATTCGGCTTCGAGATAGAACCCGGCACGCTAGCCGCCATCCAAAAGCTGCATCAGCGGATCACGCGCGTTTCCCCGGAGCGCATTCGCGACGAAATTGTGCGGATTCTCACCGAAGGCGCGCCCCGCCGTGGTTTTGAATTGTTGGACGCATCCGGATTGCTCGTCGACATTCTTCCTGAAGTAGCAGCCATGAAGGGCGTGGAGCAGCCGCCCGAATTTCATCCCGAAGGGGACGTATGGACGCACACGCTAATAATGCTGGAAGGTCTACGCGAGCCAACGGCGACGCTGGCGCTGGGCGTATTGCTGCACGATGTTGGTAAGCCCGGCACTTTTCGCGTGGCCGATCGCATCCGCTTCGATGGCCATGTGGAGCTGGGTGAGCGCATCGCGCGCGATATCCTCACGCGCCTGCGGTTTTCGAATGCGGACATCGATCAAGTGATCGCGCTGATTGCAAATCACATGCGATTCAAGCACGTCACCGAAATGCGCGACAGCAAGCTCAAACGCATGTTGCGGATGGACCGGTTCGAGGAGCACCTGGAGCTGCATCGCCTGGATTGCACATCGAGCCACGGCCATCTGGAGAATTACGAGTTTGTGAAATCAAAGTTCGAGGAATCGCCGCCGGACGTGTTGCGTCCGCCACGGCTGCTTTCGGGAGACGATCTGAAGGAAGCCGGCTACCGTCCTGGCCCTGCTTTTGCACGCATGCTGGAGGCTGTGGAAGACGCGCAGCTCGAGTCGAAGATTCACACGAAGGAGGAAGCTCTAGAACTTGTCCAGTCAACATTTGGATTACCGAATCGTCCCTGTTGAGGAGTATTTGAGAACCAACTACGATCCCGACTGCGAGTACGTGGACGGGCAAATAGTGGAGAGGAACTTGGGCGAAAAACCGCACAGCAGAATGCAAGGCGAACTCATCTTCCATCTCACGGCCATAGCCGAGGATCATGGTATGGAGGTCCTACTCGAGCAGGTTAGCCCAACACGCTACAGAATTCCAGACGTTACGTTTCTTCGGATATCCGATGAGCCAATTGTCACTTCGCCACCTTTCATTTGCATTGAAGTTCTCTCCAAAGACGACACCATGGTATACATGCAGGACAAGATCGACGATTATTTGCGCTTTGGCGTGCCGTATATCTGGATCATCAATCCAGCTAACAAAAGGGCGTATGTCGTGACGCGAGCCGGAATGGTGGAAGCCACTTCGGGAGTCCTAGAAACAAAAATTCCCGCCATCAGCCTGCCGCTCTCCGTACTTTTCGAATAGCCCTCTGCCTCACTCCAATTGGCGGTAAAAAAACACGGTAGTGTGCAACCGGCCATCTCCACTGCGGGCATAACCTGGCACTTCGCCGTACCGCACGTAGCCCAGAGATTCGCACATCTTCTCCGCCTCGCCACCCAAGCGCGTGTCCATGACAAGCAGTGTCCGCCCCAGTCTGCGCGCAGTGGATTCCAGCTCCACCATCAAGATCCTGGCCAATCCACGCCGCCGCGCGCGCCGATGCACGAACAGTTTCATTGCTTCCGCGCGATGGTTTCCGTTCGCTCGAATTTCGAAATCAATCTGCACCGAGCCCTGAATCAGGTCCCCATCGAGAGCCACCAGCAGAACCCGGGTTCCACTCCGCATAGCCGCAACGACGCCCTTCCAATAAATCCGCGCCTCGCTTTCCGCGAGCGGCGGCATGAAACCAATCGACGCCCCGCTATCTACCGCGTCAATCAATAAAACCACGAGCTGTTCGATGTGATTGTCCGCCTGCTCTGGAGTGAACGAAACCATCATCTAGCGATTTTCCCGCACACCAGCCACTAGCCACCAGCCACCAGCCACTGCTAAACTTTGTCCGTGCCCGCTACAGCAACTAAGCAGGCCTACTCGCGCGAAGAAGTGCGCCGGTTGCTGGACATATCGGCCAGCCTACTGCGCAGTTGGGAGAAGCAGAAGTTCGTTTCATCCAGCGGTTCCTTCACGTTTTCGGACCTGCTTGCGCTACGCACTTTGGTGGAACTGCGCGAGAGCAAGATACCTCCAGCTCAAATCCGCAAAGCTCTGGAGGCGCTCCGGAAGCGGTTGAGCGACGTCAATCCGCTCACCGAGCTCAAGATTTATTCCCACGGCAAGAAAATCCAGGTTCTATTCGAAGGACAGCGAATGGAACCGATCTCGGGTCAACTGCTGCTGGATTTCGACGCGGCCGAGATCAAGAAGCTATTGTCCTTTCCGCACAAGTCCAGCAAGGAGGTCGGCGCCGGCGAGAAGCATAAGACGCGGCGCGAGGCGGAGCATTGGTTCGAAAAGGGACTGGAGCTGGAGCAGACCGGCGCTCCGATGAAGCAGATTATTGAGGCTTATCAAAAAGCAGCTGAGATAGATCGAACATCGGCGGGAGCGCTGGTCAATCTAGGCACCGTGTATTTCAACGCACGGGATTGGCGGGAGGCCGAGCGTAACTATCGCAAAGCGTTGGAAGTGGATCCCGAATACGCGCTGGCGCATTTCAACCTGGGCAATCTTTTCGATGAGAGGGGCAATCGAAACGAGGCATTGTCCCACTACCTGGCCGCGCTGCAGATTCATCCAAGCTATGCGGATGCGCATTACAATGTCGCGCTTCTTTACCAATCCATCGGCCAGCCCTTGAAAGCCGTACGTCACTGGAAACTGTATTTGAAGCTGGATCCGAGCAGCTCGTGGGCCGCCATCGCCCGCCGCGAACTGGACAAATTGAAGGAATCTACCATCGTTCGCAGTCCGCACGACGGCTAAAAGTGTTACCGAACCGCGACCGTGAGGGAGACGGTGCCTTTCCGCCGCCTTAAGCGACCGGTGGCGGCTCGATATAATTAGAAACAACCCCGCGTCGCGACAGGAGCACTATTTTCCTATGACCAGGCGGTTTGTTCTTTCGTCAATCCTGATCTTTTCTCAAGCTTGTCTTGGAGCGGACTCATTCAGCGCCCCTGCGTTGCAGTGGTTCAAGACGGTAAGCGGATCAGGCACGAGCGCCGTCGCTGCCGTCGCGAGCGATGGGCACGGGAACTTCTATATCGCCGGCAGCACCACTTCCTTGGATTTGCCGACTGCGGCGGCCGCCCAGCCTAACGCCGGTGGGTCACCTCTCACCCGGATCAATACCACCACCAGCGTGTCACAGAAACTCTATTCGCCCGTATTAACCACCACAACAAGCTTAACGGTGGATCCCAGTAATCCTCAGACTCTATATGCCGCTTCGAACGCAGGGCTGCAGCGCAGCACGGATGGGGGAAACACATGGAACGCCTTGCCGGGATTCCCTTCAGTTTCTAATCTCAATTCCGTGGCAGTAGATCCCACCAACAGCAAAATCCTCTACGCCGCCACTCAACCCCTGGGCGTGCTCAAGAGTACGGACGGCGGGGCCACTTGGACCGGGATCAATAACGGCATCCCAACCTTTACCGAAAATAGCGTCCAAATGATGGACGCTTACGGAATTTGGGTGGACCCAAAATCCGCCGACATCTTATTTGTCTCGGTGATCCCCTACAATCTGATGCGAAGCACCGATGCCGGTAAGAGCTGGAGCGTGTCATCGCTTCCGGGAGGATTAGAAGGGACGCCTGTTGCCGACCCGTTTGCCAAGGGAACCATTTATGCGCCCGCGCTGGGTTCGTTTTCGAAGAGCACGGATGACGGCCAGAGCTGGACCTCGCTGGCTGCTCTGCCGGACAATTCCCAACCAACCGTGATCGCCGCAGATCCATTTCATCCAGGCGTATTGTACGGCGGGTCCTATACCGGCCTCTATCAGAGCACGGATTCAGGCCAAACCTGGACACAGAAAATCACGGCGACAACTACGCAAATCGCGTCCGATCCGAACCAGGCGGTGACGTATGCGAATGTGACTGGACTTGGAATCGTGGCCAGCACGGACGAGTTTACAACCTACAAGTCCATCGCACCCGCGAACGCATCTGCGCAACTGGAATTCGCGGGAACTTACCTCTTTGTCGTCGCACCGCCTACTACCGACGTATTCGTTACAAAACTCGACACTGACGGGAACATCGTCTACTCAACGTACTTTGGTGGCGCCGGCTCTGACAATGCGGCAGGTATGGCGCTTGGAAACGACGGCAGCGTCTACGTTACCGGCTCGACGAACTCCACCGATTTTCCAGTCACCAAGGCCGCGTACGCAACCAGGGGAGCCAGTTTTGTCTTCAAATTGAATCCTAACGGATCGCTGGCGTGGTCCACCTACTTCGCGGATGGCAATTCCGCGCCCTACGCGATCGCCGTGGATGCCGCGGGAAATCCCTACATTGGAGGGCAAACATCGGGCGACCTGCCAGTTACTCCAGGCGCTTACGAAACTAAATTCACGCCGACGGGTTGCGAGCCGGGAAACATCGGTCCTTGTTTCGTGAGTGCCTCGGCGTTTCTAACGAAGTTCAACGCGCAAGGCTCGTCGCTCCTGTTCTCTACTTACATCTTCCAAAATCAGCAACAGCAGTTGATTCAGGCTGTAAACGCGATAGCATTAGCTCCCAACGGCAACATTTATTTCGGCTATAACGGATTCAACAGCCCCATCCCTAGCGCGAGCGGTGTTTATCTGATGAACGCCACGGGCAGCGCTCTGCTCGGATCCAATACCAGCGAACAAGTCGCAATCAATTCGATTGCGCTGGGTAAGGATGGCAATCTGTACGCGACCGGCAGTACGGTCGGCGGTTTCGTCGCAACTCCGGGAGCGTTTCAGTCCGTTCCGCAGCCTGCTATTCCAAACCTTCCCGACGGCCCCGGTGCTGGGGGCGGTGCTGATGCGTTCGTCGTGAAGTTCGACAGCACGCTTTCCAAAATCCTAGCCGCGACTCTCCTCGGGGGCGAAGGAGTGGATATCGGCGAGAGTGTGGCGCTCGATGCTTCCGGCAATGTCATCGTCAGCGGCTATACTGATTCCAAGGCTTTCCCGCTGCGCGCGCCATTCCAGGGGTCTTTCTCGGCCCGCTCCGGATTTGTCAGTGGACTAGATTCCAGTTTGACCAGCTTGTTGTTTTCCACCTACTTGGGAAGCACGCCCTTCGTCGTTCAGGGCGCGGTTCCTGATGGAAACGGGAATTTGCTGGTAGCGGGAGCAACCCAATCCTCTGATAGCGGCTTCTTCCTCCTCGATCCGGGATATACCTTCGCAGTCCCGTCTACTGTAATCGTGAACAAGATCGCGCTTCCCCCGGCTCCGTCGGTGCGTGTGGATTCAATCGTGAATTATGCCAGCCGCCTGGGCGTGCCTTTGTCCCCGGGAGAAGCCATCGAGATTATCGGCTCGGGCTTTGGACCGGATGCCAAGTTGATGCTGGACGGGAACCCCTTACCGATTGTATTCGCCAACACGGACCGTATCGTGGCCGTCATACCAACTGACGCGCCGACATCCGGCAGCATACAGTTAATCGCTTCAAATGGCGGTGTCAGTTCGAATCCGGTCAACATGCCTGCGGCCGCAGCGTCACCTGGAATTTATTCCGTCGACAACAGCGGTTTCGGCCAAGGCTACATTTTGAACGCTGACGGCACGCGGAACTCGCAATCGAATCCCGCCGTGCCAGGTACGCCTATCACGATCTTCGCCACGGGCGTCGGTCAGGTCTCGAATGTCGGGCCGTATGTTGTCACAAATCAGACGGTAGCCGTTTTCATAGATGAATTCTACGTCAGCGGTATTGCCGCTGTGATGAAACAGGTCCCAGGTTTACCAGGCAACGTCTACGAGATCAGCGTGTACGCTCCGGATCTTGCCAAGCTGTTTAGCGCCAACCCAGATGTCCATAATCCAGTGGTTCCACCGGAGGTTCCCGTCACGCTATTCATCGGATCGGCCGAGAGCCAGCAGGGAGTCGCGATTTGGTTGAAGCCGGACTAAGCGGCGGAGGAGCTCAGCTTTTCCACAAACCAATCCCGCGCCAGCTCCGCCACTTTCTTGAGCGCACCCGGCTCCTCGAATAGATGCGTGGCGCCCGGAACCACCTTCAGCGCTTTCTCACAATGCATCGATCCCAGCGCCTGCTGATTTAAATCCAGCACCACCGGATCCGCTCCACCGACAATCAACAAAGTTGGCGCTTTCACGTGACTGAGCGCATGCCCCGCCAGATCCGGCCGCCCGCCACGCGACACCACAGCGCGTACCATCTGCGGAAGCTGAGCTGCGGCAACCAACGCGGCGGCCGCGCCCGTGCTTGCGCCGAAATGGCCGATTTTCAAGCTCGCAATCTCAGGATGCTCCGCCAACCATTGAGTAATGGCCACCAGCCGTTTCGCCAGCAGCGGGATATCGAAGCGAAGGTGCGCGGTCTGCAGATCCACCTGCTGCTCGTCTTCGGTCAACAGGTCCATCAGCAGCGTGGCCAGTCCGCTCTCATTGAGTAGGTCGGCCACATACCGATTCCGTGGACTCCGCCGAGAGCTGCCGCTGCCATGCGCGAACAGCACTGCGCCGGCTGACGCCGTCGGGATGCTGAGGTCCCCTTCCAAGCGAAGCGATTCCACTGGTATCGTGACGGCCAGATGCTCAATCGCAATACCCGTTCGTTCTTTGGTCATTGGACTGTTCCTCCTTTTGTACTACTAGACCTGAAAATCTGCAGCCTGCGACGATTTGTGGGGCGGACCCCCTGGTCCGCGCGGGTCCCCCTGGACCCGCACCCTCGAACAGTGATCGAGCTTTCAGCAGGCCGACGTGGGCGTCGGCCGCGGACCAGGGGGTCCGCCCCACTCTTCCAACTAACGCGCCGGCGCAACGTGCATCGAAGCTTCCAGCAACGATCGGACTTCTTCGTCGGTTGTCTGAGAGAATTCCTGATACCACATGCTCACAGCATGGAACAGTTCGGGCGTGCTCACGCACACCACTTCGTCGGCTTCAGTGGAAAGGCTCCGGCAAGTCTCTGCTGCCGCAACAGGCGCGGCCACCACGATCCGTGCGGGCTGCATCTGGCGTAATGCTCTGACGGCCGCCCGCATGGTTGATCCCGTCGCCAGGCCATCGTCCACCACGATCACGATGCGTCCAGCCAGGCCGGGGAAGGGGACGTTGCCGCGGTAGACGCGCTCTTGGCGCTCCAGCTCTATCTGTTCCTGGGTGGCAACCGCAGCAATCACAGGCTCGTTGATTCGGAGCGCGGTAACCACCTCGGGGTTCAGCACCCGAACGCCCCCGGTTGCGATAGCGCCCATGGCCAATTCGCGATGTCCCGGCACGCCCAGTTTGCGAACCACGAAAACATCCAGGGGAGCATCGAGCCTCCGCGCCACTTGATAGGCCACCGGCACGCCTCCACGCGGCAGACCGAGCACCAACACCTTCGGATCGCCGGCGTAGCGCAAAAGGCGCGCCGCGAGTTGGATTCCCGCGTCCTGGCGATCTCGAAAAACCTGGTCCATCGTTAAAATTCCTGCAAACGAACGTCCACTCTCAGGCCGACCGTGCCCACCGCCAGTGTATCCTAGTGCTTAGAGGCGCATTTTGAACAGGATCGCACTTGCTTTTCGCAGTTTTTTCGCAATTCTCTTTACCGGGAAACTTCCCGTGGAAGTCGCACAAGCCTTGGGATTTACCCTAACCAAGCCCCAGCCGGTTGCGCCAAAGCCCACTGCCCAGGCGCGTCCGCAGGATGGCGCGGTTCAAATCCTGGGTATCCTCCAAAGAGACGCGCGCTTGATCGACTTTCTGATGGAGGACATATCGGCTTACTCAGATGAGCAGGTGGGTGCCGCGGTGCGCAGCCTGCACGGCCAATCGCGCGACTCGCTAAATCGATACCTGCGCCTGGCGCCCGTAATCGACGGTGTGGAGGGCAGCTTTACCAAGATCGACACCAACGATCCTTCGTCCGTGAAATTGCTCGGCAATGTCCCGGTCAGCGGGAAAGCTCCGGGCGGCCTGCTGCGCCATAAAGGCTGGCGCGCTGAAAAGATCGACCTGCCACCGATCGTTTCCCTCGCGAGCGCATCCATCATTGCTCCGGCCGAAATAGAAGTCGAGTAGCAGCGGGATGAACATTGGCATTGACCTGGGCACCACCAATTCGGCTTTAGCCTACGTAGCCGAAATCTCCGGCTCGCCGGACTATCCGGAAATCAAGGTGCTCGAGATCCCTCAGTACGTTGCTCCGGGCCAGATCGAGCCGCGGCGTACGCTGCCATCGTTCCTGTTCCTGGGCGATCAGACCTACGTCGGCGCCTATGCGCGCGAGCAAGGCGCACTGGTGCCCACCAAATCGGTCCACTCGGCGAAATCGTGGCTTTCGAATCCCGACGTGGATCGCACCGCGAAGATTCTGCCCTGGGACGCGCAGGAAGGCGGCCGGGTGCTCTCGCCGGTGGAGGTTTCGAACGCCATCATCTCGCATATCCGTGATGCCTGGAACCAGGCGCATCCCAATGAACCGCTGGCCGGCCAAGACCTGGTGCTCACCGTGCCTGCTTCGTTTGACGAGGAAGCGCGCGAACTCACGGTGCAGGCAGCCCGCGATGCGGGAATCGAAAAGCTGACGCTGGTGGAAGAGCCCGCGGCGGCGTTTTATTCCTGGATCGCGAACCACCTGGCGCAATCGCAGAAGAGCCTGTTCGATGGCCAACTCGTGCTGGTGTGTGACGTCGGCGGCGGCACCAGCGACTTTACGCTGATTCGCGTACATCGCGATGGCGACCGCGTGGAGTTCACTCGTACCGCGGTTGGCAAACATTTGCTGTTGGGTGGTGACAATCTGGATCTCACACTGGGCTGGCTGGTGGAGGCCAAGCTGGGCACGCAGCTTTCCATCCGCCAGCGCAGTGGGCTAAGGCGGCAATGCGCCGCGGCCAAGGAGAAGCTGCTGGCCGATCCGAATCTCAAGAGCGTAGAGATCACAGTGTTGGGCGCGGGATCGTCGCTGGTGGGCGGAACGCTGAAAACCGAAATTCTGCGCGAGGAAGCGCTTGAACTTACGCTCGAAGGTTTTTTGCCGTTCTGCGCCATCGATGAAAAACCTCAGGAAGAGAAGCGCAGCTTGTTCCGCGAGCTCGGGCTGCCCTATGTGTCAGATCCAGCAGTGACGCGGCATCTCGCGGCTTTTCTCAGTGCCAACGACGATGCGAAGCCGGATGCAATTCTCTTCAACGGCGGATTCTTCATTCCGGAAATCTGCCGCGAACGCGTGGCGGATGTTATGGAGCGCTGGTATGGCCGGCGTCCGCTGGTGCTTGAGAATCGCGATCTGGATCTTGCGGTCGCGGTGGGCGCAGCCTATTACTCCTATGTGAAGGCCACCGGCGCGGGACTCCTGGTTCGTGGCGGGCTTCCGCGCGCCTACTACGTCGGCGTGGGCGAAAGCAATGCCGTGTGCCTGGTGCCGCGCGGAGCCGAAGAAGGTCAGACGCTGGAACTCGACAGCCAGGATCTGCATCTGGTGGCTAATAAACCAGTCTCCTTCCGCTTGTATAGTTCGCTCGCGCGTGTGGACGACAAAGTCGGAGATACTATTACGGCATCCAGCGACTTGCACCTGCACGCGCCGTTGAATGCTGTAATCCGATTCGGAAAAACCGGCGAGCGTCTGGTTCCCGTAAAGCTGCGCGCGCATCTCACTGAGGTGGGAACGCTCGAAGTGTGGGCCGATTCCAAAATCAGTGACCATCACTGGCGCTTGCAATTCGAATTGCGCAAGACCGCCAAAGCTGCGCACGGCAAACCTGCCGCCGTGGTGAGTGAGGACGCGCTAGCTCAGGCGGAAGCGCTGCTCGATGCCGCGTTCAAAGCCGGCACACTCGCCCCCGAGGAGCTTCCTGGCAAGCTGGAACAAACACTCGCGCTGGGGCGGAATTCGTGGCCGCTGAGCGCAATTCGGCGCCTGGCGGACCGTATGCTCGAACTCGCGGAGGGTCGCCGCAAATCGCCCGCGCTCGAGATGCGTTGGCTCAATTTGTGCGGCTTCTGCCTACGGCCTGGCTTCGGTTTCCCCGCCGACGATTACCGCATCGAACAGGCCCGCCGCATCTACGCCGCTGGTCTCCAGTTTCCGAATCAAGTGCAGAACGAGATCGATTGGTGGATTTTTTGGGGCCGCATCGCGGGTGGGTCAAACAAGAACCAGCAGGTGGACATCTTTCAGCGTTTGTCGCCGGCTCTGTTGCCGCGCCCGGGAAAGCGGCCCAGATTGAATAACAGCCTGCTGCGCGAAATGTGGCGTACGGGCGCGAGTCTGGAATTGCTGCCGCTCCAGACCAAGACCCAGCTCGGCGACACGCTGCTCGCTCTGATGAAGAAAGGCGAGCTCGGGGAAACCGGGTTGTGGTGTTTAGGCCGGCTCGGAGCGCGAAAGCTATTCTACGGGCCCATCAACCAGGTGCTTCAAGCAACCGTTGCCACGCGCTGGGTGGAAGCGCTTGCCAAGATTCCCAACTCGCAGGACGCTATGGTTGCCATTGCACGCCGCACGGGCGATTCCACGCGCGACCTTGCGCCCGCCACCATCGATCTGGTTCGCCGCAAAATCCCCGAGGCGCTGATCCCGATGCTTGAAGGCGAAGTGGAAGAAGATCTCGGCAAAATCTTCGGCGAGGAGCTGCCTTCAGGGCTAGTGGCGGCCACCGCTTTGTGAACGAAGACGCCATTATCCGTAAGCTGCAGCGTTATGCGCCGCTCATCGGTGACGATTGCGCGGTGATCCAGGCTCCGCGGGATCAGGACCTACTGTTCACCACTGACTTTAGCATCGAGGGCGTGCATTTCACGCGTGATTCACGGCCTGAGCAAATCGGCCACCGGGCTGTGGCGCGCAGCTTGAGCGACATCGCCGCGATGGGCGGACGTCCGTTGTACTGCCTGGTCTCAATCGCGATCGCCGGCTGGACGGATCAGCGCTGGATCGATGGTTTCTATCGCGGAGTGACCAAACTGCTGCGCCAGACCAAAACGCAGCTCGCGGGCGGCGACATCTCACACGCCAAGCAGCTAATCTGCGATGTCATGCTTTGCGGAGCGGTTGCAAAAGGGAAGGCTTTGCGGCGCAGCGGGGCTCGGCTTGGCGATATCGTTTACGTGTCCGGCCCGTTGGGAGGCTGGCGGCACAAGAGCGAGATTGTTCCTCGTTTGGATATCGGCCGTAAGCTGATCGGAAAGGCAACTTCCAGCATGGACATCAGCGATGGACTTGCGCTCGATTTGCATCGGCTTTGCCTGGCTTCAGGCGTCGCGGCTGAGATCGATTCGGTTCCGTTGCTCAAAGGCGCAACCATGGAACAAGCGCTCCACGATGGAGAAGATTACGAACTGCTATATACGGCGCATCCGAAGTGTCGCGTCCCAGGAATCCGGATCGGTACCATAACAGAAGGAAACCCCGGCGCGCTACGCTATCGCGGCAAGAAGCTGGCGCCAATCGGCTATGACCACCTCCAACAACGTTCTTGATTTGATCGACGCGTTTCGTCGTTCTAAGACCATGTTCGCCGCCGTCGAGCTAGGGATCTTCGACGGGCGCCGGCCGGCGGATTCGAAGGAACTCCCACGATTGCTGGACGCCTGTGTTGCACTCGGACTGCTGGAGAAGCACGGCGAAACATACCTGAATACTCCCGAAGCGGACAAATTCCTGCGGTCCGACAGCCCGGACACGCTCAGCGGCTACATCCGCTATTCGAATAATGCGCTGTACCCGATGTGGGGACACCTTGAAGATGCGGTTCGCGAAGGCAGTCATCGCTGGACGCAAACCTTCGGCTGGGACGGCCCCATCTTTTCGCATTTCTTTCGCACCGAAGACGCCATGCGCGAATTTCAGAAGGGCATGCACGGCTTCGGCCAGCTCAGCTCGCCCGCCGTGGTCGCGGCCTTCGATTTAAGCCGATTCCGGCGGATGGTGGATCTCGGAGGAGGAACCGGCCATTTAGCCGAAGCGGCGCGCCAGCACTATCCGCAGCTTGAAACCGCTGTGTTCGATTTGCCTCGCGTGGCCAATATGTTTCCCGGAACCATCGCCGGCGATTTCTTCGTTGATCCGCTGCCCGCCGCTGACCTGTACAGCCTGGGGAGAATTCTTCACGACTGGTCCGAGGAAAAGATTACGAAACTGCTTGCCAAAATCCACGCCGCCCTTCCCGAGGCAGGCGGCTTGTTGATTGCCGAGAAATTGCTCCAGCCCGATTACGTATCAGGGCACATGCAATCGCTGAACATGTTGATCGTCACCGAAGGCCGCGAGCGGTCGGCGGCAGAGTATGAAGCGCTGTTGCTCGCCGCCGGTTTCTCGAAGGTGGACAGCCGCCGCACCGGCGCTCCGGTGGATGCCATCTTAGCCATCAAATGATCCTTGGTCTGCTTTTTGCGAGCATTACCGGAGCGGCCATTCATGGCGATACGCTCTACACTTGGGGCGACCGGTTGCTCGAGTGGACGTTGCCGAAGCTGACCAGCCGTTCGCTCATCACTCCGGAAAAACCTGCCAGCTCCGGTTGTCTCGATCAGAATGGTACCGGCCTTTTTCTCCAGGAAGGCGATCGGCTGGTCTATCGTAAATCGCCGGATTGGAAGCCGCGAGAAATGGATCATGGCATGGACATGCACGATTGCCTGGCCACTACGCTGCTCGGCCATCGCGGCGTGCTGGTGGTGCATCGAGGCATGCAGCTCCGCTTTTACGAATTTCCGGATTTCCACTACAAGGAAATCTACTCGTTCTACAGCCGCTCACGGCAAGGCGGGTTGCTGGTGACCGATGTGGATGGCGACGGTTATCCAGATATCATTTGCGGTAACTACTGGATCAAGAGCCCGGCCGATTTCGATTTGCCATGGCACGATTTCGCGATCGAGCTTTATAACGACCAGCCTCTCGCGGCCACGCTTCGCCTGGCATTAGTCGATGGTGATCTCTTAATCGCACAAGGAGAGCTGCCGAACGGCCGCGTCGCGCGATTTCGCAAGCCTCCCGATCCCAAGCAGCTCTGGATTGAAGAATTAATCGGCGAGTTCCCCTATCCGCGCGTCTTGACCGGCAGCCTGATCGGCGAAGACAATGGCAAGCACTCCAGGCTGTTTCTGAACGGCAAACTTAAAGGCGAGACCAACGGCATTCAAACCGCGTTCCGCTATCGCAATGGTTACGTCCTAGTGGGCCAGGACGGCGTGTTCTACCGGTCGCTCACGCTCGCGGTTCGGTAAGAGTGTCTCAGGTTTAGAGAGCGTTACCGAACCGCG
>PMOK01000336.1:349-3425 GCA_003162425.1 Bryobacterales bacterium | reverse complement strand
GGAAAACTAAGTGGCATTGGGCGGAAGCGCCTGCCCCACTTGATTGACTCAGCGCACGATCGCTACGGTAGAGGGGTCTACCGCGTAGCCCTCGTCCTTGGCTGTCTCGACGGCCTGGGACCGCAAAGAGTCCTCGTTGGTATCTTGCGCCGCTTTGGGAAGCGGACGTTTGATCACTTCTTCGCCGATCTGCAGGCGGACGTGCCATTGCTTCTTGTTCGGATCCCAATCTACTGTCGCCTTGGTTGCTTGCGTCATGGCCGGCACCCCCTCTAGGGATACGATATCAGCAAATGATAACCGGCGCTGACCGGGGGTGACTATTGCTTTCCAATAGGAGCCTGTGGCATGCTGGTATTGGAATCCAATATGAGCGATCTTCCAAGACGGGTACGCGGCGGATTGCTGCGGTTGGTGGGATTGTTCCACAAGAACGGGAAAGAGCAAGACCTGTCGGATGAGATGGAGGGCCATCTCGCGCTGCAGATCCAGGACAATCTTCGATCCGGGATGACGGCCGAGGAGGCTCGCCGGCAGGCGCTTCTCAGGCTAGGCGGGATGGAACAGGCCAAGGAAGTTTATCGCGACCGGCGGAGCGTTCCGATACTCGAAACAACGCTGCAGGATCTTGGGTACAGTGTGCGGACGCTGAGAAAAAGCCCGGGTTTTACGATCGTCGCAGTGGTTACGCTGGCCTTAGGGGTGGCGGCCAACACCACGATATTCAGCATGGTCAGCGCGATTCTGCTGAGGAAGCCGCCCGTTCCGGATCCTGACCGGGTGATGATCGTTTCCAGCATCAACAAGGCGAACCCGCAGTCATTATCCGGCGTTTCGGTTCCAGACTATATCGCCTGGCGCGAACAGGCTCACAGTTTCCAGGATTTAGCGGCCACGGCGGATCGCGATGTCACGCTATCGGGCGGAACAGAGCCGCAGCGGGTGGCGGCACTCGGCGTAACCGCCAGCTACTTTCGAGTGGTGAATGTCCAGGCCGTGCTGGGCCGCACATTCTTGCCAGGCGAGGACACGCCCGGACGCGAGCACGTGGTAGTGCTCAGCCACAAACTTTGGCAAAGCCGCTTCAACGGGGATCCTGCTATGGTCGGCAAAGCTGTGCCGATCGACGGCGAGCGATACACAGTGATTGGGGTCATGCCGGCTAAGTTTCGTCTGGACGCCTTTAACGCTTCCGTGTGGACACCGCTGCTCTTCACGCCTCAACAGATGAGCCCTGCCGGCCGGGCGGACCAGCCCCTGAGTGTAGTGGCGCGATTGAAGCCCGGTGTTTCGCCAGAGCAGGCACAGGCGGAAATGGCCACTGTCGCTCGCCGTTTGGAAGAGAGCTATCCGGGGACCAACAAAAATCGGTCTGTGCGAGTGATGTCGATGCAAGAGTTCATCATTCAATATGCAAACGTCCGGCCGGCGATGCTGCTGTTGATGAGCGCGGTTGTTTTTGTGCTGCTCATCGCTTGTACGAACATCGCAAACCTGCTTATCGCCCGCAATTCTGCCCGGCAGCGGGAATTCGTGATTCGCGCGGCGGTGGGCGCCGGCCGATGGCGGTTAGTTAGGCAATTGTTAGTAGAGAGTCTACTGATAGGGGCTGCCGGAGGTGGTCTAGGATTCTTGCTGGCCATTTGGGGAACGGCCCTGCTACGTGCCAGTCTCACTTGGAACGACTACGTTCAAGTGATGGCTTCCGAAATGGTGTTGGACTGGCCTGTATTCGTGTTTTGCTCGCTCATTAGCATCCTGGCCGCGATATTCTTCGGTTTGCTTCCAGCGATCCAGGCGTCCAAGGTGGGTTTGAGTGCGGGATTAGCCGAAGGCGCGCGGGGAGGATCGGGTGGAGTGGAGCGCCGGCGTCTGCGAAGGGCGCTGGTGGTGGGCGAGATCGCGCTGTCCATCATTCTTCTCACCGGGGCCGGCGTGATGGATCTGGCGGTATTGGTAGAGATGCAGAATCCGCTGCGATTCAATCCCCAACATGTTCTCACGGCGGAGATTCGAGTTTCGGGCGCTCGGTACGCGGAGCCAAAGGAACTGGCCGCGTTTTTTCAAAAGATTGTACTGGGCGCGTACAACCTTCCCGGTGTCGATCGGGCATCAGTGTCCAGCGCTCTTCCTGTTACCGCCTCTGCTGGCCAGATAGGCTTTCGTTTGGAGGGGGCGACCGTCATTCCGAAGGATCTGGAGCTGAAGACGCGTCACTATGTGGCTGGGCCTGAATATTTTCAAGTGATGGGGATTCCTTTAATCAAAGGCCGTGGACTTCTGGCCTCCGATACGAACGATGCTCCCTTGGCGGTTGTCGTCAATGAAACCTTCGCTCGGCGGTTCTTTCCGAAACAGGATCCCATCGGCCAACGAATCCTCATCGATGGCGGCCAGCCTGGAAACGCGGGCTGGAGCGGGATCGTGGGTGTGGTGGGCGGTGTGCCGGACTTTAGGGGACAGGCGAATCCTGAGCCACAAATCTATCAATCGTTTTTGCAAAAGCCACAGACGACGATGATCATTGTGGTGCAATCGAAAGCCGATCCGGCTACGCTCGCGCCTTTGCTGCGGCAGTCCATTTGGTCGGTTGATCGAGATCAGCCGGTGGGCGCGATCCACACCATGATCCAGGTAGTAGACGACGCAGGCATGGGCGATCGATTGATGGGCTGGCTGATGGGCAGCTTTGCGGGGCTAGCCTTACTGTTGGCCGGCGTCGGAATCTTCGGCGTCATCGCATATAACGTCGCGCAGCGAACGCGCGAAGTTGGAATCCGCATGGCGCTGGGGGCGGGGAAGCACGATGTTTTACGTCTGGTGGTGGGCCAATCCGCGATGCTCACCGGTTTGGGTGTTGGGTTGGGCCTGCTGGGCGCATTTCCACTTCCGACTTTGCTGGGAAGCATGTTCCCTGAAATGCCGACGGGAACCACGCTGATTCTTGTTGTTGTGCCGGCGCTGGTTGCATTGGTGTCGATCGTGGCCAGCTACGTTCCTGCGCGGAGGGCGATGCGCGTCGACCCGATGACTGCGCTGCGGTATGAGTAGTTGGCGGGTTGACAACCCGCCGCAG
>PMOK01000336.1:0-323 GCA_003162425.1 Bryobacterales bacterium | reverse complement strand
ACTTACCCTTCCTGGCTCGAGATTTCCGTGAATGGCAAGGAGGCGCAAGTTCGGATTGTCGGCCAGGTGGCCAGCGTACACGCCGCGCACGATGTACGCGTGCAGGGCTCGCGTCTCACCTTCGCGAGTTCTGAATGGTTCGGCCATGAGATTCAGGTTGAGTGGAAGATGAGCCTGGTAAAATCCCAACTCAAGGGCACACAGTCCAGGGCCGACGGCGTGACGGGTGACTTAACGGGCGAGCGGGCGCCAACGCTGGATCGCAAGCCGCCGGCCGCGTGGTCGGAACCCGAGGCCTTATTCAACGGGAAGGATCTGAGCGG
>PMOK01000213.1 GCA_003162425.1 Bryobacterales bacterium | reverse complement strand
CTACTCTACAATCTTGCCGAAGACGCGCAATCGGCTGATTCCCCCATCCGGGTAAATATTCAGCCGGACGTGCGTGGCGGCACCGCCCGGCTTTAGCTCACTCTCGAACACCCGCGCCGAATCGGCCTCCAGCTTCGACGCCGGGAGTATTTCCCGCCAAGCCACTTTGCCGGCGATTAGGCTCTGCACTAGCGCATCGGGAGCGAAGCAGGCGTCGATTGAACAGCGGTCCGGATAATTGCCCTTGTAGTGCTCGGTTTCCACTGAGATTTTCTGGATTAGAGAGGCGACGCCGAGATGAATGATGATCCAGTCGTACCCGGGACCACGCCGGCGCCGCGTTTCCCAGCCCCCACCCATATTCGCGGGATGGCCGGGCAGGATGAGATTTTGCAGGGACCCGAAGAATTCGTCGCTAGCCGCAAGCGCGCGTCCGCCATTGATCACCGAAGCGACATCCACTGGCTCGGGCGATGATTTCAGCTTGTCGATGTCAGGAACCACATCGCCAAAGACACGCAGCCGCGCCACGCCGCCATCCGGGAAAATGTTAAGCCGAACGTGGGTCAAGCGTCCGGCATGTTCGCTGTCGAAAATGTTCTGTCGCCCGCCTTCCAAGCGGGATTCCCGTAGCACCGGAATCCAGTCGCTTTCGATCGGGTCGCGCTCTACATTTGCTCCGTCCAGGGAGCAGTGCTCGGGAAAATTCCCCACAAAGTGATTAGTGTCCACGTTCAAGATGCGCGCGATACCGGCAGGACCCAGCTTGACGATGCACCAATCGTGCCCTTGCGTCCGCTTGCGGCGCGTTTCCCAACCATCCATCCACTTACCGCGATCGGTGTACTTATCGGAAATAAAAACTGGCGCAGTAGCCTTGATCAGGTTTTCCTTCGGCGCAAAAAATTCGTCGCTCGCGGCGATCACACTGCCTCCTACCAGTTCCGACGCAAGGTCAATCAGGCCGGGTAGCATGGAAGGCCTTTCGGTTGATCCGCGAACCAGCCGCGATCGTACACCTTCTCGCCGCGAACGAACGTCATTTCAACGATGCCTTCCAGTGTCTCACCAGCGTAGGGTGTGATGGGATGGCGATGCTGCAGACAGGCCGCATCAACTTGCCGCGTTGCGTCCGGATTGAAGACGACCAGGTCTGCATCCAGACCGGCCCGAATCGCTCCCTTGCGATTTTGCAGCCCCGCAAGTTTGGCCGGCTGCATGCTCATCCAGCGAGTCGCTTGCTCCAGCGAGACGCCGCGCTGTTTCGCATCGGTCCAAACGGTCGAAAGCGCCAATTGCAGCGATGCGATGCCGCCCCAGGCTTCCCGGAAGCTGCCATTGCCGCGGCGCTTCATTTCAGGCAGGCACGGCGAATGGTCGGTCGCGATTAGGTCGATGTCTCCTTCGTTCAAAGCTTGCCATAGGCGCTCGCGATTCGCGCGCGATCGAATGGGCGGCGCGCACTTGAACAATGTCGCGCCATCGGGAATCTCCTCGGCGGCGAAGTGCAGATAATGAGGGCAGGTCTCGACCGTGATTGGCAGACCTTCCGCGCGAGCGGCTCTCAGATCCGGCAGAGCCTCGACGGATGAAAGATGCACGATGTGGACGCGGCACTTGTACTTGCGGCAAAGCTCAATCATCAGGCGGATTGCTTCCACCTCGGCGGCGTCCGGCCGCGAGGCAAGATAGGTGGAGTATCGCTGCCAATTATCGAGATGTTGGCCGGCGACATCGATGGGACCAGGCAGCTCGGCGTGAACCAGGAGCGGCGCACCCGCGTCGGCAATCGCAGGCATCGCAGCCTCAAGTTGAGCGCGGTTCACCATGGTGAATCCATCGATGCCCGGATGAACCAGAAAGCATTTGAAACCGAGCACGCCAGCTCTGGCCAGCGCCGCGATATGCTCCTGGTTATCCGCCACTACGCCGCCCCAGAATCCGTAGTCGACCAAGCAGTGCCCGCGCGCGGCGGATTCCTTCGCTCGTAGATTCGCCACAGTCGTGGTGGCGGGCAGATTATTGAGTGGCATGTCCACCAGCGTGGTATAGCCGCCAGCCGCGGCCGCGCGGGTGCCTGTCCGAAAACCTTCCCATTCCGTGCGCCCAGGCTCATTGAGGTGGACGTGCGTATCGACTAAACCGGGAAGAATGTAGTTGTCGCCGGCGTCGATTTCGGCGTTGCGGTCATAAGACCCGACAGCAGTGAACCGGCCATCGCGAATCTCGATGGAGGCGGCTCGAACACCATCGGGCAGAACCACGCGCCGCGAGCTGATCGTCAGAACCACCGGGTCATGAGCACTTTTTGCTCGGTGTAAAACATCACGGCGTCTTTGCCATGCGCATGCAAATCGCCGAAGAACGAATTTTTCCAGCCCGCGAACGGAAAGAATGCCATAGGCGCGGCTACGCCGATGTTGATGCCCACCATCCCGGCTTCCGCGCGCGAGGAATACTCGCGCGCGGCTTTTCCACTGCCGGTGAAGATGGACGTCGCGTTGCCGAAGCGGGAGCTGTTCACCAGCGTGATGGCTTCCTCCAGCGTCTTCACGCGAATCACCGAAAGCACCGGTCCAAAAATCTCCTCCCGTGCGATGGTCATCTCGGGGCGTACATTATCAAAAATCGTGGGGCCCAGGAAGAAGCCTTCGCCTTCGCATTTGACGGTGCGGCCATCCAGAAGGGGCTTGGCGCCTTCCGCGATCCCCTTATCGATGTATCCTTCCACGCGCGCCTTGTGATCCTTGGTCACTAGCGGCCCCATGTCCACGCCTTGTTGGGAGCCATCGCCCACCTTCATCGCGCTTACTTTTTCGGCTAACAATTTGAGCAACGGGTCGGCCACATCGCCGACCGCCACCAGCACGCTCCCAGCCAGACAGCGCTCGCCAGCAGCTCCGAACGCGGAGCCGATGATGGCATCCACGCTCTTGGGCAGATCGGCATCAGGCATCACCACCAAATGATTTTTCGCGCCACCCAGGGCCTGCACGCGCTTTCCCTCCGCCGCCGCGGTCTGGTAAATGTACTTGGCCACCGGCGTCGACCCGACAAAAGAAACCGCGCGCACTAGCGGATGATGCAACAGCGCATCCACTGCGATCTTGTCGCCATGAATCAGATTGAACACGCCCTCGGGAAGGCCCGCTTGATGCAGCAAGGTAGTGGCCATAGTCGGCGTCATGGGAACTTTTTCGGACGGCTTCAGCACGAACGTGTTGCCGCACGCGATGGCGAACGGCCACATCCACATCGGCACCATCGCCGGGAAATTGAACGGCGTGATGCCAACGCACACACCAATAGGCTGTCGAATAGTGTGGCTGTCGATTCCGCTCGATACGTCGTTCAACGAATCGCCCATCATCAAGCTAGGCATGCCGCAGGCCACTTCCACCATCTGGATGGCCCGCCGCACTTCCATGCGGGCATCGTCAACCGTCTTGCCGTTTTCGGCAGTCAGCGCGGCAGCCAGATCGTTGGCGTGTTTTTCGAGCAGCGCTTTATAGCGGAAGAACGGCTGCACCCGTTCGACGACAGGAACCTCGCGCCACTTCAGATAGGCCGCGTGGGCCGCCTGGACGGTGCGATCCACATCGGCGGCGGATGCGTACACTACCTGCGCGATGGCTGCGCCAGTGGCGGGATTCGTCACCGGCAGAACCGGCCGGCTTCCAACTCCTTCCCATTTACCGTTTATGTAAAACGATACGGTTTCGAGAGCTGCTTCAGTACCAATCATGTTTCTTCTCCTATCCAGTCGCGAGCGGCCGAGGGCGCGCGCTGCATCAGGATGATGTAGGCCGCACCCGCTACCAAGAATCCCACAAACCAGGCGTAGTCGTATAGCCAGCGGACCGGTGGCAGCACCAGTCCGAGCAATGCCACGATTATCCCGAGCCCAAGCGCCAGCACTGCGCGATAATTCACGCCGCGATCGTATTCGTAGAGACCGTTCCGGCGGTAAAGATCGTCGACATTCAGATCGCACCGCCGCACGATGAAGTAATCAGCGATCATGACTCCGGCGATCGGTCCCAGCAATCCGGAGTAACCTACCAGCCATCCGAAAATGTAGGCGCTGTAATCGCCCAGCAGCTTCCAGGGCATCATCAGGACGCCGAGCACGCCAGTGATGAAACCTCCCGTGCGGAACGAAATCAGCCGCGGGTTGAGGTTCGAAAAATCGTTGGAGGGCGAGACGACATTTGCGGCCACATTCGTATTCAAAGTGGCCACCAGCAACGCCACCAGCGCGATGGATGCAACCACAGGCTGATGGAATCGCCCGAGCAACGCCACCGGGTCCCAGATGGCTTGGCCGAACAGCACCACGGACGCCGAGGTCACTGCAACGCCGATGAACGAATACAGTGTCATGGCGGCCGGAAGTCCCAGCGCCTGTCCTAACATTTGCGCCCGTTGCGATTTCGCGTAGCGCGTGAAGTCCGGAATATTGAGCGCGACTGTGGCCCAGAATCCGACCATTGCAGTAAGCGAAGGAATGAAAAACTTCACGAACTCCGCGGTGGTTTTGAATTTACTCGGCGAGCTTAACACGGGGCCGAAGCCGCCGGCCTTGCTGGTGATCCACCAAAGAAGAAGCAATCCGACGGCCAGCATGAACGGGGCGGCGATGCCTTCCAGAAACTTGATGGTTTCGATGCCGCGATAAATCACGTACATGTTAAGCGCCCAAAACGCGAAGAAACAGATCCACAAGCCAGCCGGGAGCGCGGCTGCTGCCGGCCAAAGGATCTGCAACATGGAATAAATAGCTTGGCCACCGATCCAGGATTGAATTCCGAACCATCCGCAGGCCACCAGCGCTCGCAGCACGGCCGGGACATTGGCGCCCTTCACGCCAAACGACGCGCGCACAAATACTGGAAACGGAATTCCATAGCGTGTGCCGGCGTGCGCGTTGAGCAGCATGGGAACCAACACGATCAGATTGCCAAGCAGGATGGTTAGAATGGCTTGCCACCAGCTCATGCCTCCTGCGATCAGTCCCGACGCCAGCATGTAGGTGGGGATGCAAACGCTCATGGCCACCCAGAGCGACACGTAGTTGTAGAGGCCCCAGGTGCGGCGTTCCATGGGGATGGGCGCGAGATCCTTGTTGAAAAGAGATGGGTCGTGCGGATTCGACACTCCTTAGGATCATGCCACAAGCAAACGCTTTTGTGGCGCGAACTCTTAGTTTGCCGTCACACTCTTGTGAACGCCTTAACTTTGCGTTCACAGGATTGTGAACGCGGCACGCACGATTGCGTGCGCTACAACTAAGACAGGCTTGTTTACACTCACTCAACCGACAGAGAAAACGTTGCGAGCCCTGATCGAGGAGAACAAGGACGCGCCATTCTCATATCCCGCGGTGGGAGCGTCGCGCGCAGGGCCTCTTCCGGCTGGATACAACGTCGATCGAAATCGCGTCCGGCTTGGGTCCGGCCACCAGGTTTTCGAAGAGGCAAAATTAGCGCTGCAATCCTGGGCGATGCTCGATCTGGGGTGGGTCAGTGTCTTCCCGCGCGACACCAAGATTAGACCGGGCGCCGTGGTCGCAGTAGTAGTCTCGCATTTCGGATTTTGGTAGGTGAACGTCTCCAGGATCGTATTCGTCGAAAATCCATGCAGCTTCGCGTACGGCACTTTAGACGAACACGCCGAATCCGGTGAAGAGAAATTCACGGTTTCCTGGGACGAGGCCGATGCTTCGGTCTGGTACGACGTGCTGGCATTCTCCAAGCCGAACCATATCCTCGCCAGAATCGGATATCCGCTAAGCCGAATTCTTCAGAAACAGTTCGCGCGCGATTCTATGGCCGCGATGATTCGCCTCACTGAATAGCCACGGAGCCCTTGGTAAAAGTAACCTGAAAGCTTATACCTCCAAGATCCAGGCCGCTGGCAGTGAACATCGGGCCGGCGAAGTTCTCGTACACCTCGATCGTGCCTTGGGGATTGCCGTCGGCATCCGTATAACTGGGCGGCAAAGCCGAAAGCAGTGGTGCCGGAATAGTGAATGAACCCACCGCGCCATCTTGAGCGCAGAAGACTGCGGCGCCCACACTACCCATCGGGCCAGGAGCCGCCGAGGAGATTACGTTAATGGATACCAAAGCTCCGGCTGTTCCTCCAGTCCACGTAATGGTGAGTGGCTGGCTTCGATCGATCGTCGACACCGACGACTGATCCCAATGGAAGGTATCCACGTAATTGATAGTCGCGGTGAACGCGCCTACGTCGACCCCTCCGCTGCCGGTGAAAGTGTAACTTCCCGGGGGGAGTGTAGTGCCATCCGTAATCAAACCCGGGGAGCTGGTGGCGCCTGGGAGAAAGGATAGTTGGTACTGGCCCTTGATTGCCGAGTAAAGGTCATACGGGCCCACGGGACCGCTCACCGAGATTTTTCCGGCATCCAGATACGTGTTCGTTCCATTAGGTCCAGCAACGGGAAATTGGAAAACGGTGCAAACGCCCGCGATTGGAGCAAGATTTAAGCCTGATAAAGCGGACAAGGGAGTCTTCGCAAAAACTCCTTGCAGGCCATCCGATACCTCATGGGTTGTCCCTGAGACGCCGTCGTAATGGTTGACGCCTAAAGATGCGCTGCGAATGCCGCCGTTCTTGGTCGCCGTTGCAAGCTGTGCCGGGGTGAGGTCGCCAGGATCCGTGCATTCCGCTCCGGCCTTCCCAATCGCCATCGTGACGAAATTGCTGACGGTGTTGTCAATCTGCACGTATACGGGGAGAGCGCAGCCCTCCACGCCCGCCGGGACCACGAAGACAATCTGGTCGTCCCCGGTGCAACATCCCGAGCGGCCGCGATACTGGATCGCCGCATCTTTTCCATCCACCCAGACGTGAACGTTGAGATTGGGCATGTCTCCGGGGAGCGGACCAGCCGCTTCGTTGCCGGTAACCGGCCCGAGACCAGTCCCCCACAGAATCATGACCTGGCCGGGTTGCGCGGACTGGGTGGGGCTGTTAAACGGACGGTCGGTCGCGGAGTTTACGTTCTGCAAAACACCTTGACCGGTTCCAGATTGGTTCACGGCAAAGATCCCGAAGGTACTTTTCACGACGGTGATGGGGGCCGCAGCGCTGGTTTGCCCGTTGTACGTCACAGTCATGGTTCCCGTGCCTATGGGCGTGCTGGAAGGAAGCACGGCCGCGACCTGTGTGGCGAGCGTATAGAGCATGATGGCGTCCACGGAGGTGCCGTTGATGGTGATCTGGATGGAAGTTCCGGCTAATCCAGCCGAGGTGGGCAGCGGAAAACTAGAAACCTGCACAATCTTGGCCGGACCCATATTTTGTCCGAAGACAATAAACAGTGAGCCTTCCGCAATGCCGGCATTCGGCAATCCGGGCAGCGTATAGCTGGCGGCATTACGAACTCCTAGCGCCGCGATTACGGGCTGTGCTGCGGCCGGGTGTGAGGCCAGCAGCGTTGCCGCAAGCGCCATGAGAACTGAGTGAAGCGGTTTCATACACCTTATATGCGCGGCGCGCGCCGAAAAGTGCGAAAGAACCTGCGGTGAGGGCGATAACGCCGGACGCTGTGCTACTGTGAATCTCTATGGTTTTGTCCGACGTGGACATAAAGCGCTACATCGCGCTCGGGAAGATCAAGATTTCACCGGATCTGCCGCCGGATCAGTTCGGGAGCTGCTCAGTGGACTTCCGGCTGGGCGCCGAGTTCAGCATTTTCGAGCACAGCCGGCATGCCTTCATCGATCTTCGGGACAAACGGGGCATCGAAGAGATTATGAAGAGCGTAGTGGTTCCCGCGGGCGAGCCATTTATCCTGCAGCCGCGCGAGTTCGTGCTGGCAATTACCGAAGAAACCTTGGAGCTGGATGACGATGTCCTGGGGCGCCTGGAAGGCCGGTCGAGCCTCGGACGCATTGGTATCATTGTGCACGGGACGGCGGGCCTGTTCGATCCAGGATGGGCGGGCAAAGCGACTCTCGAGCTGAGCAACTTAAGCCGGATGCCGGTGGCCCTGTATCCTGGCATGCGGATCTGTTCCTTCACATTCGAGCAGCTTTCGTCGCCGTCATCGATGCCTTACAGCAAGAAAGTCGGGAACAAGTACGCCGGTCAGACGAGGCCGCTGGCAAGTAGGATGGCGGGAGAGTTTAAGGGATGAAAACCGTTTCTCGTTTCTCGTTTCTCGTTAGGCGCCGAGATGTTCCCAACGAGAAACGAGAAACGAGAAACGAGAAACGATTTATCGTCCCGAAGAGCCAAACCCTCCGCCACCCCGCAGAGACTCGTTTAGCTCGCCTTCATCCCATTCCACCGGCTCATATCGGGCTATCACTAATTGCGCGATGCGGTCGCCTTTTTCGATTTTGTAATCGCTCGAGCCCGCGTTGAGCAGAATCACGCGGATCTCGCCGCGATAACCAGGGTCGATGGTGCCAGGGGTATTGGCGACGATGATGGCGTGCTTCAGGGCAAGGCCGCTGCGGGGACGCACCTGGCCTTCGTAACCAGCCGGCAGCTCAATTGCGATTCCAGTGGGCACCGCTTGCGGGACGCCCGGCGCGAGCACCACTGCGGCGATCGAGCGCAGATCCATGCCGGCGTCTTCTTCCGGCCCATGCGCGTATTCAGGCAGCAGAGCTTCCGGCACGAGTTTCTTCAGTCGTATTTTCATTGAATCCGTTATGATAGCCTTTCATGCCCAAGCGCGTCATCACCGTGTCTCCCATGCCGCCCGAGAAATGCGCGTATGCACTCGCGCGCTACAGCCGTTCGCCGGATTCCATCAGCCAGTCGATGGAATGGGTTCGCACGCACGACTCGCAGAAGTTTCTGGAAAGTTTTTACTTCCAATACGGGCATGCTTCCATCGCGGATCTGGGGCACGTGGTGCTGTGCTTCGAAGGGATTTCCGAGCTGGCAGCCACCGAGATAGAAGACGAACAGTTGTGGGACGGCCAGGCGCGCTCTTCACGCTATCAGGATTTTTCAAAATCCGGATTCATCACGCCGCCGGAATTCGATACCGCGCAAGCAGCCGCGTATCAGCAAGCAGCAGCCAAGCTGTTGGCGGGATACAACCAGATTCACGCCACAGTCTCCGAGTATCTGACGGAGCAACTGCCGCGTCCGGAGGCGATGAAGCCGGACGCGTACAAGCGCAATATCGCAGCGCGCGCGTTCGATGTGGCCCGTTATCTTTTGTGTTTCGGCATCCCGACCGGCGTCGGACAAGTCACCAGCATACGGACCCTGGAGCGCCAGATACGGCGTCTGAAAGCTTCCGAGTACGGGGAAATTCGCGAGCTGGCGGGCGAGATCGCGGAAGCTTGTTCCGCGCCGCCGTGCTGCCAGTGGGAAACAAACGGCACGTCAGAAGCGTTGGCGCCCACGCTTGCGCGGCACGTCGAGAGCGATGAGCATCTCGCGCGAAGCCGCGAGAATTTGCGGCAATGGGCCGCCCAAAACCTGCCGCCCGCGCAACTAGCGTCTTCCGAAGCAGTGGACCTGATGAAGCCTGTGGATGCGACCGCGGATATCGTGGCCACGCTGCTTTATCCGGTAACGGATCGCAGCTACCGCGAACTGTACCAATTGGTGTCTCGTTGGAGCCTAGCGCAAAGGAGCGAAGTAATGGATGCCGCGCTCGAATCGAGAACGCGACGCGATGAGCTGCTGCGGAGTTTCCGAAATGTCCCTTACGTTTATGACATCGTCATGGACATCGGCGCGTATCGCGATCTGCACCGGCATCGCCGCTGCCAGCAGTTCCGGCAAGAGTACTCCACCAGGTTAGGCTTCGAGACGCCCGAGGCGATCCAGAAATCCGGATCGGGCGAGCTTTACACATCTTTGGTCTCCCAAGCTAGTAACGTTGTTACATCGCTTCCGGAACCGGGATCGCACTATCTGCTTCCACTGGCTACTCGCGCCAGGTTCCTGTTCAAAATGGATTTCGCCGAAGCGGAGTATATTTCCAGGGTTCGGTCGGGAGTCAAAGGCCACTTCAGCTATCGCAAAATCGCGTGGCAGATGAAGGAAAAAATGGTGGCGATTGAGCCTGAGCTTGCCCGCTTCCTCGAAGCCACGCCTCCCTGGGTGGAAGATCCGCTCCAAAGGTAACCGGCCGTCACGCTGTGACTGCTGTTCGACACTCGCTCACGAAAATAGGTAAAACTTTCCCGACGTCTCTCGGGAAGAAATCTGCATCTTACTGGATCGCAAGGTACTGGACTGTTTGGCAGGCAATCTGCACATACACGGGCGAACCGGTTGCGACGGTGTCTATAATGCTATGCAGCCGTGGAATCTACCAAGGAGTAAGTCAATGAAGCAATTAGTTCTCGCAGTTGCGTCCATAGGGTTGCTGGGAGTTGCGATCGCACCGAGTGCCCGAGCGGATGAATGGAACAAGAAAACCATTCTCACCGTAAACGAAACCATTCAGGTTCCCAACAAGGTGCTGCCGCCCGGCACATACGTGATTAAGTTGTTGGATTCACCTTCTAATCGCCACGTCGTACAGATCTTCGATGGCGATGAAACTCATCTTTTGACCACCATCCTGGCAATTCCGAACTATCGGCTGCAACCAACCGGTAAGACGGTATTCGGATTCTGGGAAACGCCTCCCGGACAGCCCAAGGCTCTGCGGGCATGGTTCTATCCTGGCGACAATTTCGGCCAGGAGTTTGCCTATCCGAAGTCGGCTGCTGTGCAGATTGCTGCCAGCGCACACTCGGCCGTTCCCACAACTGAAGTGACCGAGCCGTCAGAGATGGCCAGTGCTGCAGTAACTACTACGCCGGCTCCGCAGGAAGAAACGGCACAGGCTGCGTCGGCTCCAGAGCCTCAGCCTGAAGCCGCAGCGCCGGCTCCAGCTCCAGAGCCTGCTCCGACGCCGGATCCCGCGCCGCAGGAGTTGCCGAAGACAGCTAGCCCATATCCATTGATCGGATTGGCCGGCTTGTTGTCGCTTGCAATGTTTTTGGTGTTGCGCGTTGTGAGGACATCGTAGAATTGGCTTATAGCCATGATCAAAAGGCGCGAGGTGTCCCGCTGGATGGGTTTGCTGATCCTGTCGGCTTCTGCGTTGGGGCAGAAACAGGATCAGGATTACACCATACGGACCACCTCGCGCCTTGTTTTATTGGACGTTAGTGTCAAGGATTCCGCCGGCGGCTTTGTTTCCGGACTCACGAAAGATAATTTCAAGATCTACGAGGAAGGCAAGCCGCAACAGATTTCGCAGTTCGGTGGCGCTGACCAGCCGGTGACGGTTGGTATCGTCGTGGATGAGAGCGGTAGCATGGGGCCGAAGCGCGCCGAGGCGATCGCGGCCGCGCTCGAGTTCATCAAGGCCAGCAATCCGCACGACGAGATCTTCGTGGTGAATTTCAATGAAAGGGCCCGCCGCGGGTTGCCCGACGCAGTACCGTTTTCCGATGACGTCGAGCAGTTGTCGAAGGCTCTGTGGCGCGGTGTGCCGGAAGGCCGCACTGCGCTGTACGACGCCGTTGAGCTGGCGCTCCGCCAGCTGCAGATGGGGCGACGGGATAGGAAAGCGATGATCGTAATCAGCGATGGAGGCGACAACGTCAGCGTGCACAAGTGGCCGGAGGTGATGCACGATGTGCTGGATTCGCGGGTGACTATTTACACCATAGGCATCTTCGACGAGGACGACGCCGAGCGAGACCCGCGCGTACTTGACAAGCTCGCGCACATGAGCGGAGGCGCTTCGTACTTCCCCAAGACAATCCCAGAGGTTGTACCTGTGTGCCGCCAGATCGCCAAGGATGTGCGGGCACGGTACACGGTTGGGTATGTTCCACCCATGGAAGGAAAATCGCTGAGGCATGTCAAGGTGGAAACATTCACCGAGGACCACAGGAAACTGAGTACCCGGACGCGGAACAGTTACATCTTTGAGCCCGAGACCGAGGCGGCGAATCACAAATGAGTGAGCCAGATATGCAAGTACGCTTGGTCTGGAAGGACGATCAGCCCCGTTCGAGCCAGCGCGGTCTAGGCGTTGCCGAGTGGTGTTTCCTGTTGATTGGACTCGCTGCAATCGACATGTTTGTTTGGGTTAATACCAGTACGGTGCTGTACCAGGCGTACGAGGATTGGTCGTTCGACCAAACAATGCGCGGGGTGAAGCCATCGACGAGGGGCTTCATCGCTGATGAGATTTCCGCGCTCTTCGGAAACCGCAGCAAAATGGAAAACCCGGAGCTGCCCCGCAAACCCGATGCACTCCCGGCCGAACGTCCGCCGTTGCCCGAGATGCTGCTGGGACGCTTGAGAATCCCCCGGCTGCACGTAGCGGCGATGGTGCGCGAAGGCGCGGACTCGGGAACCTTGCGCACGGCCATTGGGCACATACCGGGCACGGCGCTGCCGGGACGGGCGGGGAATGTAGGCCTGGCCGGGCATCGGGACACGTTCTTCCGCGCGTTGCGCAATATCGAGAAAGATGACACGATCGACTTCGAAACGGACAGCGGAACCTATCGATATGCGGTGCAGTCAACCAAAATCGTCAGCCCGAGAGATGTTAGCGTGCTGGCCGCGGCCGGTGGGCGCACATTGACGTTGGTCACCTGCTATCCGTTCTACTATATCGGATCGGCGCCCAAACGGTTCATTGTTCGCGCCGTGCAAGTTACGCCCGCCGCGTCCCGGCAGCAGGCGTCCACGGGCCGAGTGCCCGCACCATCCAGCTAGCCCGCAATACCTAAGCGGCGCTCACTGCGACCAGGCTTTTAAGCTTGGCGGTGAGAGTGGTCCGTTTCAGGCCTAGCATCTCAGCCGCGAGCTTCTTGTTGCCGCGAGCTTTCTTCAGNNCCCTTGATCCGGCACGGCGATGAATGTCCCAGCGCCGGGTGAGTATGCCACCGGGTGTGTCCGCGGCGGCAGTGGGAAATCGCCAGGAAACAGCGCAGGACGCTCCCCACTGAGCACGATAGCTTTTTCCACTGCGTTCTCGAGCTGGCGAACGTTACCTGGCCAATCGTGCGCCGCGAGGCGATCCAGCGTCTCCCGCGAAATCTGCTTAGCGGGGATTCCTTCCTCCCGGCAGATCTTCTCCATGAAATGCACAACCAGCAACCGAACGTCGGAGGTGCGCTCCCGCAACGGCGGCACTGTGATCGGCACCACGTTCAACCGATAGTACAGATCTTCGCGAAACTTGCCCTGTTTGATCATCTCGGCGAGATCGGTGTGCGTGGCCGCGATGACGCGCAGATCCACGCGAACCGTTTCCGAGCTGCCCAGGCGTTGGAATTCGCGCTCTTGAAGGACACGCAGTAGTTTGGCCTGCAAACTCAGCGGCAGATCCCCGATCTCATCCAGGAATATAGTGCCGTGGTTGGCCTGCTCGAATCGTCCAACCCGAGGATTGTTGGCGCCGGTGAATGCGCCTTTGACGTGACCGAACAGCTCGGCTTCGAGCAGGGTCTCGGGAAGCGCGCTGCAGTTGACCGAAACCATGGGAAGGCGGGCGCGATCACTGGAAGCATGGATAGACTGCGCCACTATTTCCTTTCCTGTTCCCGTTTCTCCCGTGATCAGGACCGTGGATCGCCGGCGAGCGACCAGTTGAATGGTTTCACTCACTTGCCGCATGGGACGGCTTTCCCCGATAAGGGATCTGCGCCACGCTTCCTGTTCTGGCTCGCTCCCTACAGTGGATGTCTCGGCCCACTTGGAATTGGCCGCCAGGTACAGCAGACTGCTGGCGTCTCCATATTGCAGAACGTGAAAAGCTCCCAGCCGGACCAGGCGCACCACCTCACTGTTCGTGGCTTGGGGTGAGTGAATCACCACCGGCGTCGAAGGCTGCGCTTGTTGGAGTTCCTCCAGAAGGCCGGCCGCTGAACCCCAATCCGCTAACGGAAAGCTGGCCATCACGACATCAAAGTCCTCGTTCCGAAGACAGCGCAGGCCATCCAGCGCGCTGGGGATCCTGGTAAGCGAAAAGCGTTGCTCATCGAGGACGTCAGGGGCCTCGGCGGCGATCCATAGAATTTTTGGTGTCACAATGAGCGTGTACCTCCGTCGTTCATCCATCGGCCAAGCGCGGGCAGGCTTTAAATGAAAATGATCTTATTCCGTCGTCGTTGGATAGAGGTATTCCAGGGTAGGGACAGCCTGCGGCCCATAGCTTCTACCAACAGCCGACGCGCGAATCGTGGATAATGATGCCCCGTCCCGATAGTTCATCCAGCAATTGGGACACGGCCGGAGAAATCTCGCCATCTCCGGGAACGAGCACGGCCCATTCCAGGTTTTCACGGTACTCTTTTGAACTGATGCGCCATCGATCGAGCTCCGGTGGGGTCTTTCGATCGATCTGAATCAGGGACCAATGCCGGGCTAGCTCGAGCGCGAGAGCCCTGCCTGGCAGGGGTCCACGTACGATGAAATGGTTGTCTCCGTGCACCAGAATGCCCAGCATGACTAGCCAAGTGACGCGGCAGCCGGCCGGCGGGTAACCATGAAAGTTCAGAACCTGTTACTCTGGAAACTCGACAGCTAGAACGGAAACTAAGGAGAACCTCGATTGGCAGAAGTCCATATTCAAGATGGCGAAACGTTGGAAAGTGCGCTTCGGCGCTTTAAGCGCAAAGTTTTGCAAGAAGAAATTATCCGCGAGATAAAACGGCACTCATCTTACCTGAAACCCGGCGAGAAGAAGCGCGTAAAGGCTGCGCTAGCGCGTAAGCGAAATCGTAAGAAACGCTCACGCGACAGCGCGATGGAACCGAGTCGATAGTCTAACGGCGAGTTCGGTTTTGGACCGGGTAGTGTTCGCCCAGCCATTTCTCAATTTTTTCTTTTTGAGCAGCTAGCACTACGCGCTGCCATTGCAGCACGCCGGTACGTTCGCTGTACTCTGCCATAAGGTAAGAACCCTCATTGAGTACCTCGATAATGCCGTCCGTCTTTGCCCGTTTGAAGTGGAACGAAGAAAGTGTGGGATGGTGTTTTTGCATCTACCTACTAGGATACCAGATGCCCCTGAAGTTCACCTGAAACGCGCGGATGGGGGCGTACACTAATGGTAGGTTCAAAATGCCGGACGAGCCATTCATCGATTATTACCAGCTCATGCAGATCAGCCTGGCCGCGGAGGCCGAGACCATTCAGCGGGTCTTCCGGCTGCTCGCGAACCGGTACCACCCGGACAACCCGCACACGGGTGACGCCGACCGATTCAACCGGCTCACGCGCGCCTACGAGATCCTGTCGAAACGGGAAACCCGCGCTGCCTACGATCTCGCCTATGAATTGCACAATACCCGGGCGCTCAAGGTGTTCGAGCTGAAGGAATTCGCACCGGGCATCGATGGCGAGCGAAACCGGCGCATGGGAATCCTTTGTTTGCTCCTCAACCGACGGCGGGCAAACCCGGAGGCGGCGGGGTTGTCGATTCTGGACCTGGAAAATCAGACCGGTTTCCCTCGCGAGCACCTCCAGTTTACGCTGTGGTGCTTGAAAGAATCGAAGCTGATCCGCCAGGACGAAACGACCGATTTCGCCATTACCGGCGACGGCGTGGACTACCTGGAAAAGAACCTGCCGTCCCATCAGATTCTGTATGAATTGATGAAGGCAGCCGAGCGGGGCGAGTCTGACCGGATCGATCCGGACCTGGCAGCACACAACACGGCGTGAGCCGGGTAAAGGAATGACAGAATCTTGCCGATGAAATTGGAGTGAGGATACTCCAGGAACTGCGCGGTGAAATGCTAACCGTTCAGATTTTCATCTACTTGCAGCTCCTGGATTTTCTAACCACATTATTGGGCTTCCGCTTGGGAGCGTCTGAAGCAAGCCCCTTCATCCGGACCCTGCTTTACTTCGGACCGGCGTTGGGAGTGGCGCTTTCCAAAGGTGTGGCCTTGGGGCTGGGCGCCTTCTGCATCTGGCGCAAAAAAGCTCGCGTAATCAGCTGGATCAACTACTGGTACGCCGGCCTGATCGTTTGGAACTTGTGCGTCATCCTGCGGGCGCTGATGGCTTCCCGCATCGCCAGATAAAGTTGCTTCATCAACTCAAAAGCGGGTAACGTTGTTCTGGAATGAGCTTCCCGCCGGTGGTCTTCCAGATCGTCCTCCTGCTTATGGTTGCGATAGCCGCGGTCTACGATATACGTTTTCGCCGCATACCGAACTGGCTGGTGTTGACAGGCCTGGTGCTGGGGCTGGGACTCAACACGTTTTGGTTCCAATGGCGTGGCGCGCGAGCCTCGCTCTTGGGTATCGGACTCGCCTTCCTGATTTATTTCCCGCTGTACCTGCTGCGGGGCATGGGAGCAGGCGACGTCAAACTGATGGCCGCCATCGGAGCCATCGTTGGAGCAGCCAACTGGTTCGGTATTTTCATCGTTTCTTCACTGCTCGGCGGAGTTGTCGCGATAATTTTGTTACTCTCTCGAGGCCGGCTGATGAACTCTCTCTGGAACATCGGCTTTCTGTTTCAGCGACTGTTCAGTCTTAAGGCCCCCTATGCACGGGAAGAACTGGACATATCCAGCCCTAAGTCGATAAAGCTGCCGCACGGCGTCGCGATCGCCGGAGGGTCGGTGCTTTTCCTGGCGGCCGCGTGGATCTGGGTGCCGAGATAACTTGAGATGCGCCACTCGCCGCAGCACGTTCAGCTTCGGACCATCGTCTGGATCATCGCTGTCCTCGCAGTAATCCGGTTGTGGGTGATGCCACTCTGGAATAGTTTTTGGTTAGATGAAACACTCACGGTGTGGGCCATTCGCGATGGCTTCTGGAAAATCTTTCAGGTGGTTCCATCCACGCCAGAGTCCATCGCGTTTTGCGTGGTGGAGTGGCTAACTGGTCGTCTCGCAGGCTTACACGAAGCGACCCTTCGCCTGCCCTCGCTCGCTGCTGCTATTGGAGCACTATACATCTATTATCGTCTCGGCGTTGAATTCATCGATCGCTCAGCGGGACTCAGCCTGGCTGCGCTCTACATCACTCTATACGAGGTAGCAATCGAAGTTCCGAATGCGCGCCCATATTCCGTAGCCTTACTAGCTGAGTCCGCGGCCCTGCTTTGGCTGCTGCGCTGGCTTCGTGATGGCCGCCTAAGGGACGGGATCCTGTGGATGACCTGTGCGGTTGTGGCCGGCCACTTCCATCAGTTTTTCTTGACGGTCCTGCCTTTGGAGGCCGGATTTGTTCTCTGGCACGTATATCGACGACCATGCGTGAGGACGTGGCAACTCGTAGTCTGTGGCCTGACTGGGATAGCACTTTCCGCACCGGCTATCCCGCAACTCCTGTCCATTTCACGGCAAGCAAGAACTCTGTCCTGGGCGCCGCAGCCAGCCTTCCTTGACCTCTTCCTAGCCGTAACTCCGATCTACGTACTGCCGGTGGTGGCATTGCTTGTATTACTGGAGTGGTTCGAAGGAAAACACCTGCGTTGGGTCGCAGCATCCCAGCCCAGCGATGCCGTGGCGCTAGGGTCCCTCCTGCTTTTCGTTCCAACGGCCATCGCCTTTGTTCTATCTCGTTTCACGGAGGTTCACGTATTTCACGCGCGATGGTTGCTGCCGACAGTGCCTGGCGCCATATTGTTGTGGGGCTGGTTGCTGCATCGGATCGATTCTCCGTTTATAAGACAGATGTCGCTGGCCGGCGGATTGGTCGCATCCATTGTCATCACAGGAGGCCTCTCCCCCGTTCCTGATTACCGCCGCGAGGACTGGAGGTCGGCCGTTCAGAGCCTTCCGGACTCGGGAGCCATGCTCATGTACAGCACCTTCCCGCAAGCGCGGCGCTTGGATTCACTCCAGCAACCAGAGTCATGGAGCTACTTAATGGCGCCCGTTCTCGCATATCGACCAAACATTCAATCGGCAGATGCTTTCGTAATTCCATTCGACTTCGACCCGGCGGGACAAGAATATCTAGAGCGGCTGGTCACCACCCGGATACTGCAGCGAGACCGTGTAACAGTTGTGACAAGGCAGTTCTTCGCCGGGCCAGTTTGGGTCCACTGGATATCCGAGCGGCTGGGAAGGGCGGGCTTCCAGCAGATTCGCGACTCTGCATACGGTCGTGTTCACGTTGAGGTGTTTCAGCGCTTCTCGCCGTAGGGCATCTTCCACCAGACCGGGACTGAATCAAGCTGCTGCCTTACCAGCTTCTCGCCAGGATGTGCCACGGTCACGCAAATCTGATTGCTCCCCTGGCATGGCAGGAGCCGGTACAATTCGATATCTTGCCGCCGCCAAACATATTCCTTATTCTCCAAATCCAAAACGTCGTCGACGCTGTTCATAACGTATGGATTGCCTGGGCGGGCGCGCAGCCGGAACTGCGTGGTCGCAGGCTCATAGTCTGCAAAGTCAAAGCATCGCCCGATGCACACGCGGTCGATCATGTGCTGCAAAGCGGGAACAAATAGACGGGAATCCCGCACTGTAGCTACTACACGCGCTCCCGGCGGCAAGGTCGCGATCGCTTGAGTCATATTGGCTTCGACGGAATTGAGAGCGCGTTCATCCACGTAAGTGAACGAGAAAAACAGAACCAACAGGGCGCCGCTGATTGCGCTTTCCAGCACATGCATGCGCACAGGAGCGATGACAGCGCAGAAAAGGACTGCCGAAAGAAGGGAAAGCCGGACGACAACGTACGTTAAGCTGGCACTGTAGAGAGGCAACCAGATCGCGTCAGGCATGAAGAGGCATGCGGCTGCGTTCAGCACCAGCAGTTGGAAAGCAATATCTTCCGTCGTCCTGGGCGACGTTTCGAAGCGCCGGACAAGCAACAGTATCGACAGGCACAGCAGCGACGCTCCGAGAAACACATACTTCATCCCGTACGTTAGGACCTGGTCAGCGCCCAACAGCGAACCTATCCGCAAGCCCGGCACCCAGCGGGATGCGACGTTTCTGGCCAAAAATAGCGCGCTACCCGCGATGCAAGCAAGGCCAATCGCGGCGAGCCACCACCGCCGAGACGGCTGCAACCGGCGAGCGATCCACACATACCCGATTACGCCGATCGCCCATAGGCAGGCAATGGAGTGCGCTGTGTAAGCGATCGCTAGCAAAGGAATCGCAAGCAGACGAAGCCGGAGGAGGTTCTGCCAAACCAACGCAATCGCGCATGCGGAGATTCCAACAGCAAGGTAAAAGTTGAAAAACCCCATGCGGAATACTGCGCCGTAGGCCGCGATTGCCAGGAAGGGAGCCGCGGTCCAGGCCGGACGGCCGGCCACCACGGAGGCTAGTCTGAAGCAACCCCAAAAGAAGACCTGGACAGCCAGCAGCACGGCAATCCGCTCTGCAATCACCACACTCCCGCTCTTCATCAAAAAGCTGAGCAAGTAATCGAACAGGACGTTAGTGAACTGCGGAGCAAGGTAGAGGCCCGGCAGTTGACCTGCTGATACTAGGTTCGCCAGCCATGCGTTATACAGATGACTGGAGAGATCACCAGCCTGAATGTGCGGCTGCCATACGCATGGAATCGCGATCAACAGGGAGACGATCGCGTAAGGAGCGAATCGCCAAGCAAAACCGGCGTTCGGAGGGCCCGCGTCCTGCTGTGGACTGCCACTCATCACGCCGGCCGGCTCCGGCATCTATCGAAGGGTCCTGCGTTTCCGGCGCCTGATGAGATACAGCACCAGGATTACTCCAGCCGCAATCCAAAGGATTGCCGAAATCATTGTATTACTCATCGTGTAGAGCTCCTCTTCCTAACCACGGTATTGACGCATCATCGGGAACAGATACTTGAACACTTGTAGCAACCCAGGCCCGGCCGCGACCAGCAGCATGGCCGGCATAATAAAGAAAAAGATCGGGAAGACAAGTTTAACACCAACTTTGCCCGCGCGTTCTTCCGCTTGCTGGCGCCGGCGCACGCGCAGGAAGTCGGAATGAACGCGAAGAGACTCCGCCATACTGGTTCCGAATTTATCGGTCTGGATTAAAATTGCAACCAGCTTGCGAAGTTCTTGTTCTCCGGTGCGATCCGCCAGGTTTCGCAATGCGTCCGCGCGGCGCTTGCCCGCCCGCATCTCCAGATGAAGCAGCCCCAGTTCCTCGCTGAGGTCCTTGTGAGTGACGGCCAATTCGCGAGCGACGTATTGAATAGCTTGGTCCAACCCCAGTCCGGCCTCGACGCTGACTACCATGAGATCCAGGGCATCCGGCAAAGAATAGCGCAGTTCCTCCCGACGCTTATCCACCAGGCGCTCGACATAGAGAAGTGGGCCGAAGTATCCGGCCAAGCCTGCGGCAATCACCAGCACAACCCGCAGAATCGAGTTGGAGGTGATCTCGGTGCGAAGGATGAATGCCAGGATCACCAGCGTAGCGAACAGTAGGAGCCTGACTCCGTATAAGACCGCGACGGCGCCATCCCAGCGGATACCAGCGGCCACCAGTTCGTGCTTCGCGTCGCCCAAATCCTGCGTTGAGATCGGGAGTTTTTCGCCGATTTGGCGGAGCAAGCTCACCAGCAACCCCGGGGCATCTTCGCCCTCTCCATCGAGCATCGGTTCACCCAGAACGGGCCCACCGAGTTGCTCATAGACTCTGCCCGGTTTCGCGTAGCGGCGGTATCCGAAGATGGTGATGGCCGTCATTAGCGCCACGAACAATCCGAGAGAAATAAGCGCTGCCATGGCGTTCTCCTAGATCTTGATCCGGATGATTTTCCGGATGAAATAATAGCCGAGAAATTGAGACACGATAGCGGCTAGAATCATATATTTTCCGTCTGGATCTCTGGCCATACCTTGCAGGTAGCCCGGAGCCACGAAGAGCATGATCAACATCAGCGCCATCGGCATTACTGTGAGAATGCCCGCTGTCAGCCGGCCGTGCGCGCTGATAGCCCGGACCTGGCCTTTCAAGCGGACGCGCTCGCGGATGACGTATGCCAGCCGCAACAGGATCTCGCTCAAGTTGCCGCCGGTCTGTTTCTGCAGCATCACCGACGAAGCGAAAAAGCGGACATCCACCAGGGGAAAACGGCGCAGCATATTTTCGAAAGCCACTTCCAGCGGCGCGCCCAGATTTTGCTCATTGAACAGCGTGCGGAACTCCTGTCCCAGCGGCTCCGGGGATTCCGCTCCCAGCATTTCGAGACCTACCGAAAATGCGTGCCCCGCGCGCATGGATCGCGCCAGGAAATCCAGCGCCTCCGGAAACTGCTCCTCGAATGCCGCCATGCGCCGCTGTCGCTTGAATCGGACATACCCGTAAGGAAGGGCGCCCAGCGCCGCGCCGAAAAGCAGGCTGCTCAAAGGCCAGAACACGAACAGGTTTAGCCACCAGCCCAGAATGATTCCGGCCGCCGCCCCGCTCCCCATGGCGATCATCAACTCGTTGACGGACCAGTTCAACCCGGACTGCATCAGAGCATTCTCCAAAGTAGTGGTTAGGTTGAGACTGGCCGCCAGGCGCTGTAGCAGGTTATCGGGATTGGGTGGATCCAGCAGGAGGTTGCTTTCTTCTTCCCGCCGCGGTTTGCCTTCAAGAGTGCGAAGAATGCCGGTGACCTGCTTCTTGCGTTGTGATTCCAGAAAGTGCAGTCCCGCAGCGGTCGCAACCAGCACGATGGCCAGGATGCAGAAGAACAGGAAAAACAGCAAAGGCGGCATAGACTGTCCTTATACGATGTCCACCAAGGTCTGAAAAGCCGAGGCCGGGACATGCAGGCCAGCGGCCTTCAGCCGGTCGTAGAATTTGGGACGAATCCCGGTAGCTCGGAACCGCCCGGTGACGCGTCCGGATTCGTTGACGCCGGTCTTTTCGAAGACGAAGATGTCCTGCATGGTGATCTGTTCGCCTTCCATGCCGACGCACTCGGTGAACGCACTGAGGCGGCGGCTGCCGTCGCTGAAGCGGGCAATTTGGACAAACACGTCGATGGCGGAGCTGACCTGTTGCCGGATGGACCGCACACCCATGTTCGAGTTCGCCATACCCACCATAACCTCTAGCCTGCTCACCGCATCTCTGGGGGAATTGGCGTGAATGGTGGTGAGCGATCCGTCGTGGCCTGTGTTCATGGCCTGCAGCATATCCAGCGCTTCTTCGCCACGAACCTCGCCCACGATTATGCGGTCCGGGCGCATACGCAACGCATTGATGACCAACTGGCGAATGCGAATGGCCCCGATGCCTTCTATATTGGGCGGCCGGGTTTCCAAGCGCGCCACGTGGATCTGGTCCAGCTTGAGCTCGGCCGCGTCCTCAATGGTGACAATGCGTTCGTCTTCAGGAATAAACGCGGACAGCGCGTTCAGTAGAGTGGTCTTGCCGGCGCCGGTGCCGCCCGAAATCAGAATGTTTAGCCGGGCCTTCACGCAAGCTTCCAGCAGCAGCAGTATGCCAGGAGTGAGCGTGAGATTGTTCACCAGATCTTGGCCGCGCAAGGGGTCGCGCCCGAAACGGCGTATGGAGAGCAAAGGACCATCCACGGCCACCGGCGGAATGGCTGCGTTGACACGCGAACCATCCGGAAGGCGCGCGTCCACAAGCGGCGACGATTCATCCACGCGCCGTCCGACGCGGGAAACGATCTTCTCGATAATGCGGAGAAGGTGAGCGTTATCCTTGAACTCCACGGGCGTGCGGTATAGTTTGCCGGCGCGCTCCACAAATACCAGCGCGGGAGTGGTAACCAGGATATCGGAAATTGTTGGATCGGCAAGCAACGGTTCGAGTGGACCCAGACCGAATACCTCATCCAAGACTTCTTCTATAATGCGGTCCTTTTCGGTAATGCTGAGCGGCGCCCGTTCTTCTTCCACCAGCCGGGCCACCGCCGCGCGTACTTCATTACGCACGCGCTCACTGGCCACCGAGGACAGCGCCTCCAGATTGATTCGATCCAGCAGCTTTCGATGCAGCGCAAACTTCAGCTCCTGGTATTCGGGTGTGTACGATTGCGGATCAAAAAGGCGGCCTACCCAGCCCGCCTCCTGTCGCATCAATTGCACGGTTCTAGCAGTTGCCATATATGTATTTATCCAAACATCGAGAATTTTTTCTTCGGATCGTTGACGCCCACAATGCTCATCGCGAGGCGCGTAAAATGTTTGCCCAGCCCGCTTCCGCGGCCCAGGAGCTTGCCTTCCGAGTAGCTCTCGTTCAGGGCCAGATAGTCACTCGGTATAGATGTGTACACCGGCGCACCCAGCATACTTTCGAGCTCCTCGAGCGTTACATCGAAGCGTTTGGGGGCACGGTTCAGGAGCAGATGCAGGCGATTCTTGCCGTATCCGCTGTCCAGGAGTTTTTGTACGATCAGCTTGGCCTGATGGAGCGCCGGCACTTCCATCGTGGTCACCAGAAACAGATCGTCCACTTCCTCGATCGCGGGAGTAGAAGAAGGGCTCAGGCTCCGCCCGAGGTCCAGCACGATCCAATCGTATTGAGTGCGTACAAAGCTCAGAACGAACCGCAATTGTTCCGGCTTGAGCGCGAGCCGTGACGCGGGTAGCGGCGCGCTGATGATCTCCAGCCCGCTGATGCCGTTCGAAACCAGCGCTTTCCAGTAGCTTTCGTCCAGGCGCTGCGTGTTCCGGACTGCGTCCGAAATCGAATACGGAGATTTCGTTTTCAGTAGGAATCCAACCAGGCCGGCATCGAAATCGAGATCCGCCAGCAGCACTTTGCCCTTGCTCTGGGCCGGCAGCTCCACCGCCGTATGACAAGCGATGGTGGTAGCGCCACAGCCTCCTTTGGCGGACATGAAACCGAGGGTGTGGCCACCCCGGCGGACGGCCTGAGTGGTGTTCCTGCGTTCGTTCCCGATGCGTTCCAACGCCGCGCGCAGGGCGTCTCCGAACGGAGGATACAAGTATTCAGCCGCTCCGGCGCGCATTGCATTCAGGATTACGTCTGTGCCGGCTACCGTGTTCAATGTCAGAACAAAAGGCGCCGCAGCGGTGGAACGAATGCCCCGGATCACTTGATCCAACGGCTCCCGCAAGCCGGAAATGTCGACGAACATCACCTCTGGGCGCATGCGGTCGATTTTTTCGAGCAACACGCTCAATTGCCCGATTTCGGATTGCTCCAAAACCACGCGGACCGGCAGTTCCAGCAGGTTGGCATGCAGTTCATCCCAGAGATCCTTGGTTTGAACGACGATGCCAGCCGTTAGCGGATACACAACAAGCTCCTGTGGGGCAGGTTGATAACCTGCGCGCCGATTGATAATCGGCGCCAGCCCAAGCGGGTTAACAACCCGCTGCAGGATGCCATCCTGCCCCACAAACCGAATCTCACGGCTTCGCTCCAGATGGCGGAGTATTGGCCGGAGGAACCGTAGGCTGCGCCGGATTGGACACGGGTTGCGTGGCAGGCGGCGTGGCAGGCGCGGGCTGGGTGAGCATGGGTACAAACTGGATCACCGGCGCGGTCTGCTGGTTGGTAGGTTGTGGCGCCCGCTGCAGTTGGATCAACTGTTCCACCGGGATGGTCTCTTGCGGCGGATGAACCGGTACCGGACCCGTGGTCTCCATCCCGGGTGTATGCATTGGGACACCGGGAGTGTTCGGCGCCATGAACTTCCTGGGGAAATTGAGATCCGGGACCTTCTGACCCGCCGGGAGGGGCCGAACGATTTCCGGCGTCACGATAACCAACAATTCCGAGTTTGTCTTTTGCAGGTTCTTCGAGCGGAACAGTCTTCCGAAGAACGGGATGTCGCCCAAACCTGGAATCTTGCTCAGTTGCTCAGTGACGCGGTTGTCCAGCAGGCCAGCGATGGCAAAGGTCTGTCCGGATTCCAACTCGATCTCGGTGGAAACGCGGCGCGTGGAGAGGCCGGGAATGGTGGTGCCCTGGAAAGTCAGGCCATTCGTAAAATCGAGCGTGCTCACTTCCGGTGTCACCTGCAGCCGTATGGTTCCGCGCGGTGTGACCGTGGGAGTAAAGTTGATGCGAACGCCAAATTCACGGAATTGAATGGTGACCGCGCCCAACCCGGCGCCACCACCTTGAAGCGTGGGAAACGGAAATTCACCGCCGGCCAGAAAACTTGCGGTCTTGTTGTTTAAAGTTAAGACGTTCGGCTCCGCCAGGATTTGCAGCCAGCTTTGGGCCTGCAGCGCTTCGATGGTCGCGCCCAGGTTGAGGTCGGGACGGAAGAAGAAAATGTTCAGAGCGTTGGTCAGGCTGAACGTGGATTGGCCGGCAGTGCTGCTGGTCCCGGTGCTGCTGGCGCCCCCGTTGCTGTTCAACTGTGGCTGAGGCGGAGTGAACTGCCCGGTGGAAACCGAGCCGATGGTTCCGGTCGCACCGTTGCTGAAAAAGTTTAATCCCAACTGCTGGGAATAAGTGCGGTCCACGTCCACAAAGCGAACCTTGATCAGGATCTGAGCTTCCACCGGAGGAACTTTGACGCGCAACAGGTTCACCGGTTTCCCGAGCGCGCTGGCGATCAAAACGGCGCGATCCGCGCTCATGAGATCGTTTACGGTTCCGCGCAGGAACGGCACGCCGTCGTCCATGGAAATGGTGACCTTCTGATCTCCCATCTCGGTGCGGAGTTCCCGATTGATGTTATCCACCTTAGCGGAGCTGGCTTGCACGATAAGATCGAAGATCAGACGATTCCCATTTTCCTGCCAAACGATCAAGCTGGTTTCACCAGGCGCCTTGCCGTTCACCAGCACTTCCCGTGGAGTGGTTGCAATCGCCTCCGCGACGGTTCCGTTTGCGACGGAAACTCGTTGGATGATGGTGGGGCTATCCACCAGCAGCGACTTGCCGACCGTGACATAGAGCTCACGCGCCGCGGTGGGCGGGGCTGGAGGTGCAGGCTGCTCGGCTGGATTCTGAGCGCATAACAACAGCGCTGCCGCTAGAAACGAGAATGACCTACTGAATGAATAAGACACTACCGTTTACCCTCATCCGGCTTGAACTTGGTTTCCGCTCGCGTGGTGCCGGTGATCACCTCAACCGTGAGCGGAACAACCACCTTGGGGGGTGCTGCCACTTGCGCGACCACCGGCTTGGGTGGTGCTTTCGCCACTGGCTTCCCAGCAGGCTTTGGCAGGGGCGGCCTGGATTGCTGAGGCAAACCGGTTTCGCCAGTGAACAGATTTGAGACAGCCGTGCCCGGGGTGGTGACAGTTTGCGTGTCCAGAGGATTGCGCAACACCAGTTGGATACGCATTTCGCTGCTGGCCAGGCTCAGCGTCTCGGCCTGCTGAGGAGTTACCAGCAGATTGACCACAGGGACGCTGACGGGTTTGCCCTCGGCGTCTTTCTGCATATCCTGTCCCGCCGAAAGCACTTCCATATTTTGCAGCAGCGTCTTCGACACCGTGCCGAGTCCGTTCGAGCCGCCGGGAGGCGTGCCGGCAATCAGGACATCCACCCGCGCTCCGGGCCTCACAAAACCGGATACACCGCCGACGTCGTTTACGCGAATACTGACAGCTCGCATGCCCGGAGGAATGGTCGCCGCCAGGCCGCCGCCGGCGCCTTTGGCCGCCAAGCGCGTCTCGAGGATCGGCTCGCCTTCGTAAATTGTCGCCACGACGCCGCGTCCAATTGCATCGGAGCCGGCTCCGAGTGCGCCCTTGGGTTCCGGATCGTTCCAATCCACCGTTTTTACGTCGGAATCCTTGAGCAGGGTTCCGATTTCGAGGTTACGGCTAGCCACTACCACCTGCGCGATGGCTGGTTTCGCGCTGGTGGACAGCTTGGTGACAATCAAACGATAAAGAACCCAGCTCGCGACCGCCGAGATGACGAGCGCAAAGGCGAGAACAGACAAAAGACGCTTGTTCACTTCATTAACTCCCTGAATTAGCCGCCGCCAACCGGTTGTTCGCAGCGGACCAGATGCTATTGACGCTGCTACTCATTCCCATAAACATAGCGGCTCCCGCCAGCGCGACGAACGCCAGCAGCAGCGAATATTCAATTAAATCCTGGCCGGTTTCATCGCTGATAAACCGGCCGAAACTCCTGGTCGCCATGAACCCCTCGCAACTGACAATGCAAGCAATACACCAGCAGCCAGCGTAGCTCCCGCCACCTGGCCGCCAGCCGCGACGATGTCGCTGCCTCCCGAGCTGTCGACTCTTAGTCTCAAAACCCGGGTGGAAACCCGAGTAGCTTACTGTCCAGCCGCCGATATTGCGGCGGCATTGAGCCGCGAGTTTGTGATGTTCCAGATGCCGGCGATGCTGCCTCCGGCGTTGATGAACAGAGCCGCGGATGCCAAAGCCACAAAGGCCAACAGCAACGTATACTCGATCAGGTCCTGGCCTTGATCGTCTTTCAAAAATTGTTTCAGAATGGTCACGCGTTACACCCCTTTCGGTTGTTTTACCGCGACCATCTTTCGATCGCGGTGTACTGCTTTCGTGATCTCGGGATCACGCTCCTTCCCGCCGGATATACCGGCGGAAACCTGTTGACTCTCCGCCGCCCGTTCCGGGACCGCCCGGAAAACAATGGCTACGGTGTCGTCATAAACTGTGCGCCAATGGCCAGACTGCTTGATTGCGCTGGCCAGCGCGGTCTTGGTGGATAGAACGATGGTGTCCACATTGTAGCGGCCGAGAGACTGCTCCCAGTCGTACTTGACGTTCATCACATCCAAGTATTTTTGCTCGAAGTCCTGTCCGTAGAAATCGCTCCGTCCGTCCACAAATACCTTGTGGCCAGGATAGAGCTGGTACAGCAGATAGTCGCCCCACTCGTCGTCGGTGAAAATTCGCGAGCCCGGGTCGGCGCGTAACAGGCTTAACGCCTTGGCCGGGTATCTTTCCGGATCGTACTCGGGCTTCAACTTACCTGTGGCGTTTGGATTCGCGATCAGCAACGCGACCACTACCGCCGTGGCCAGGCTTGCTAAGTGAAGCCTCCAATGCCGGTCGGTCGCGCCGAACTCCGCTGCTGTGGCCCTGAAGCCTCGAACGGCGCGCCGCAGCCAGGAGGCAACCTGAGCCTGCTCCAGCCCGCATAGCATCTCATAAAGCGCTTGCGCTACAAAAGGCGCCACGACTATGGCGAATAGCGAAATGTTCCGCGCCGCGAAAAGGGCCATATGCGCCCAGCCGGCCATGAGGACCAGCGGCACGAAGTCTCTTCGCTTTACCACGAACCACGCTGCAGCAAACGCGCCGAACAGGAGCATAGCCTCCAAATACAGCGCAACCGGGTGGTGGAAGCTGATGGATTGAAACTCGGCTATATTCTGTACGTGATACGGCTCAGAGAAAAATTGGTAAATGTGCGCGTGCAGATGGTAGGTGTAGGGGTTCACGATGGTAGCAAGGGCGCATACAAACGCCGTCACCGCGTACCGCATGGCCGATTGGAGCGCCACGCGGCGATCGTCCGAATTCGCTGTAAACAGCGCGCGCCCCACCTCACCAGCCGCATATCCCGCAAGGACGATCAGCCCAACCAAGAATCCGCCGTGGAGATTTGTCCAGAGCACAAAAAACAATGGCAGCGCCCATAGCCAGCGCGTACGCCCTTCCCTGGCCCGGTCCAGGACCATCAGCAGGATTACCGTGAAAAGCATGGTCACCAGGTGCGGCCGTGCCAGCCAATGGATCGACGACGCCGTGCAAGCCAGGAAGGTGACGGCTATGGCAACGAAAGGATTGTCACAATGCCGCCGAACCAGCCGGAACAGCAGCGCGAACGTCAGGCAGATGACAACGATGTTCACGGTTACAACTGTGGCCAAGCCCCCGTGCTGGTACAACCACGCGGCGCAAACATCCCACAGCCATTCCCAGGCGAACCAGGGCTGACCCGCTTTGGTGTACGAGAATACGTCTTTATCGGGTACGCGGCCGTTTGCCAGTATCCATTGCCCGGTACGAATGTGCCAGCCGGTGTCGCCATCGCCCAGCATGGTCTTGGCGCCTTCCATGCGTGCGAACAAGAACACAATGGGCATCAGGAACGCCAGATCCGTCAAGGACGGAAGGAAGCGAACGATCGGGTTCGTTTTGTATTCCATCACATCACCGCCAACGAATCCTCAGGCATGCGAACGGGCTGCGCAGTGGCAAACTGGACACGCTCAAAACGGAGAGCCACAACCCACCCTTCCTTCTCTTCGCTGGCTCGAACCGCTACCGCCTTGCAGGCCAGGCATCGCTGCTTGAACTGCCGGTGTGCGGGCAGCGGAACCTCCGCCCACAAAGCGTCCCCAGGCTTCGGTACCAGCGCGGGATGACCGTTCGGCGTCACCCGAATCAGGGCACCCGAGCGGCTCAGGTTTACGGTCATCCCCTCGATAAAGTGCTGACCGCCAATCGGTTGAACGCGACACCGCAGTTGGATCTCGAACCTCAGATCGCGCCTTCGCTCCATTATGGTACTGTAGTACCTGACTGTACCACCCCGCGTTATTCATACAAGATGAATTTGGATAACATGGTACTGTTAACGAAAGATATGGGTCCAGAACGTAGGTCCCCGATCCCTTGATTGACCGGCATCACCTAGGTACAATACCTTAGAACAAGTGTACGGTTGAATGTTCGCCCGAATCAAGTGAGATTGGTGACGCGCGTGGGTGACCTACGTATGTTAGGTGGCGAGATTTGATTTCCCTGACTGCATACACAAGCGAGCCTTTGAACTCCATTGCATTGGAAGTTCTATTCCGGTCGTCGGAGGATATTTCCCTACTGCCGGTCGCGAGCGATGTAACCAATCTGCTCTCTCAGGTTCGTTCCCTCAAACCCCAGGTGGTCTTGCTCGCTGTAGACACCAGCGTGGATTGGGGATTGCTGAACAAGTTGCGGGAAGAAAGCCCGGACACCAAGGTTGTGCTGTGGCTGCACGAGATCACCCCCGAGCTGGCCTATCAGGCGATCGAATGCGGAGTGCGCGGCATTCTTCGCAAGAGCCTGGCGCCCGAAATGATCGTGAAGTGCGTCCGCAAGGTGCATGCCGGCGAGCTTTGGTTCGAGAAGGCCTTGACCCAGACCTTCCTCAGCGGGCGCACCATCAAGGTTTCCAAGCGCGAGGGCGAATTGATCACGCTGGTAACCCAAGGCTTGAAGAACAAGGAAATCGCGACCGTGATGGGCATCACGGAAGGCACCGTGAAAGTTTACCTTTCCCGCTTGTTCGGGAAGATTGGAGCCAGAGATCGTTTTGAGCTGGCACTTATTGGACTGCGCAACGCACCCAGCGGGATGGATTTCGGCAATGTCCCGGTTCGGACGCTGACGGGTTTCCCAGCAGGCCCCGCGGAGCCAGTCGACGCGACGCCGAAAAAGGCGCAATCGCAATCCACCCGCCTTTTCTTCGCGCGCGCCGCGCATTAAGCTGTTGCACGCGTGCGCGTCCGGCTCAAATGGAACGACGGGCAGCAAAACGCGGATCTCTTGTTCCGCGGGATTCCCGAAAAAGCCCTGTGGGCTCCCTTCTCGTTTTCGATGTGCATGCAGACGCTGGTGGTGGGCCTAGCCGTGTCTTACCTGCACTTCCTGGCGCTGTTGCCGCCCGATTCGCTGTTTGAGATTCGGAGGGACCGCGTACTCGATCTCAGCAGCGACCCGATGGAAGATCACCCCCTAGTTGCACCCAATCTCGCAGCGGACCGTGCAGCCAGTTCCGAGCGGCGTCCGCAGCATTCCAGCCGCGCTTCAGCGAGCACGGCAGCGAATCCGACGGTGACGCCTGCATCGCTCCCTGAGCGGGAGTTCAGAATGCCGGCAGTGCGAACCAGGCGAGCCGTCCAGCAGACGCTGGTCCAAATGGATTTGCCGCCCACCATGGACCTGCATCAGCAGCTTCGCGTGCCTTCCATCGTGATGATGGCTGCGACGCCGCACCGGATGGCGCCGAAACCGTTCGTCGCGCCTCCACTGCGGAAGAACACCATGGAGGTTCCGAGCCACGTGGCGCTGGAGATGCGTCCTCCGATTCTGGATGTCCGCGCCGGATACGCCAAGACTCCGGAAGTTTTGAAGGATACGACTCCCCGGCTGGCCGCGCCAGTAGGAGCTGTTGCACCGGTGGCCAGCAATCGCGAACCGTTGGAGGCCAAGCCGGCCGCCGCCACAGTAACTGGAAACGCGGCTGACCCGCCCAACATCATTTCTCTGCCGGACCGGCCCATCCCGGCGGCGTCAGCCATCGTCCTGCCTCCTTTGAATCAGGTTTCCGGACGAGACACGGCATCGGGCACAATTGGCGCTGGCGATGGTGCAGGTGGCGTGGTTGCAGCGCCCGCGCGCAGCGGAGCGGGCGGAAAGACAGCCAGTGACGCTTCCGGCAATTCACCGGCGGCGCGAACGCCGGGAGCAGGGATGGGCACGGATCACGCCGGCAACACCGCGAGCGTCACACCAGGATCGGGAACAAAGCCGGGCTCTGGAGTAACTGTTAGTGGTGCTGGCAGCGGCGCGTCATCGACGGCCGCCCGCGTTCCAACACGGTTAATCCGGCCGCAGACCGGGACGTATGAGGTGGCCATCGTGCAATCGTCCGGCGTCGTGCCGGGGTCGAGCGGGCTGCTGAAGGGCAAGCCAGTCTACAGCGTGTACATCCCAGTGGGAACGGGTAAGGAATGGATCCTTCAATATTGCTTGCCGGCGGACGACGCGCAGCCTGCGGCGCGATCGCAGGTGGTGCAGCTCGGGAACATCACTCCGATCACGGCGCCCTACGCATTCTCAATCATCGGCCCCACGATTCAATTCCGGCCGGGCGCGCGCTACGCGTTCATTCATGGATTTGTGAACGCATCCGGCCGATTCGAACACCTGGCCGAAGCGAGCGACCAGGACATCGAAAACATCGCGGCGGTGCTGGAAAGCCTGGGTCAATGGGAATTCCGGCCGGCTACGAAAGACGGTGTGCCGGCGATGGTGGAGATACTGCTGTGCATCCCGAACGCGGCGTGAGAGCTATAATAACTCAAAGCATGGTGCCAGCATTTCCTCCAAACCGGCGCCGATCGGGAAACTCAATCATCGAGCTGACGTTCATGATGCCGTGGTTGCTGTTTTTGTTTGTAGGCGTGTTCGATTTCGGATTTTACGCCTACGCCCTAATCGCAACGCAAAATGCGGCAAGGGCGGTTGCAATACATAACTCGATTAGCAAGACGGCCGCAACAGACAAAGATGGCTCGGGCTGTCAGATCGCGATCTTTGAGCTCAAGACCGCCGCGTACGGCAGGGCCATAAATGGCTGTGGGGGGAACCCGTTGCAGGTGACATCAACTCTGATGCAAGACTCCAATGGCAACGACATGGCCAACGTTGTAGTCGAGTATTGGACTCCGTCTCTCTTTCCCATGCCAGGGCTGAAATATTTCCCTTCGATAACAAGAACGGCGCAAATGATGGTGAATCCGTCCGCGGACTTCTGAATGAGAAAACGGGGCAACGCGACCATCGAATTTACGCTGGTGGGTATTCCGCTGGTCTTCGTGCTGATCTCTACTATCGAGATGGCCCGAGGTATGTGGATTTACCATACCCTCGCGTATGCGGTCAAAGAGGGCACTCGCTATGCAGTCGCAAGGGGCCAAAATAACTCAATACAACTAGCCCAGTCTGGTTCAACACCAACTACTTACAACGATGTGTGCAACGCGGTAGTGCAGGCGGGGGCTGGGTTGTTAAGGGAGGATCTTACGCTGACGTTTCATTCCGCCACAGCAGCGGATGTGACGACCACGGCGGACAAGTGCTCCGCCAGCCAGACATGGCCTCCGGGTGACAGCGCAGGCGTGATAGACAATCAGCCTGGACAAACCATATCGCTAACAGGCCTTTATCCTTTCGTGTCGGCCATTTCGATGTTTTGGCCCGGCGCTGGTAAGGGCATGACTTTCCAGCCTCTCATTTGCAAGGGAGCCGGAACATTGTGTCTACCGGCAGCCTCACAAGACGTGATGCAGTTCTAATGGAACATGCGATGAAGTTAGGACGTGGCCGGAGGGGACAAGCTCTCTTGCTCGTCACGCTCTCGCTCTTCGCGATGTGCGGACTGCTAGGGCTCGCCGTCGACCTTGGATGGTCTTACTTCGTGAAGAAATCCGCCCAAAGCGCGGCCGACGCAGCTGCGCTTGCTGCGGCCTACCAGGCGCTGAGCGCTGTCGGCGAAACAGGCACGACGTTTACCGCTACGGGCGGTGGGGACTGTGACGGTGTGACTGGTAACCTGTTAGCCGGCTGTCACTATGCGGAACAGAATTACTTCACTCCCGGCGGGAATGGGGGGCGGCAGAAGATCAATATCAGGGACAGCTTGGCCGCGCTGACTAGGCAAGACCTGACTACGGTACCTCCCTGCGGAGCTGGGGTCCTCGTCGGGTGCGTTGAATACACCGTAACAGTTAGGACCGTCGAGACCATTCCGCAACTCTTCTCTGCCATCCTCGGGAACGGCGCCGCACTCTCCAGTGCGCGCGCTACCGCCGCTGTGGTCCAGGAGCTTGTGAATGGATCTCTCATTCTCCTCGACCGAAACGGTGTCGACGCAGTCGCAAGTCCAATCGGAGTACAGGCGGGCGTCGTGGTCGCATCAACGTTGCCCGGGGCAATCCCGAAAGGGGTCGCCGGACCCATCTTCGCTATGAACCCGGTGGCCAGCCCAGGTTTGCCCGACGGTCCTCAATTCCTCGATCCAATGCGCGGCTACGGGCAACCGCCTCTGCCGACCACAGACCCAGACGGCCAATGCGGCAAGTCACTGTGCACGTATGCCGTTATCGGCATCGACATGAGCAGCAGTTCCATCTTTAGAGTCGGAGTCGACGGCGTTGCAGACACCAGCCGTGATTATGGGGGAGGCGGGTCACCCACGCTTCCGTCCGGGAATTATGTCCCGTCTGCTTGGGCTCCAGGCTGCGGCCTGACTAGCTGCCATTCTGTGACGCCAAGCAACCAACTCAGTATCGGCGGCACCGTCACATTTAATGACCCATCTGTCCCATTTGGCTACTACCTTTTCTACGGCGGTCTCAGTGTCTCCGGAGGCAAGATGGTTATGGGACAGGGCGAATATGTGTTCATCGGAGGTGGAGCAGCGGGCGCCCTGACTACTTCGAGCACCTCGGATATCGAGGGCACCGGGGCGATCTTGATCCTCACTGGAGCGAGCGGCCCCTTTACAGGCACCGTGACGACAGCGTCCGGCCCGACCGATCTCTACCCGAGCCTCCTCACGCAGATCAACAGTAACGAACTCTTGGTTGTCGCGGCGGAAGCCGGCCAGCTCGCCTTCGGACCGAGCTCGCTCTCGACTGGCCCGAAAGTTAATGTCAGCGGGCTTGATCCGACCAGTTCCGTGCTTCCCCTGAACCTGATACCGTTCGGAGGGATCGTGCTCTGGCAGGACCAGGCGGATTCGACTGTGAATTACCTGCCAGACGGCAACATCGACCTCAGCTGCGGTGGGATCAACACTCCCTGCCCTAAGGGTGTCGCCAACCCCGTACTGAACGTGGGAGCTTCGGGTAATCTTGGTCTCACGGGAACGATCTATCAGCCGCGCGGCGCATGGATCAACATCGGCACCGGAACGCTTACCGGCAATCTCCAGGTAATCACCGGTGCTGTGACGGGAGGCGGTGGAGTGAATCTCTCGGTGCCTGCAAATCTGAACCTCAGACTCAGACGCCGGGTCGTGGCGCTTATCGAATAGGTCAGCCTGCGCAACTGCGCTGAGAGCACATTCGAGCCGTCGCTTTCGGAAGCTTTTCACCAGTAATTTTGTGGTACATTTCTTAACGCACAGTGATAATTTAGATTTTTCAAAGGACTTGATGATGCAGCCTGGGCTTCGCACAGCCCTATTGTGCTTACTTTCTTGTTTTGCGGTTAATGCGGCGACCTTCGGGACCGTTGTGGTCATCGGAGGGCATGCCTCCGACCTGGCACTGGACGAGAGCCGAGGCCAGCTCTATATCGCGAATTTCGGAGGCAGGCGTGTCGACGTCATGTCGACTTCGAACAACACGCTCGGCACTGCCATCGCTGGCCTTCCTGGAGAGCCGGGATCACTAGCGTTGTCGCCCGACCATCGATACCTGCTAGTGACAAATTACGACAACTGCCCGACAACTTCCGGGACGGTTTCTCCACCTCCGTGCGCGTTTCTAACACAACCCAGCAACGTTCCACAACTCACGGTGATCGACCTGGTTGCAAACGTGCGGCAAACTGTAAATATTCCAACAGTCAGTCCTTCCCCCACCGTACCCCCGCCTCCCAGCGTCCCTCTAGCCGTGGCATTTGGCAACGGAAGCAAAGCATTGCTGGTGACAAGCAGTGCGATCTTCCTGGTCGATCCAACGACGAAGCCGCCCACCTTCGTGCAGCAAACATCGCCAGCGGTGGCGCTGACCACAGGCCCGCTTCCGACGACGTTCGGGACGTACCCTCCTCAGATTGTCCAGGCCTCGGCTGGCGTGTCCGGCGACGGCCAGACCATCGCGGTTCTAGCGAGCACAGGCACACCCGCACCTGTTCTGATCCGTTATAGCGTCGGCTCTGGTGCGCTTACCGCGAGCACGTTCGCCACAGCTCCGAACCTCGGCCCCGGAGTGGTCAGCGTCGACGCGCATGGCGCAAATATCCTAGCTGGCTGGGCGCTTCTGAACCAACAGAACGTCCTGCTGGCGGAGTTCCCTTATCCGACCGGCTCGGCGAATATCGGTGGGCATGCCTACGACTTCCGACGGAATCTGATCTACGCGGAGGTCCCTTCAGCGAACGCAGCCGGGCCCCCGGTACTTCATATACTCGACACCGATAACCTCAACGTGCGCGAAAGAATCAACCTTCCGGAGAACCTCGCCGGCAGGTCGGTGTTCTCGGGTGACATGAACACGCTGTACGCCGTATCCGACAGCGGTGTGACCGTCCTGCCCGTGGGTTCGTTCGCCAGCGCTCATCGGGTGGCCGCGCTAGAGGAACAATTGCTATTCCAGGCCACCAACTGCGTCAATGGCCTGCTAACACAGACGCTTCATATCAACGATCTTGGCGGCGGACATACGGACTTTAGCATCTCGCTGCCGGCGAACACGAACGGCATTCAGGTCAGCCCGTCCTCCGGCACCACTCCCGCACAGGTGACCGTCCAGGTCGATCCCAGCGCCTTCAGCAGCCAATCCGGTACCACATCCGTACAGGTCAGCATCACCTCCAACGGATCGGTGGGAATCAGCAATCCGGTCCGCATCCTGGTTAACACCAAATCGCCCAACCAGCGGGGAATTGTGCACAGTCTTGCCGGCGAGATCGTGGACATCCTGGCCGACCCGTCTCGTCCCCAAATGTACGCCATCCGCCAGGACCGGAACCAGGTGCTCGTGCTGGATACAGGAACCTTCAGCCAGCTCGCCGCTCTGCGCACCGGGAACACTCCGACGAAGCTGACCTTGACCCGCGACAATCGCTACCTGATCGTCGGCAACGATCATTCCCAGATCGCGAACGTATTCGATTTGGATTCTCTTACGTCCACACCATTTATAGTCTTCCCAACCGGCCATTACCCGCGCTCCATCGGCATATCCGATTCATGGATGTTCGCGGTCAGCCGCAACGTCCCACCACCTCAGTTCGACTTCAACCCCATGCCATGCGTGCTAATCCCATCAAGCGCGGCTGGCGTCGTCGATCAGCTGAACTTTACCAATCGGACCGCGGAGTCACCTTGCTCCCTCGGCATCTTCGACAACAGCGTCAACCCGGATGCTGTTATGGCCCGTTCCCCGGCCGGCCACTCAATCTTCACTGCAATGGCCGATGGCACGGTCCTTCTCTACGACGATTCGTACGCGGCCTTCGAAGCTTCCCGGAAGGATCTTAACGCGCTCGCCGGCGCTTACAGTGCGATTTCCGACAGTCTGTTCATGGCTGGCGGCGACTTGTTCAACCGTTCCATGGTGCAGGAGGGCGCTATCACCGGGGCATCTCTAACGTCGAGTATTCTCGTGTCCGGTGACAATGCGTTGGTAGTCAACGCCGCCTCCCCTTCGTCGCCAGGTCAGGTGCAAAGCGTCTCTGTATCCACCGGGATCGCGGGAGTTTCCACGCAGACCATTGAGGCGCCCCTGACTAAGACGATCCTAACTACGCCTCCCGTGGGTCAGATCGGCCAGACGGTCCTCTCGTTTCTGCGGACCACGGCATCCATCAACAATGGCACCACGATTTACCTATCTATATCCGGGTTCACCGAGCTTCCTCCCAACTTCGATCAGCCGACTCCTGCACCCGTGATTTCGTCAGTGGTGAACATGGCCGATGGCGGACAAGTGGCGCCCGGGTCGCTCATTGTGATTGACGGGTCGGGACTGGCTGCGAGTTCGGCGTCCGCCAATGGTCTGCCGCTTCCCACCAGCCTGGCGGAAACTTGCGCGGCGATAAATAATTTTCCAGTTCCTCTGATCCGCGTGTCGCCCAGTCAGATCGATGCCCAATTACCTTACGAAGTGGTAGGGAGCGCGAATCTGGTGATCACTTCGCCGGGCGGCCAGAGCGGACCATTCAACTTCAACGCTCTCGCAAACGCTCCGGCTGTATTTCGGACCGGGCAGGCGGGGAGTTTGACCGGGCTTCCCCTGATTTATCGCGCCGCTAATAATCAGTTGGTCGATATTTCGAACCCGGTGCATCCCGACGACATACTCGTGATCGTCGCAACAGGCTTGGGCCAAACATCTCCAGCCGCAACCGATGGCGCCGCCGCGCCGACGAATCCGCTCGAGTATGCCACCGTTCCACCCACTGTTACTCTGGGCAATGTGGGCCTTCAAGTGCAATTCGCAGGCCTGTTACCAGGCGAGGTCGGCACCTATCAGATTAATGCGGCGGTCCCGCACAAAATCAGTGCCGGTTCCGAAGTGCCCTTGGTGATTCAGCAGGGTGGCATTTCAACCTCGTTTAACGTTCGCGTGGTCAATCCATAAGGAAGCGGAGGAAAGTGTGAAGAGTCTAACTCGGATTTGTTGGGTGTCCGCATTGTTCGCGTCTTTCGTGGCGGCGCAGACCTGGGAGGCCGGAGTGCTCGGCGGATTCGCGGTCACGCCCGAAACATCGGTGACGAGCCCGTCCGGATCCGCTTCCACTGGGTTTAAGAACGGCGGCACGTTTGGCGTTTTCGGCGGAGCGAACGATTATTCGTACATCGGCGGAGAAGCCAGCTTTCTCTATCGCATGAGCGATCTGAAACTGAGCAGCGGGGGAACGCAAGTGGATTTCGCGGGACACACACAGTTCCTGGATTTTCGATTTCTGGTACATTTCGCTCGCCGGGAGAAACGCTTTCGCCCGTTCGTGGCGGCGGGCGGCGGAGTGGCCATTTATTCCGGAACCGGCGAACCGAACGCCGCGCAGCCGCTTAATAACTTTGTTGCATTAACCAACACGCGTGAAACCAAACCCATGGCGAGCGGCGCCGCCGGCATCAAATACCGGCTGACGCAGCATATCGGCTTGCGATTTGAATTTCGAGACTACGCGACGCCGTTTCCCAACCGGTTGATCGGGCCTGCGCCGGGAGTCTCGTTGGGAGGATGGTTGCAAAACTTCGAGGCGGTCGGAGGAATAGCGGGAGTCTTCTGACATTAGCAGAAGGCTTGGCAGGCTGAAGCCCAATGCCGTTAAGTTTTTGTGACGCGAACATTTTAAAGCACTTATGTTGTCGGACTCCGGCATACATTTCGCCAAA
>PMOK01000294.1 GCA_003162425.1 Bryobacterales bacterium | reverse complement strand
TGCGACGAACGCTGTTTGCCGGCTTCGGTGCGAGGGCCGGTGGAATGTTGGGCGTTGGAGCGATTGATCTCGGCTCGGTTGATTTGGACTGTTGCTGGAGCTGACATATTTAGCGCCTCGTTGGTGGAATAGCACGGGAGTGGGGCGGGGGATGGGGTGGGGGTGGGGAGGTTGTTGATTGAGTTGTGAAGATTTGGGCTGCGAAATCTGTGATTGCTTAATGCGGGTTGGGGAAACAAGGGCCACTGGCAGACACAAGTCGCGAGGCTTCCCACCTACGAAGGCCACCTGCGGTCGAGGTTCTTGAGGACATCCTCAATCTGATAGGCATTGCCAGCCATCAGGCGCTCAAATAATCGCAGACCACATAGGCTTGTGCCTGGGAGACGCTGAAGTGTAAGGGCGACGTCGATGAGGTCCCCGGCGGATGCTACCCAAGCCGTGCGAAAGTCTCCGACCGCATCGCCACATTCATCTAAAAGCGCGGTAACGACCGAGCAGACCCGTTCCGGTTCCAAACTCCGCTCCAAGAGTTCTTTCAGACGGTCGACGAGGTTGCCGCCGTGTTTGACGCGAAGTATCTCGCGGTTTTGGCAGATGGCGTCCAGGATTTGGCGGGAACAATCGTCTGCCATCGGCCAGGGGGCGTTGAAGACTGTTCTCCAGGCATGCGCCAGCGACTCATCCGTACATGGCAACACGGCGAGAAGTACACGCGTAGCTTCGGATCGAGCCTTCGGGAAATCCCAAATCTCCCCGGCGGCAAACGTAACTCCAATCCTCATCGCCGGAAGCTGTTCGGTCTTTGCAAGCTTACCTTTGATGATGTTTTCCACGAGTTCCGAGCAGTACGCATCTTCCGGTACCAGCCCATGCCGGAGCATCGCCACCTCAGCGGCGGCTTGCGGCCCAAGGCACCAGCTTCCACGCCGCCATTGCTGCAGGCAGAAATGTGTGAGAGACTCCGGGAGCCAGCCATGCACTCGGGCGATTAGGCGGGCAACATTTTCGCTGCTCACAACTTTCGGTTGCGCGAGAACGGATTCCATCAGTCTTGACACACGCCCGCGATCCGCCTGTCCCAGAAATGTCAATTCATGGCGTGCGAGAGCGATCCAGACGCGCGGATCTTCACGGCGCCTTGAATGCCTTTCAAGAACGGTGAGCCACGAATTAGCATCGCTTGGTTTTCGAAGTAGGTACCCCAAGAATAGAGCGTGCAGCGGTGGATAGTTTCCCTCAGGCAGTACATCACCTCGGCCGTCCCAGAGAACGCTACGAGCGTTCTTGTCTAAGGGGCGATCCCCGGAATCTTCGTCGCTATTTGGTTCATCTGTTTTGCCTGCCCATTCTTCGAGCCAGCCTTCTAGAAGTGCGCAAGTAGCGTCGTCGAGTCCCTGTAACTTTTCGGCTAGCTTGGCGAGACTCCAGGAAGCACCATACTTGAAGACCTCGGCACGAAACCCTTTAGCTGACAGTTCGTGAATCACCTTCACCAGCCCACCGGGGTCACACTGCTCTGATTCAGCTAGTTTTTGAATTGCCTCCGACGCGTAATGTTCGTGCCTACCCGATTTCAAGTCTTTAAGCCGCAGAAGAACTAAGTCCGGATGACTCTTGGCGAGTTCCCCAAACGCTCTTGATGTCTCAACCACTCCACCCTTCATGAAATCGCGGGGATGGTTCCATCCGGTGTCATCGTGAAGTTCATCGAATAGTCCGAGCAGGTCTTCTCTTGAGGCCATCGCCATCTTCTCGGCGACGACCGGGCTGCCAATCTTCTGAAATTCAACCGGACCAATATCCCGTTCCGGCGTGTTAGGAAGAGCCCGTTCCTCTTCGGCTATGAGTTTCGCCGCCTGTGGGGAGAGCAGGTTCTTCGGAATGGCTCGAAGAACTCGCAGTCGATGTTCCCGGCCCCACTTCATCCGATCAAACCGCGCCTGCGCATCGAGGTCTGGAGCGTCAAGGTAGTACACCCAATTACAGATCTTTTCTTCAAGAGCTTTAAGAACTTCGGGATTCGCGTAGGGAGCGAAGGCCGAGATTAACTCGTTGGTTTCCTTGTGTTGATTCTCCAGCGGGCCAAGGGCAAAGCGACGCGAATCAGCCAACAAATATTCGGCGCATTGTTGGGGCTTCATACGGCCAAGCCGACAGTAGCCAATCGCCAACCAACGGTGAACGTTCTGGAGGTCAGAATCGTGATTCCGACTCGCAAATGCCACAAACGCGTCCGGCTCGACGTCCGCGAACCCGGCGATAGCCGCCTCTAAGCAAGAGGTCAGATCCTCTTGAATCCGATTTGCGTCTCCGAATATGTGATCCTCACGATAAGTTAGAGTCCGTCGCGTTTTTTCCCGCATGTGTTTTTCGGCGACATGGAGAATCCAAGGCCACATCTCTTCGACAAAGGTTCTCGGAGCTGCTCGGGCGATCTTCGTTATACCGTACCACCGACTATTGGAGTCCGTAACAATGCTCTTCACTGCGGCATACGAGGCATCGCCGTAGTGAAGCGCATAGCTGATCTGTTCCGTCTCTGAAGCGTCATCAGGAGGTGGTTCTGGAACTGCCACAGGTTGTGCCTCCACCTTTTCCAGGCTGCCCCAAAGCTCAGCTGCTACTAGCCGAGAAGCTAGGTCCGGCCGGCTTTGAGCCACAACTTCTTCGAGGTGACGTACCCAGACATCTTGTTGAGGGTTCCTACGAATGGCAGTTTCAGCAATGCGGATTGCGCGTTCCTCCCATTGCTTGAGCTCCCCGAGCGTGTGAATCGTGATTCCGTCGCGGTGGGCGTCTGGAATCCAGCAGCGTTCGATGAGGGAAAGGGCGGTGCCCGTGTCAAAGTTGAGGGCGGGGCGAAGAAGCCAAGCTGCGCAGTACGCCGATGTGTCGTCGCCTAGCATCATTGCCGGCAGATCTCCGACAATCTGCGTGAACCACGCTGGATTGCCCTGAATGCACTTGACGACCTGTGCTCTGACTTCCAAATCAGAAAGAGCGGGCCGTACCAGACCAATCTCAATAAAGTCAGGGTCCGATACCTGCCCGAGGAACGCAATGATCAGAAACCGGATGTGCTGCCGCAATCCCGAGTTTGTCCAAAGGATCTGCAGTTCGCGGCTATATGCGCCTCGGTCTGCCTCGCGGAGGTAGTGAAGGGTACTCCAAAGGATGGGGCGCACGAATAATGAATCTTGTCGCTCGAGGACGTGCTGAGCAAGGCTGGCAACGCCGGAGGCGAACGCGCGGGCGCGGACGAAATCAAAAATAGTCTGGTGCCGGAAGCCCAAACGAACCCTATCAGTGCTGTAGCTCAACAGGTCCGCAGCGACCAGACGGTCGATCTCGGTGCCGTAGGTTCGTTCGAAGCGGGAAACGGGCAACCAAAGGTTCTCTTCGTCTGACATGGCTGCAGCGATAGTCTCCAGTGCGCGAGCGGTGGTCTGTCCAAAAGGTCTTGAGATTCGGGCATGAAGAACCGACTCCATCATCGCCTGGTAGCTGCGAAACGCAGGAGTTCCGTCTTGGGACAAGTGCCGAATAAAGAAATTCAGGTGTTGCGGGCGCCGGAGAAGCTCTTTTGCCTCGCTCGGCCATTCTGTGCAGTCTATTCGAGCAGTGGTAAGGAGCGCTTCTACCGCAGGAAACGCCGGATCGTGCAACGTCACTGGTTCGGGCCTGAGGCTAGTCAGCCTAAGATCGTGCTTGAATTCGAAGGTTCGACAAGAAAGCACGATGTGAATGTTCTCAATTCCGCGCAATCGATTGACAAGGCTTAGAAGGACCGTCAGCCGCGAAGTTCTCTGGACCATCAATTCGCTCACTGCGTCCAATTGATCGATGAGGAAAACAACGGTTCGGGATTGGGCGAGTTCCTTAAGGCTTTCAGCAACTGGCGCCGGCGTTCCTAGGTACTCATCGAGCGCGGCGAGGGTTCCCAGGTCGGGCGGCAACAGGTCTGCCTTTAGGGCCAATAATGCAACCCCATCCTGAGATAAGCCTTCGGCAACATGGGCAAGCAAGGCGGACTTCCCGCTTCCGGGCTCGCCGAGTAATACGGTGAAACTGTGTGGACGATCTAACTGAGCAAGAAGAGAATCTAACTCTGATCGTTCGAGCCACGTTCCCCCAGTCCTTTGAGGCCAGTTCAATAGGCCGGTCGAGGCATTTCCCAAAATCCGCAGAATCTCCGATTCCTGAAGGACGTTCGTGGGCGCGCTTGGGGAGGTTTCGATTTCAAGGAATGCAGCGACGTATTCGCGTGTGGTCCCCCCGCTCTCCACTGCTATTCCCACGCGTGAAAGCGCACCATCGACCTTCGTGTCGACCCGGAACTTCTCCAGAAGTTCTTCGACAATGGGTGTCTTCTCTTTTGCGGCCTTAAGTCCAAATTCTATTAACGCTATGGGTCGGTCGGCTCCCTTTTTGGAGTTACACCTTTTGCACGCACACACCCGGTTGAGTCGGCCAGCGAGATCGAACGTCTCCGGTAGACCGTGTCTGCCGAGGACCTCCTTGAGTTCGGCGGGCCGGCTAGCCAGAGCCTCGTTCAACACATGGTCAATCTCCATGGCCAGCTGTGTTCCTATTGGGTTGTCGCAATAGGCGCACTTGTGACCAAATGCCTCCCAATAGGCGTGTCTTTCCGAAAATGAGTAGCGCTGTTTTGCCACTTTGTTAGGCTAGACGGACGATTACAGTTTACCGCCGCCGCCAGTTAGTCGACCCGCATCAAATACGCCATAGCACGTACGATTGATCAGCCTGCTGACTTGGAGAGCGCTCACTCAGACGTGACGTCTGCAGATCCGGCGATTATCCCCATTTTTTCGCACTTCTCACGGACCCCCGACAGGCGCCTAGGCGTGGCGGAAATCGGGGAATGGGTATCCTGTCACCACATTCTTAGCGCGTCTACTGGATTTGCGGAAGCTGCTTTTGCCGCTAGACGCCAGCAGCCGAGCACGGCAGCGAGGACGGTCACTGGGACTGTGATCGCGTGGCTGACCGGGGGCCGCTGCCGAGATTCCGTAGAACAGACCTTCGAGGGCGCGGGAGACGAAGAGTGCGCCTATCGCTCGGAGCAGCATGCCTGCGGCGGTCAGCACCTAACCGGCCCGTCTCATCTCCTCCCGAACGACGCGCCGGAGGGTTTCCTCGAGTGGTTCCCTGGCGTTGGCGATATGTTGCCTCAACGCATCGTTGATCAGGCTTTGGTAGTTGCCGCCCCCCGCTCTTTCAACTTGGGTTCGAAACCAGGCAATCACGTCTTCATCAAGCCGGATAGTAATTCTCGTTTTTCCTTTGGGAACCGAAATAACCGGGCCGCGTTTTGCTTTCGAAAAATTATATTTGCGTTTCATTTTGCTTCTTCGTACCGCCTGCTCGCGCGGCGTTGGTTTCCGTGCCGAGATTCGGCTTACGCTGTCGCCGCGCCTGGTGTAGACAGCCCGAGAACGCGCCCCCGGGGCGTCCAGCCCCATGGTTATCTAGCGCTCTTCCTCATCGGAAAAAGGATCTCGCATAGTTAGCGCTCCTTCATCTTCGAGGGAGACGACGGCGTCGGCGAATGAAATACCGTGTTTCCGGGCGTTCAACCGCGCTTTGCCGGCATCCCATTCGGTGAGCATGGCTGTGTACAATTGTACCCTGAGGGCAAGGCACCGACTCCCTCACGGTCGCGGTTCGGTAACGCTCTCGAAAACGTTCACATTCTTAGCGCGTCTACTGGATTTGCGGACGCGGCTTTTGCTGCTGGACGCCAGCAGCCTAGCACGGCGGCCAGGGCGATCACTGGGATCGCAATTGCATAGCTGACTGGATCGACGGCGGAGATTCCGTAGAGCAGACCTTCGAGGGCGCGTGAAACGAAGAGTGCGCCTACCGTTCCTAGCAGCATGCCTATGCTGGTCAACACCAGGCCTTCGCGCATTACCAGGCGCAGGACGTCGGACGAGGTTGCGCCCAGGGCCATGCGCACTCCCATTTCGTGCATGCGGCGCGAAACTGAGTAGGAGATTACTCCGTAGATTCCGATGGCCGCTAGCAACAGGGCCAGGGCTGCGAAAATTCCGGCGAGAACTGCTGTGAAGCGCACCGGAGCAGAGGCGCGTTCTACATACGTTGTCATGGGGCGAAGCTTCGAGAGCGCGAGATCTTTGTCACGCTTCTGCAACTCCTGCCGGATGGTTCCGGCCAGCGCAGAGGGGTCCATGCGGGTGCGAACCGCAAAAGTCATGTGCTCGCGCGGGGTCTGGGTAAATGGGATGTAGACTTCCGCACGCAGACGCTTCGAAAGCGAATGGTTGTGGACGTGTTCCACCACGCCGACAACTTCAGCCCATACCGGGATGACGCCTTTCTGGGTGAAATGCTCGGTCTCAATTTTCTTACCGACCGCGCTCTCGCCGGGCCACGCTGAGTGGGCCAACATGTCATCCACCAGCACTACTTGTTGGGTTTCCGCGCGATCGCGATCGTCGAATAAACGGCCTTCCAAAAGCCGCGTACCCATGGCGCGCAAGTAGCCAGGTGTGATGGCGCGATAATCCGCAAGCGTCGTGGCTGCGCTTTGCGCAACACCTTCGGGCCGGTAAGGGCTGTACCAGTTCGAATAGTCGTCGAGCGGAAGATGCGAAACGCCGCCCACTGCGTCGACTCCGGGAAGCGTTGCCAGCTTCGATTCCCAATCTCTGACGAAATTGATCCGGTCGGGTGGATCGAACTTGTTGAGGTCCAACTCGAACGTCATCAGACGTTGCGCGTCGAACCCCGGATTCACCTGCTGAATTTTCGTTAGAGTGCGGATCATGAGGCCGGCGCCGATGACGAGTACGAATCCGAGCGTGATTTCGCCCACGATCAGCAGGGCGCTTACGCCGCGGCGCGCTGGAGTTTGTGAAGAGCGGCCGGCCTCGCGCAGAGTCCCGATGAGATCGGATTTCGCGGATTCGAAACTCGGAGCGAGACCAAACACGAGCGCGCAGGCCAGGGACACTGCCGCCACGAACGCGAGCACCGGCCAATTGAGTTCCACGTGGGGCATTCGGGCGAGATAGTCCGGACGGATGGTGAGCAGACCGCGCAGCGCGGCCCAACCGAGGGCGACACCGGTTGCGCCAGCGAGCGCGCAGAGCAGCAGGCCTTCGAGAAATAGTTGCCGCAGGATGCGCCCTTGCGATGCACCCAGCGCGCAACGCACCGCAATTTCCTGGCGGCGGTCGTTGGCGCGGGCGAGAAGCAGATTCGCAATGTTCACCGAGCAGATCAGCAGGACGAAGCCAGAGCCCGCGAACAACGCAATCAAGGGCGTTCGCAGGTCACGAACCACGTCGCGCTGCATGGGCGCCACTTCCAGCTTCAGATTCTCGTTCGCGAATTCGGTGTAGGCGCCGCGCATCTGGTTGGCCACCTGGTTCATGTCGGCTTGGGCCTGGTCAACGCTCACACCCGGTTTTAAACGCGCCAGCACACGGAGAAAGTAGAGCGTGCGCGGACGCTGGTAGAGCCAGTTCTGGAAGGGGAAGAAAACCCCGATTTCAGGCGGGACGTTGGAATCCTGCGGGAAGTAAAGTTGAAAATCCTGAGGCAACACGCCAAGCACGGTCGCGCTCTCACCTTGAAACGCGACTCCTTTTCCGACGATGGACGGATCGCCGCCAAAGCGCCGCTGCCACAGCCCGTAGCTTAGAACGATAGCGGGCGGCCCGTTGAATTGTTCGTCCGGCCGAAACACTCGTCCCAACGCCGGACGCGTTCCGAGCATTTGCAAAAAGTTGGTGGTGACGAAAGCAACCTTCACTTGCTCAGGATTCACGTCGCCGGTGAACGTGCCGGTGCCGACCCAAATTGCGGCGATGTCCTGCGCCAGGCGGCTGCGATGTTGGATTTCGTACAGGGCGGGTCCGGATGTTGGCGCGCGGGAGGAGGCGGATTTAAAGCTGGACCAGATGAATGCCAATTGTTCCGGGTGATTATAAGGAAGCGGGCGGAGCAAAACGGCGTAGACGACGCTGAAGATTGCAGTGTTGACGCCGATGCCGAGCGCGAGCGTCAGGACGGCGATTGCCGTGAACGCGGGACTTTTTCGGAGAGCACGCCCGGCGTAGCGCGCGTCTTGTAGGGAAGACTCGATTGTGTTTCGCATGCTGGGCCTCATGGTGTGTTCAACCCGGGTCTGTTCAGTTAGCGGCTCTTCCAACTCCAAACGGGCCGTTCTTAGCGCTTCCTCGCGTGACAAGCCGCACTCGATGTAGCGGTCCACCAGCATTGCACGGCAGGCTTCGATCTCGGCGGCCCTTTCCTGTTGTAATCGTCGCGCGCGAAACCACCACATAGGTCAGAACTCCCCTTCGAGCAGCCGGTTTACGGCGCTGAATGCCTTGTTCCACTTGCGTTTTTCTTTGGTGAGCTGCGCGCGGCCGGATGGCGTGAGCGTGTAATATTTCGCTTTGCGATTGTTTTCGGATTCGCCCCAGTGACCTTTGATCCAGCCGTTTTGCTCGAGGCGGTAGAGGGCGGGGAAGAGCGATCCGGGTTTGACAACGAAGACGCCGCGTGTGATTTGGCGGATGCGATCGGAAACGCCGAGGCCGTGCATGGGGCCGAGTGCGAGGGTCCGGAGCACCAGCATATCGAGGGTTCCTTGCAGGATTTCGGAAGGTTCAGGCATGGCCGGTGGTGTCCCGGTTTGAATTTTCGCGAGGACGACCGAAGAATAGGACATAGCCGTCGGTGTCTTCCAGCTCGAATCCACGCAGGCCGTCACTGGTATCCTTCAGCGGAACGGAAAACACGACAGCACGCGACGTGAACTCGGCAGCTAGCGCATCAGGATCGGGCACATTGACGTAAGCATCCCACCTTGCCCAGGGATGGCGCGTGCGGTTGGGCGCCGGGTTCACCCCGACTGCCTTGACCATGAGCATCGCACCGTCGCGGCAAACGATCGCCAAAAACGGATCATCCTCGGGTCCCTGGTAGATACAATCGAAGCCAAGCCTATCGCGATAAAAGGCGACGGCGGCTGCAGCGTTGCGCACAATGAAAAATGGTGCGATGCCGTTTAGTATTGGCCGGGTCATCGAAAGCCCCTCCTTAAAAGCACCCTCAGCGCACACTCCGGTCGGAGCGAGGCGCCTTGATCTCGAATTTAAAACTGAGACACTGCCGCATGGTCCTATCGACGGTCTAGACTAGTATACATAGACTCGTATAGAGGGTCAATAGGGGAGGCTGGCAGCGCATGGCGCTGCCCCACTGGGTCAATAGGAAGGCAAGCCGGAGGCTTGCCCTACGGGGACGGGGATTAGGGCCTTGCGGACATGTCGCGGAACTTGGCCGGCGTGAGACTGGTGTGCGTCTTGAACATGGCGCAGAAGTGGCTTTGATCGGAGAAGCCGCACATCAGCGCGATTTCAGAGAGCGACTTATCGGAATTGGCGAGCAGGCGGCAAGCGTGCTCAATGCGGCGCTTGCGGATAAATTCGCCGATGGTAGTGTCGTAATGCTTGCGGAATTCGCGAGACAGATGCACCGGATGAACAGCGCCGATTGCGGCCAGTTCAGCCAGACTCGGCGCGAGCAGGTAAGACTCTTCCAGCGCCTCACGCACGCGGCGTAGCCAGATGGGAGCATGCGCGCCACCTTCGCCGATGGCTCGCGCGCTCTCAGCCAGGATCTCGAGCAGGACGCCTTCCATGGCCAGAGGTGCGATGTCATCGCTGGCCAGAAACTCGCGATACATGCGGTTGGCGAGCCACGAAGAGGCGAGTCCTGAAACTTCGCCAGGGCTGGACAATACAGGCGCATGGTCGCCGAGACGATGGAGCATCACGGGGTCAATCCTCACCAGAAGACAACGCACGGCGCTGTCGAAGAAGTTCTCATGCAGCTCGTCCGGCGGTAAGAAGCGCAACGCTCCCGCGACGCAGGCGCATGCGCGGTCCGCATATTTTTCCTGATAGGAACCCGAAAGAACGAAGCTCAGATACGCTTCGGAATGGCGATGCGGCGATAAGCGAAGCCCCAGCGGATAGACGCATTCCGACAATGAGAAACCGGGGATCTCACGCTGTTTTAAAACGGTGCCTGAGAGGCCTGTCACCGGTCCTGCATAGACCGGTTTTTCTAACGCGATGTTCACGGCGTTCATGAGGTCACTTTCAATGTTGGACGCTGGCGATGCGAAAAAGTTAGTGCTGCGGCCATATCAATCTCTACGAGTGAAGATGCGAGTTTGTTTGATCGATTGATTCGCGAAGTGAGAAAAAAGTTGCATGAAAATCGTTCGGTCCCACGAACGGACAACGAATCCCACAGACGGACATAAAAAGGTGGAAATGATTTGGCAGGCGAAAGCGCCTGCCCCACTTACTTGAATTCGGGGCTGCTGGCGTTGGCAGGTTCGGCGGACCAATTCTGGCGGATGGTCATGCTCTGATCGCAATAGAACGTCCGGCGTCCCGTGCTGTTGAATGCCTTCGGGTTCACATTCAACGTGTAACCCTGCGGTGTCACCGCCATAACGAAGGTGTAGCCGTCCTTGTCACCGGAGGCGAGGCTGCCGGGAATCAAGTCGGCCGCTTGCGGTCCCGGACCACCGCTGGTAGGTGGTCCAAGCTCGGCCAGCGTGGTTGCGTAGCGGCCGAACTGCGAATAATACTGGGTCTGCATGCTGCTGACGGTCTGGATCTCACGCAGCACCGCCATCTCATTGGCGTTCATCTTGGCGCTGCCGAGTTTGGGAACAGCGATGGCGAGAATAATCAGGATGATCGCGATAACGATCAGAAGCTCGATGAGCGAAAAGCCGCGCAAGCCGCGCCGACGGAGACAGGACTGCCGCATGACATTAATTATGACGGAAAAAGACCTCCACGCGTGGAGGCCGTTTTCCGGGTTTCTGGTTTCTGGTTTCTGGTTAGTGGCTGCCGGTTGGTGGTTGGCCGTCTGAGACAATTACGGCGGGGACGTTTTGGTCGCGGGCGAGTTTGTTGAAGGCGGCTAAGTCGCTGCCTGTCAATTTCTTGAGCGCCTCGAGTTGTGCGTTTACTTGACTCGCCAAGTCCTCGAAAACCTGGGAGGATTGCAGCGTCGGGCCGTTGTCGGAACTTTCCACTACGCCTTCCAGCGCCGCCAGCTTGTTGTTGAGTTTTATCGGAAAGTTCAGTGGATCTTCGTTGGCGCGATTTTTGGTCTGGTAGAGCGCTTCCTCCACCGCCGTCAGATTCTTCGCGAGCGCTTTGGCGGCATCTACCACCTTCTGATCCTTCACGCGTTCGGCGTATTCGTCGAGCTGTTTGCGGATGTCGCGAATGCGGATCACTGCATCGTTCGACTGGCTGAGCTTGTTGTGAATCTGCTGCGCGACTTCGAGCTGCCGCGCGTATTCTTCGGGAGTGGTGGAGAGGCGCGGGTCCTTCTTCACTTGCACGGTTTGCGTTTCGGATTTTCCATTCGCGGTCAACCGAACTTTATAATTTCCGGGAACGATCACGGGACCGTGAATATTGCCCGCCCACATGATCAGACCTGGAAACGTGGTGGCGTCCGGATAGTGCAGATCCCAGACGAAGCGGTTGAGACCAGCCTCGGCCGGCACGCGATCGGCATCCGGACGGCGCGGCGGAAAATCTTCATCCTCATCGCCTTCGGCTACCGTAGGTTTCTTCGCGGGCGGTTTACTCGAGAACTTGTGAATCAGGTGGCCTGCATCATCCAGAAATTCGAGCGTGACTTCGTCCTTCGGTTTTTCTTTGAACGAATAATAGACCACCACTCCGGATGCCGGATTCTGGCCTTGCGATCCACCGGGCGGCAGGCGGAATCCGCCACGCAAAGTGCGATA
>PMOK01000001.1 GCA_003162425.1 Bryobacterales bacterium | reverse complement strand
CCATTTCCAACTGAACCAGAACAGTCTATTAACGAGGTGCGCCCATACTCGGAGTTTGGGGAAGACCAAAGGCATGCCGGAGCCGATGAGATGATGGCGTCGAAGGTGATTTGTCGCGTGTGATACACTCCCCACGAATGGAGACCGCCGTGAAGAAACTCACTTCGCTATTCATCCGGAAATCCGCAATAAGCCGCCCGGTACGATATACTCTTACACCGGAGCAGCCGATTGGCCCAACCACTAAATAGCGATGCACTGTACAGTTTCATCGGCTACCTGCTCTTGTTAGGAATCGTCGGTGGTGCATTGGAAGGTTACGATTATCTCGACCAGAAAGGACTCATAAAGCACACCGTCGAGACTAACCTGACCGCGCAAGGTAATTGTTCGTCGGCGAGAGCAAATCGTGTGCCACGAACCCTCTTGTACAACCTTTGGGAGAAATGAAAGCCGGATATGCACTTGGCTATTTCAACTGCGACGACGGACCGGCGCACTCGATATCAGTTGAGGTCTGGGGACGTAAGGAACAGCCTGAATACGGCACTATGTTTTGGAAGTGCACCAGGCAACCAGACAACTTTGTTTGCATCGAAACAGCCGGGATTCATTGAAGCCATCGACACCCGGTTCGAATCTTAGGAAGTCTTCGTCTTTTGTTCTTTTGGCCAAACGGGCCGGGTCGTATTTTGAAGAGCGGGCCGTTCCAGTTTCGACGCAGCTTCGCAGGATCGAAAGATTTAGAGGGCCGAGTCCGGCATCGGTTTAGAATGTCCCGGAACCGAGTAAGTCGGGGCCTCGTGCTACGATCTTGGCGTATGCCAACCGAGCACATACTTGCTTTACTCATCGCCGAACGTGACAAACTGAACGTGGCTATCGAAGCGTTGCAAGGTCCGACGAAAAGACGCGGACGCCCACCGAAGAATCCGTTCGGCACAGCAACGGCTACGGCTTCCCCGGCACCGCGTCGTGGAATGTCCGCCGCGAAGCGGAAAGCTCAATCGGTTCGTATGAAAGCTTTCTGGGCCAAGCGCCGGAAGAGCGCGGGGAAGTAGTAGAGATCGGTGCTCCCACGCTGGCCGTCCGGCATCCTCGATTCGGCTGGTTCGCAACGCACATCGCATTGAGATGCTTGATGCCGCAAGAATCGGGGCAAGCTAGAGCGATGATTACCCTCGTGGAATCTCGCATCGTCTGGTGCTGGCTTTTCTTCGGGCTTGCGATAAGATCGTGAAGTGAAGCTGTTCGCAGCAGTCGCCGCTCTACTGTCTTTATGGATCGTGTTTGCGCAAGTAGAGAACCGCGATACGGTCGCACGAGTCGGCGACCATGGGCTGGCGACAAAAGCTGCGATCAACGATCCACAGGCGATTGCCCTTGATGGCTCCCAGGCACTTTACATCGCAGAGAACACAAACGTCATCCGGCGCGTTGACCTGAAGAGCGGAATCATCACCACCATCCATACCAAGCCCAAACTGGAAGCGATTATCAGCCTGGTGGTGGATACCACTGGGCATTTGATTGCTGCGGAATTCACGGTGGATCGCGTGAGCCGAATCGATCCAATAAGTGGTTCCGTAACCACGGTCGCAGGGGGCAGAAGGCTCGCGTTCAGCGGTGACGGAGGTCCGGCGATCCATGCAGGGCTAAACCGCCCCGAGTTTGTTACGACTGACGCGTCGGACAATGTTTACATTGCCGACATGGGCAACAGTCGAATCCGCCGTGTTGACGCGAAGACCGGAATTATCACCACGGTCGCGGGTAGTGGTAAACGTGATTCCAGTGGCGACGGGTCCTGCACTCGACGCCGGACTGGATTATCCAAACAGCGTCGCTGTGGATCGTGGTGGCAATCTTTTTATTGCGCAATATGGATACGGGACGGGCAGTTGTCGGATTCGTCGTGTAGACGCGAGGACCGGGGTCATCACGACAGTAGCGGGTTCGGCGAAAGCAGGATTGATCGGCGACGATGGACCGGCGCTTTCAGCGGGGCTGAAAGACCCATCAGGTGTGTTGTTCGACCAAATAGGGGACCTTTACGTCGTTGATCCAATAAATGATCGAGTGCGTTTTATCGACGCGAAGACACAAAACATAAGGACTATCGCCGGATCTACTAAGGGGCTCGGTGGCGATGGTGGCCAAGCGATTCGGGCCCGCCTCGACAATCCGTCTTCCATCGCGGTGGATTCTGAGGGGAACCTCTATATTGCGGAATTTGTGAACCACCGAATCAGGCGAGTGGATGCACGTACTGGAGTTATCCAGACAGTGGCCGGGAACGGACTGCCGAACCATAAGCATGACATGCTATAAGTCTGTCGGGTCTCACGTTGTCCACTCGCGGGCACGTAGGCTTCCTAGAGGTTTCTCCGAGCCATTCGGCGGGGACAACCGGGTGCCGCCCATCGCTACGCTCGGATGGTGTTCAGGTTCATCCCGGAATGCGGGTCGGGTTCGCCAGAATCCCAACCAAGCACGGCGATGATCAAACTGTTCCCAACAGCTTGGCTTTCATTTCATTTTGAAAGAATCGTCGAACGTCGCGGCGATCTTTGTGGTCTTACCCGCGTCAAGCTTTACCGGCGCTGGCTTTCCAGGCTCTTTCGCATAGAAACCAAGAGACGATCCAGACGGCGGTGGGCTTGCCGCGTCCCACTTTCCGCTTGGATCATAGACCATACTCACATACACCGGGTTCGTTTGGACGTCGTCGAATTGAACGGACGCGGACTTTGAAGAGACTCCTTTGAGGTCGATTGGCGGTGCCCCTGCCTCCTCCGTTACGAAATTCGGGTTGTCCCAAAGCACGACATATACTTTGTGCGATTCGTCTACCGGGCCGGAGCCGGTGTAGCTCACTTGAACTTCCAGATTTGCGCTCTTATCTTGTGCACGGGCCGTTAGGGCGGATACGAAGACCGCCCCGGAGAATAAAAAATTGCGTCTGTCCATTTCCATCCTCCTATCCCTATCGGATAGCGCCCCCGCTAATCGCCTCTCTGAAGCGACGGCTGTC
>PMOK01000149.1 GCA_003162425.1 Bryobacterales bacterium | reverse complement strand
GTCCTACCTGAGGAGCCAAATTTGGTTTCGGGTAGTTCCGTCGCCTATCTCATCATCTTTCCTGCGGCTTAGCTGGTTCGAGCGCCTCAAATTCTGAAACGGCTCTTCGAACTGGATCTGCAACTCGCCGTGCCGCCAGGCTGCCGATTTGAGAACCAGTCTGAGGAATGCCTGCTTTTCGTGCGGCGGCTGGATCAACGATAGATCTGCTGTACGGCTGGTTAGTCCCATCAAGTCAATAGCGCCTTGGGCTGGGGCCGGTGCGCCGGCACGGATCTCGTCAATCCGGCGCCCAAGAGCGGTTGCTTGGTTCTGGCATTCCAGCGCCTTTCGGTCATACATCTCAGGGCTGATGCAGTTTCGAAGAGAGCCTCCGGTGTTGTTCTTCCAGCCGCTTCAATTCCCGGTCTCGGGCCGCGCGTTCGTTGAGATCGGCTTCCGAGACCGACTCCTGGAGCCACTTTAGAATTCGCGGCGGGATTACCAGTTCCTTGAGTGCGGCGGCGAACTTGTCTTCGACCACTTCCTCCCGCGTACAAGGCTCCTCACATTTGCCGCGATGCCCGGTGCAATGGTAGTAGACGTATTTCTGTTTCTTTAGCTCGCCCACCAAACCGCACCCGCAGTGCCCGCATCGGATGAACCCCGTGAAGGCAAAGTCGTGTTTGATCCGATGCTGTTTCGTTTCGACGCGTCGATCAAATAGGGCTTGAACCCCTTCCCACATCTCACGGCTTACCAGAGCTTCATGTTTACCGCGGTAGGTCACGCCGTCCCAGTCGAAATCACCGGTGTAGATGCGCTTGCGAAGGATCAAGTGCAGAGTGCTCCGATGCAGCCGACGAGCTCCAACTGTCCAGCCTTCCACTCTCGCTCTGGCTGCGAGCGTTTTGAGAGAGTACCGGCCCGTGGCGAACTCCTCAAACAAGCGCGTAATCGTTGATGCATCCTGGTCCGGCACAATGACGCGCCTTCCGTCGGGCCCTTCCACGTTGCGATAGCCAGCCGGTGCGTTGCTCGGATACAGGCCGCTCTTGGCCTTCTGGAGCATTCCCTTCAGCGTTTCCTCCCCCAAATTCTGTGAGTAGTTCCGCGCCATCAGGACCTTGATGCCGTGTATGAACTGCTCTGACGACTTGGAGTCCGGCGAGAGGATCGTGCCGTCCTTGACGAAATGAATTGTAACGCCGAGCTCATCGACCGTGGCATAGTCCGGCACGTTCCTGTAAAGGCGGTCGGTTTTCTCCACCAGGATCGTTTGGCACTTACTCCGGTTCTTTTTCAAAAACGCTAGCATCTGGCCGAACCCGGTCCGTCCGCTAGTACTGGCCGATTCAACATCGACGAACTCTTGGACTGCCTTCATGCCCTGCTTGCTTGCGTAGTCGCGCAGCAACTCCAACTGTGCCGGTATCGAGAAGCCTTCGACCTCTTGTTCCTTGCTGCTCACCCGTGCGTATATAACCACCCACCGCGGCTTCTGTACCGATCCGTTCTGAAGCATATTGTTCGCTCCCTCAGGTTACTCTTTCCCGGTCTGTTTTGGACTCCATCTTCGCGCATTTTGTAGCGGCACGCTGCTCGGCATCCCAGCGGGATAGGAGCTTAACGAATTCAGTGAGACGTTTTGATTGACGACTCCATTCGCGATCACTGAGAGGTTGGCTGCGGAGCGCTTCCACACTTTCGCGGGCGGCTCGTTCAGTGGCGGACGGGACCGTCTTCCCGATTGCCTTCTGAGGTTCCTCCGCGACTCTTCGCTTCGCCATCAACTCACTCGCTCGTCTGCTCCGGCTCCATAGACATTTCCAGTATTTGCCCTCTACCTTGTAAGGGAATGGCGAGAGGGTATCGGGACAGAAACCTTTGCTCTCTTTTGATGCGATAAGCTGCTTTTCCCTCGCGCCCGCGTCGTGACGGGGTCATCGCCTGCGTCCCCAGTCTCCGAATTGGCTAGTGGCATCATTTACTCCGCGATACATTCCCATTTCAGTCGGATCTGTGCTTTCGCGCTTCCGTCCATTAGGGAGTGGCAGAGTGGCTACATTTGCTCCCTCACCTGATAAGGAAATGGCGAGCACCAGGCGGGACGGTCGAACTTCGCTTTTTTGCAATGTGCAACAGTTTGCAAACAATTTGTGAATGAAGTGCAAACGTTTTGGCCTCGCGGCGCTAGGCGCAACGGTTTGTGAACAAAGTGCAACAGATTGTGATAGTCGCCGCCCCCAGAAGAGGGGTCAAAGGCAACCAAAAATGCTTAGTGGAACATAAAGGGTTGTCTGACGCGTTGCTTGGTGCTTTCTTATATCTGGTTGATGCCAGGTCAGTTGTATGCGTCCGACAACGGTCGAAATCGTCTGCCATTCGTCCGACTCTCTGCATTTGCCTCCGAAATTGTGTCCCAAGATGCCTCCGCCATTCCCTTTCAAAGTGAGGGGGCACTAATGCCAAGGCGAACGATCCGGTTGAGCGCCGATGCCGATGAACGACTTCAAGCGACGGCGAAGGTCCGTGGCTATGCTAACCCGAGTGTCTTCCTCAGAGCGGCGATCGACCGCGAATTAACAGAGCGTGAAGACGCCATCATCAGAGCTGAGGAACGACTCGCCGCAAGCCTGGAACAGATGAGCCGGGAGGTCACTCGCCTCGATCGATCACAGCAGGTTTTGTTCGCGTTGGTGGACGGTCTCGCCAGGATTCTGCTGACCTGCATTCCTGAACCTGACGGACATGCGTTGACCGCGGCCATCGCCAGGGTGCAAGGCCGGCACGCCCGATTGTTGAAGAGCGCAGGCCAGGCGATGGGCGACGATTCGCGGTTGGCAACGCAGGAGTTGGTGAAACATCGAGAGCGGAAACTTCGGCTTCGGCCCCGGAAGCCGACCGTGCGGCGCGACGGCAGGCGGTTTCGGCCCGAGGTCAACCGTTTCGAAAGTCGTTTATCGACGCCAGTTGCTCCGCTGCGCCTAACATTTTGAGTTTCGTGTCTTCGATCGCTTATGCCACCGCTGCCAGGGTCGCTTGTCCGACCTTGCCCGACGGGTTGTTCTTGAGCACAAGGCTCTAGTTGCTCTAAACCGCACGTTTTTTCGCAAGTTATTCCCGAACTAGGACCCGCTAGGCAAGATTCTGCTCGATGGAGATAAGAAGATAAGTTCCGAAATTGTCGGTGTCGTGTCTGACTATAGGCCCATGGGCGCCGAGAACAGCACTCGTCCGACGATCTTCCATCTCACGCTGCAAGTTCCGAAGGTCATTTTGTTGGTACGTACAAGAGGACCACTGGCACTGGCTGCCGCCCTGCGCAATGTTATCTGGTCCCAGGACGGTACCCTACCGGCAGTTGACGTTTCTCCGATCTTCGGCCTGAGGGAGGAGTAAGATTCGAAGGATTGGTGTTAGCGACCCAACTCTATTAGCAAGTACACCCCGCGGCTACGCGATGTCCCCCGTGGCAGTGGCGAGCTTCAGCTTCCGCGGACACCCAGCTTCCGAAGGATGGTCATCATCGGACACCAATTCGTGAAAGCGGATTGAAAAAGATTAAGGCCCACGAACGCGGTGAACAGATACCAGTACGGGCTCACCCAATATCCAAGCGCCAGCGTCACCAGCACGAACGCGCCGGCAATCATTCGTAGATAACGATCTATAGTCATGCGAGTTTTCTCCTTCTCTTGTTCACCAAATAGAACAACACAGGCACGGTCATGCGCGAGAGCAGTAGCGAGGCGATTTCACCCGCCATCAGCGCGATGGCCAAACCCTGAAAAATGGGATCGAACAGGATCACCGACGAGCCGACTACCACGGCTGCGGCAGTGAGCATCATAGGCCGGAAGCGAACGGCTCCAGCATCGATCACCGCGGCGTCGAGCGGCATGCCCTCGGCCAGCCGCAGCTCAATGAAGTCCACCAGGATGATCGAGTTCCTCACCACGATGCCGGCGCCGGCGATGAATCCGATCATGGAGGTCGCCGTGAAAAAGGCATGCAGAAGGCCATGCGCAGGCAGAATGCCGACCAACGAGAACGGTATCGCCGCCATTATGATTAGCGGCGTCACGAACGACTGGAACCATCCGACCACTAGCCCATAGATCAGAATCAGCACCGCGGCGAAGGCGATTCCGAGGTCGCGAAACACCTCGTAAGTGATGTGCCACTCGCCGTCCCACTTCATCGAGTAGCGCTCGGGGTTCGACGGAAGCGCAGCCATATGCTGCTCGATCTGGTAGCCTTCTGGGATTTTGATCTTGTCGATCTCCGGCCCGAGTTTGAGAACCGCGTAGACCGGGCTCTCGATCTCTCCGGCAATGTCGGCGGTCACGTACGTCACCGGCATCAGATTTTTGTGGTAGATGCTCTTGTCTTCGATCGACTTCTCGACGTGCACCAGTTCTCCGAGGGCGACCTGATGGCCATTGTGACCGGTCACTTTGAGGCTCTGGATACGCTCCATGTCCGAGCGCGTAGCACGATCCAGACGCACGGTGAGCGAAACATCCTCCTTTTCTGTCTCTTGATGGAGTAGGCCAGCCGCGTAACCGGCGGAAGCGACCTGCATTGCGCGTGCGACGTCGTCCTCTGAGATCCCGTTGATGGCGGCTTTTTCCTCGTCGACGGACAAGTTGTACTTCTGCTGATCGTCTTCGACGTACCAATCCACGTCGACGACACCCTTGGTCTGCTTGAAGAGGTCCCTTATTTGGCGCGCTAGTGCGATCCTTCTTTCCATGCTGGGGCCGTACACCTCCGCAACCAGCGTTTCGAGCACCGGCGGACCGGGCGGTACTTCGGCTACTTTGATACGTGCGCCATAGCGCTCGGCGATAGGCTGAATGCGATTGCGCACCTGCTTGGCGATCTCGTGACTTTGCAGATCACGCGCGCCCTTCGAAAGAAGATTCACTTGAATGTCCGCCACATTCGGCCCGCGCCTCAGATAGTAATGGCGCACCAGTCCGTTGAAGTTGTAGGGCGACGCCGTTCCCACATAGGTCTCGACGTTCACCACCTCGCGCTGCTTCTGCGTTTCTTCGGCCAGCAACTCGGTCACGCGAGCTGTCTCTTCTAGCGTCGTCCCCGTGGGCATATCGACGATCACCTGGAACTCGCTCTTGTTGTCGAACGGCAGCATCTTGACTTTGACAAAGCCGAAGTAGAACAGGGAGACGGAGGCCGCGAGCAAGACCACCACGCCGCCCACAAAGCTCCATCGCAGGACGGCCCGGTGCAGCAGGCTGCCCATGAAGCGCCGGTACAGCCGCGTTAAGAAGTCCTCCCTTTCGCCCTCATGATGCCCGCCCGGCTTGAGAATCCTGATAGCAGCCCACGGCGTGACGATGAAGGCCACCAGCAATGAAAAGAGCATCGCGGCGCTGGCGCCGATCGGGATGGGACGCATATACGGTCCCATCAGCCCACCGACGAACGCCATCGGCAAAATCGCGGCGACCACGGCCAATGTGGCCAGAATGGTGGGATTTCCGACTTCGTCCACAGCCTCGATGGCGACCTCGAACGGCGGCCGATCGTGATTGGCCGGCATCCGCCAGTGGCGAACGATGTTCTCCACCACCACGATGGCGTCGTCGATCACCAATCCGACGGCCGCGGCCAGCCCGCCGAGCGTCATGAGGTTGAAGCTTTGGCCCAGGATGCGCATGGTGATGAACGTAACCCCAATGGTGGCGGGGATCACCAGGCCGGCCACCAGCGACGTGCCCCAGTCCCGCAGGAAGAGAACCATGATCAGGGACGCCAAAATCAAGCCGAGAAGGATCGCATCGCGCACGCTTGCTATGGAATCGATTACCAACTCCGACTGATCGTAGAACGGACGAACGTCTACGCCGGGCGGAAGGTCCTTCTTTAGGTTCGCGATTACCCTATGAACTGCGTTCGCTACGTCCACCGTATTACTGGCGGGCTGCCTATAGATGTTTAGCAGAACAGCCGGCTTGCCGTTGGCCGTTACTACCGTATAGACGGGCATCACCGAATTGTTCACGCTGGCAACGTCATTAATGTGAACGGCGGCGCCGGCGGGGGTGGTCTTGACGATAATGTTCCCAATGTCGTGAAGGTCCCGAGCCTGGCCGCTCATTAGCGTGAGTACCAGTTGGTGGTTGGTGTCGATAAGGCCGGGCGAATCGATCATATTGCTCCGGCTGATGGCGTCCAGGATATTCGGGACTGTAACGCCGGCCTCGATCAACTTAGCGGGATCGGGCTGGATTTGAAACTCGGGCACTTGGCCGCCCTGCACTACTACGGAGGAAACACCGGTGGCGCGATTCAGGCGGGGTTTCATCGTGTAGTTGGCGAGTTCCCAGAGCGTTGTTTGGAGAATTTTGTCGGAAGTCAGGCTATAGCCAATGATTGGAAAGGCGGCGAAGGTGAGGCGATCTGACGTCACCTTGGCATTAGCGGGAAGTGTGGGCTGGACCCGTGCCAGCGCCGCGTTCACCAACTGCAGCGTCGGGTCCATATTGGCGTTCCAATCGAAAAACAAATCGATCTCCGCGCTGCCTCGACTGGTAATGGAAGTCACGTGATCCAAACCGGGAACTGTGTTCACAGCCTCCTCCAACGGTTGGGTGACCGTCACCAACATTTGATCGATGGGATAGACACCCACGTCGGCGCCCACCACAATCCGGGGAAAATTGGTGCTGGGGAAAACCGCGACGGGAATCGATACAGCCAAGTACACGCCGACTGCCACCAGGGTCAGGATGAGGAAAAGGATAGGCTTACCGTGGCGCGCCGTCCAGTGCGGCGTTTGATCGACGGTACTCATGATGGGAGAAGCTGTGGAAAGATCGCTCATTTTCCTTGCGGCTTCGCCTGATCTTTCTTGGGAGTGCCTTTCTGATCCTTGCTGGGCGCGGGCTCTTCGGCCCCGCTTTCGTCGGGTTGGTCGGATTCTTCCACCGTGGTAGTTACCACTTTCACCTTGGCCTTGTCATCCAGGCCCATGCCGCCTACTACGACAACCTCTTCGCCGGGATTGGCGCCGCTCAGAATTTGCACCTGATTGCCTTCGCGCACGCCGACCGTTACGGTGCGTTTATGAGCAATCGAGTCTGACGAAACCGTGAGGACGGCGGTACCCCCTTCCTCGCCCGGCAGGATCGCGGCGGCAGGAACGACCGTAGCAGCCTTATAGATTTCGGTGGCGATTGCCGCGTGTATCGCAGTTCCTGGCTTCAGGCGTTCACCGGGGTTGTCGATCTGAATCCAGACTTGGACGGTGGTGCTGTTGGGATCGGCGGCGGGGCTCACCACTGTGACCTTACCTTCCACTTCATCCTTGCTATCGGGTCGCGTGAGTATGGCGGTTTGGCCCACTTTCACGGTGGAGGCTTCGGCCTGAGGAACATCGATGCGCGCGATTACACGGGATATATCAACGATGGTAATCAGTGGCGCCCCCGGGGTGGCCATCTCTCCGGCATTAAGGGGACGATCGGAGACGATGCCCGATATGGGGCTCAGGATGCGTGAATATGCAACCTGCGCCTCCTGCGAGTCATGATGCGCCTTGGCGGACGCAACCTGCGCGGCTGCGCCCTTGATTTGGTCTTGCTTTACGGATTGGAGTGTCTTGAGATGCTCCTCGGCGGCGCGATACTGGCTCTCGGCTTGTGCATAGGCAACCCGGGAATCGTCCACTGAGCGGCCTGCTAGCGCACCCTGCTTGAATAACTGCTGGCGGCTGTCCAACACCGCCTTGGCGTTGTCGCGGGCCTCGCGGGCAAATTCCATATCGGTCTGCGCTTTGACCACCGAGTCGGGAACGGTGGAGACTTCCGTGGTCCTAAAATTCGATTCAGCCTGCTCCACCGCGCCTTTGCTCTCCGAGGCAGCGTCGATGAGGTCGCGGTTTTCGAGCACCGCGAGAAGCTGTCCTTGCTTCACGTGATCGCCGCGGTTCACATAGAACCTTTGCACTGGCGCCGCGATTTTGGGCATTAGTCCCGCCTGATCGCGCGGGAAGAGTGCTCCGTCGCCGTGAACAATCCGCCGTATGGTCGCTTGCGACACGGCGGTGACTTGCACCGGGGCCGGCGCCTTTTCCTTTTCCTCAGGGTGACTGCAGGCCGCGAGAAAAAGGAAGGCTGAAACGGCGAAGTGAATCTTGGACGGCATGGCTAAAAGGTTCCGGTGAGCGTTTGAAGATTGCTAACGGCGAGGCGATAACGCACCATACCGTCATCGTATGAGTTGCGCGCCTGGATGAGGCTCGACTGGGCATCCGTCAATTCCACGATGGTGGCTTCGCCGGCCTGATAGCGGAGAGCGCTCAAGCGCAGACTCTCGGACGCCAGGTCGACGGCTCGCCGCAGGTAGTCGATCTGCTGGCGGGCGGTTTGCGCTTCATCGTAAAATCCGCGCAAATTTCTGATTAGCGTGCGCTGCGTAACGCTGAGGTCCTCGGCTGCTTGTTTCTGCTTGAGTTCACTCTGCCGTACCTTGCTGCGCCGAACGCCCCAGTCCCAAACGGGAACGTTCAAGCTGGCGGTGATAAAGTACCCGAGGTTCGGGACGGGGCCGAGTTCCTTGTTGGCGGCCGTCGCGCTGTTCAGCGCGAATGCGTTCGCTTCGATGCCGTAGACGGCGTCCACAGTTAGGGTTGGAAGAAAGGCTTGGCGAGCGATGGTGACATCCAGTCGGGTGCTGCGCAACGTTTCCATAGCCGCAGCCAGCGATGGATTCTGCCGTCCTGCCATGGTCTCGACATCAGAAAGCGGAGGCAGTGTGGGCGCAAGATCCAGGTCATCGACAATCGAAAACGATTCGTCGAAATCGCGAAACAACAACACCGCCAGATCGAGCCGGGCGTTTTCCATGCCGAGCTTGGTTTCCTGGAGGGCCTGCTGCTGGCCGTTCTCCAGAAGCTGCGATTTAACCACATCGCTGTGCGCCACTTCCCTGCCGCGTTCGAGATCCTGGCTGATGCGGAGCGAGTGCTGAGCCTGATCCAGCGCTTGTTGCGCGGTCGCGTACTTGCGCTGGGCGACGATCAAGGCGTAGTAATTTTTGGTGACCGTCGCCCGGAGGCCCCGGCGTGCGATTTCCACCTTTGTCCTGGCGATCGCTTCTGCCGCACCCGCGCGCTCGATCGCAACACGACTCAGAACACCGGGCGAGAGATCCTGATGCAAGACGGCCCATTCTCGGTAAACGTGAACACCGTCGTTGGTGACGAACCTGCCCTGGGGCAACTTTCCGTCACCTTGGGTGCCCAAGTACTCCGACCTTCCCGAGAGCAAGGGGTACAGAGCGGCGCGAGCCTGCTTTCGGTCCTCGCCTGCTGCGATCGCGTCGCTGGTTGCGGCAAACAGCGCGGGATCGTTCTTCTCGGCCAGTGCCAGGGCGTCTTTTAACGTGAGCGTCAAAGGAGCTTCCTTCGTGCCGCTGGGTTGCGCAGCCAATGAGAAGTTGACCGTCTGCGCAAAACTCGGCAAGACACAAGTAGCCATCGCAAATGTCAGACCTAAAAGCCGGATGCGCTCATCCCGAGCGTGCGGAGTGTAGCAACGCACAATATCTCCCTTCCATAGCATCTGTTTTCGGCAGCAACTCTCATGTTGCAGCCGGAGCCTAGGGTATCAGCACCACCTTAAAATTCTATTAAGAACAGTCCCAACCATACCAAAGCAGAGCTACCCTAATGGATTGGGGCGGCGCCTCCAAATTCGCGCGCCGCTATTCTAGTCTTGGTTGCCAGCTACTGAAGGACAAGCGACATGGACTTAAAATCGACGCTCACCGAATGGGCTTGACTGAGCAGGTCCATCCCAAGATTTCCGTGCTGAAACTCATTACCCACCGGCCTGGCGAAGATATTGGCTGGCTGAAGTGAGGCTTCGAACCCACCGACTCGTAGATGAATCTCGGGAAGCACGATCGCCTCGCGATAATTCGAGCCGCCAATCTGTGTAACGCGCTTACTCTCTCTGACGCCCCGCTCCTTGACGATCGTGGCGAAGTCATTTGAGAACCGTTCCCAGAGTTGAGTCCCGGCTCCGTTGCCAGTGTCGAAGACGAAATCAAGCTGCTTGCCTTCCGACTGCACACGTGCGAGTATGTTCAATCCGTCAAAACACAAGTTCCTGTCAGCCCGGTTCGGATGTGGGGCAGAACCGATTACGAACTTCCCGTCCGTGCTCCAGCGAAAAGTCTGAAATGCGATTGCCACCGGCAGACCAATTAGCCCCCTCTGGCCTGGCCGCAGTCCATTGATTGCGGGCTGGGAATCGGGGATGACGAGCATCGGAACATCGTTCAGTTCCACTTCGCCGAACTTGAGGCGGCGGACAACGGCTGAGCCCCGAATCGAAAATCCAGCGCACCGTCTTCCCATTGACGGAAACGGGAAGGATCAAACCGCGCGCGTTCGCCGTGCAGGAAATGGATGAATGCCGATTGCGACCGATCGACTGATCCGGGTACCGATTGAAAGCCGCGAAGAGCGTACGTGCATTTAAAACGTCGGGGCTGCCTGGCTCCAATCTGAGTATCTCGTCAAGCTGGTGGACGGCGTCACGCGATCTTCCGAGGCGAGTATACAGATATGCCAACATGCCACGAGCTTTGACCGCTTCCTCCACAGTGGAGGCGCGTTCCGCGGCTTTGTTCAGGTACTCCTCGGCACGCTTGACGTTATTGAACGCGGATGCGACGGCACCAACGTACAACGGTGGGGCCTGCTTGCCTTGGAGCGCGTCACGAAGCTCGAACCACCGATGGTGGTCATACAACAACTTGAGCGATGCATCACTGCCGCTCCCAGCCAACTCTGCAAACACGAGCAGGAAGACTGCCCACGATAGAACTCGCACGTAACGAGTTTATATAATCCAGGCGCCGACCACCGTGCGAAGATCCACACAGATCGGATCTGGTGCAAACTGAGGTGGAGATCGCGGGCGCTGCGATAATGGCCCAATGGTCGCGCAAGTGCCATTATCGGATTTGTTCAAGGGATGACAATTTGACCAAGCCGTGCCGATGTATCCGCGAGTAACTTCGGAGTCATCACGACTACAATCAGCAACTATGCGACTGGCCGAGGCACTCCTCGCGAGTTCCAACTGTGGGCCAAAATCATTTTCTAAATTCGCACGCGTGGCCTAACGAGGTATTCTGCGGCGCAACACTTTGCCCGCCTACTCCTCGTATCGGCGAATGAACGAATCGCGAGAGGTATATTAGCTTGATAGCGGAGTACTGGAGATTACATCGTCTGGCTTCTCACGTAGCGCAGACTATGGACCCGTAGGGATCGCAAAGCAAGTGATCGACCCGCATTCCGCCGACCTGATTACTTAAGTTCTCCGTGAGAGCAAAACCGGGTGTGTCGCACTCCGTTCAAGCGATCATGAAGACTCATTCTGTCCGGCTCGGCACTCTAGCTCTCGTGTGGGACCTTTTCTGGCGGCGCAGCCAGCCGCAGCTCAATCTGTCGATGATACGCAACTCAAGCAGGTGATTATCTTTGGCCGTCACGGCGTGCGAACTCCCGTCCTGCCGAACACGGCGCTAAATAAGTATGGGGTACCGTGCTCCAAAGGAGCCAAATTATGACAAGCAACGTACATTTGTCTTTCCGTTCAGCGCCTGCCTTGGCGCTGGCATTGGTTGTCTCGGGCGCGCTGGCCTGTGCGCAGTCCCTCTTTCTATTGCAACTTCCCGGTCATTAGTTGTTCCACCGATGGGGCGGTCCCGTGTTGGCTTGCGGCTTCAGCCGGGGGGCGTCGTTCTTCATGTCGCCCATTGCGATGGCAGTCACTTTAACGCCTCATTGATTTCGATATCGCGCTTTAATACATCGGTGAGGAGTTCTGACAGATCAATACCCTTTTGCTGAGCTTTGCCGGCGAAGTACTCCCAGACGCCACGTTCAATCGACGCTGGCAAAAAGACCTTCGCGCCGGGCGGGATGTGATGGAGACCACGAACACCGTCACGGAAATCGATCTCGACTGGCATCTTCTCATCCCCGATCGGTGAATCATTCATAGGCTCTCCTCGTAATAGTGAATTTCGGTCTGTGTGGTTGCCCGGGCTGATATGATTCGAATTTTCGTGGTTGCGAAATCGCCTTCTGACCAGAGGTACGCGATGGAGAGCATCGCTCCGTTGCTCCGCCAAGCCAATCGAAAACCAGCGCTCCTCGTTTTCGCTGTGTTCCAGGTCGGCAACAGTAAGGAGTCGCGGATCATTAGGTTTGAGGCTGCCTTGATTTCGTTCCATTCGAACTGAAACTGCCCGCCATTCAAAATTAAGGTTCCGTTGCCGGCGCATACTCCTGCTGCCGTCGGCGGGTGACAACTGAGTGACAACGTCGGGTGTCCATGGCACATTTTCGGCACCTCGCGCGGTACCAACTGAACGCACTTGCACTCACTTGCACCCAACTGAACCGAACTGAACTGGCGGATAGCACCTTCGTGTTCCCGTTAGCGCTACCAACGTTTCAATAATCTACAATCAGATCCATCCTGATTCCAGTTAGTTTTCCATTTCTGGAGCGCGCAGCTCTCTGCCTGGGGCCCCCTATCCGTATATCCCTTGACACGTATATGCTCCGTAGAGTATATTAAGAGGGTGGAATCTGTGTTCGAAATCATTGCGGAGCCGAACCGCCGCGCGATACTGAGCCTGCTGGTCTCGTCGCAACAGTCGGTGGGAGAGATCGAGCGTGAACTTCGTATGCCGCAGCCGATGGTGTCAAAGCACCTGCGAGTGCTGCGCGATGCCGGTTTCGTAGAATCGACGGTGGACGCACAGCGCCGTCTCTACCGGCTGAAACCTGAACCATTTCAGGAGGTGGATGCCTGGCTGGCTCCGTTCCGCCGGTTCTGGTCCGTTCACGTAGATGCTCTCGAACGCCACCTCGACCGCATGGATCACATGGATCACATGGATCAATCTTCCACACCAACGAAAAAGAAGACAAGGGGAAGAAGATGACCTATCGCGATCAGTACACACCGGGTCCGGCCAACGGGGCCGAGATACGGAAGGACGGAGAGAAGTGGACGCTCATTCTGGTCAGAGAACTGCGCCACTCGCCGGAAAAAGTCTGGCAGGCGCTGACCGACCCGGCGCATCTGCGCGAGTGGGCTCCCTTTGAAGCCGATGGGAGCCTTGGTACGGTTGGAACCAGAGTGAATCTCACCTGGGTGGGAACGCCCACGCCGCTCGAAACGACAGTGACGCGAGCCGACGCTCCCAAGTTGCTTGAGTACAGCGATATCCGGTGGGAACTCGAAGCGTTTGGTGGCGGCACGCGCCTGACGCTGTGGCACAACATCGATCGCCGCTTCATCTCGTGGGGCGCGGCGGGCTGGCACATCTGCTTCGATGTTCTGGATCGCCTTCTCAGCGGAACTCCCATCGGCCGCGTCGTTGGGGGCGAGGCGATGAAGTTCGAAGGTTGGCAGCGATTGAGCGCCGAGTACGCCAAGCAGTTCGGCGTTGCAAAGCCCAACTGGTCGCCTAAGCCGGCTCAGAATTCGTGAATCAAAGGGGGATCGCAATGAAGACCACACTTTGGACCGTGCAAGTGTTGTGGGGCGTCTTCTTCAGCATCACCGGTTTCGGCAAAATCCTATGGTCCTGCCGCCGATGACCGGAGTGAAACCGAAGCTCACGCCGTTTGCTGTGTACTCAAAGGGATGGCGGTTCTCGGCGCGCTGGTCCTGGTCGGTTTTGCTCCGGCCTGGTACAGGTTGACACACATTCACTAATTGATGGCTTGGTCTCGTACACATAGGGTTCCAAGAATGACGCGGCGCAAACCGCGAACGTGACAAAGGAGAAAACGAAATGAAAATCAAAGTGATGAGCATATACGTGGACGACCAGGCCAAGGCCCTGCGCTTCTATACGGAGGTACTGGGCTTTGCCAAGAAGACCGATTTCAGTCAGGGCCCATATCGCTGGCTGACCGTGGCGTCGCCCGAGGAGCCGGCCGGCACTGAGCTGCAGCTGGCGCTGAACGACAACCCCGCGGCCAAAGCGTATCAGCAGGCGATCTTTCAACAGGGCCAGCCCGCGGCCATGTTTTTCACCGACGACGTCAAGGGCGACTATGAGCGGATCAAGGCCCGCGGCGCCGAGTTCACGATGCCGCCCACCGACGTGACCGCCTCGACCATTGCGATGCTGAACGACACCTGCGGCAACTTGATTCAGCTGACCCAGCTGGCACGCTATTGACGCCGATAATTCTAAGGTATAGAGATCCAATGAATCCATCGAAACGTATTGACGAACTGATCGCAGGACTCACAGATTGGCGTGCGAAAACGCTCGCCAGCCTCCGCAAGAGCATCCTCGAGGCCGACCGGAAGATCATCGAGGAATGGAAGTGGATGGGAAGCCCAGTGTGGTCTCGCGACGGAATAATCGCGGTCGGCAACGCCCACAAAGATAAGGTGAAGCTTACTTTTGCCCACGGGGCGAGCCTCCCAGATCCTGACAAGCTCTTCAACGCGGGCTTTGGCGGCAAGGTGTGGCGCGCGATCGATCTTTTCGAGGGCGATAAGATTAATGAGCGTGCTCTGAAAAATCTCGTCCTTGCCGCCGTTGGTTACAATCAGATCAAATTGAAGAGGAAAGCGCCTGCGGGTACTCGAGCGAAAGTACGTAAGAATAAAAGGTGATGTCTCAGGAATACATTGAGATCCGCGGTGCGCGCGAGAATAATCTCAAGAACGTCTCGCTGCGCATTCCCAAGCTTAAGATTACGATCTTCACGGCGTCTCGGGTTCCGGCAAAGATGTCTTGAAGCTGGTCCGATTCCCGTTAGCGCTACCAATTCCTCTAGAACTTAAGCACACCGTGCCGCTACGCGAGACGAGGCTCTGCGGATGCTCACCGAGCGGGTTCCGAACATTGAGATAACGGCCATGCAAATGCCATCCATCCCGCTCTGGCGATCGGCATGGTCACCGTCATGACCGCTTACTTTTCCGCGGCCGCGACCTTGCTAGCGTGAGCCTTTTGCTTCGTCTTAGACCGGCGATTCAGAAAGTCTTCGATAAGTGGCGTCGGATCAGTAAGGCGCGAGCAAAGCTGCCCCTCCTCCAACCCTGCGCTTTCAGGGTAATCCTCGTGATGCGGGTATGGCGCCCCGGTTGGAGGCCCAACGACCACGGTTCGCGGAGCGTAAGGATCTGCTTCTTCCTCAGAAGCTCCTCGACGCCGTTCGGCATTCGAGCGAGCCGGCGTATTTCCAGAAAACTTCACCTTGTTTTGTACATAAAAAAGGGCCCCCACTCGCCAAGTGTTGGAAGATCGGCAGCCAGTCTTCTGACGTTCTTGGTTAGGTTCTGGATCGTGAAGGTCCGCGCGGGGAGCCCAACGCGGCTTGGATGCGACCCGACAAATGCACAGGCGGGTCTCCGTCCGGCGTCCCCGTTAAGCAAAACAGCGACCTTTTCAGATGGCCAACTCTTTCTCACTTCAAGCGGGCGAATTCGAGGTGATAGTTGTGCGATATCGGCCATTTCTGTGTATACTTACCTCGTTACTCCAACAAATCGACCTGGTTCATGGAGCTGTTGATCCTATGGAGGCGAGGGTATGCTGGGCCCGCTGGATTCGGATGCAATTCGGTCTTCGGTAACCCCGGGGCAGAATATTTCCGGCTCATCGGAGCCCGAGACATCCGAGCCTCTGGAGTTGGCCCACGTTCTATTCATGGACCTGGTTGCCTTCTCCACCTGGCCAATGGAGGAGCAGCGGGAACAACTGAACAAGCTTCAACAGATCGTTAGAAGCACATCGCAGTACCAGGCATTCGAGCGTGACAAACAGCTTATCAGCCTCCCAACAGGCGATGGCATGGCCCTAGTCTTTTTTGGAGACCCAGTCGCACCAGTTAAGTGCGCCTTGGAAATAGCCTCCATGCTTAAGCTCCATCCAAAGCTCAAGCTTCGCATGGGCCTGAATACAGGCCCGGTCTATCGAGTCGCCGATATTAATGCCAATCTGAACGTGAACGGCGGAGGCATCAACGTGGCGCAGCGCATCATGGACGCCGGAAATGCGGGTCACATCCTGTTGTCTCAGACCACTGCTGAGGTGCTATTGCAGCTCAGGGGATGGGTTCCGCAATTGCATGATCTCGGCGAACACAGCGTGAAGCATGGTGTGAAGCTGCGCTTTTACAACCTATGTAACGCCGAGTTGGGAAACCCGGCACTTCCCACGAAATTTCAAGAGAAGACTCGTTCGAGTCGCTGGACCTGGGTTGCTGCAGTCTTAATCGCGATAATTGTGATCGGCGACAAAGCGGTTCAGCGCGCCGACGTGTACTTAGGCTTTCTGAGCCACGATTTCTGGTACAGGAAATTCGCCCCGGGACCGCGCCAAACTCGCATCGACGAAATCAAAATCGTCTCCATCGTCCGCAGTGTCGAGCCGGAATCCGCACTAGGATTAAATCGTTGTACTCACCGCGCCTTCATGGCGAAGTTACTCACCAAACTGGCAGAAGCCTATCCGCGCCTGATCGTGATCGATAAATTTTACGGCCGCATTCCGCGCGGCGTGTGCGCCTCCAACAACGATGGCACCACCGCGCTGAAACATACGATTCGAACGATCTCCGCGAGGGTGCCGCTGGTAATCGCCGTGGAGTCGTACAGCCGCGACAACGTGCAGCAGTTTTGTCCCCAATTACAGCCCGAAAATCTGCAACCGCAGGAAATGGTTCTCGGCGATGCCGAGCTGCTGAACGAAGGTGTGCCAGCCGACCGCGTGAGTTTCGGACTGGCGATGATCAACGTCGACGTGGGAAAGGTTCCGCTGGGCTGGATGACCTTTCCGCCGGACTGCAACGTAAAACAGGAGCGGCCGACAATGTTGCCGACTGTTGCCACGGCTGCTGCCGAGCTGCTCGATTCGAATATCATGAAGAGCAACAACCTTACCGATCTGAAAGGCCAGATGACGCATCCATCCATAAAACTGGGTCGTCCCGGCACATTCGAATCCGTATCAGCGATCAAGATTGTCTGTAACAACCCCGGTCCGGACATCGATTGGACTCATTGCGGACCGGACGAAGGGGACAAGGCGGCTCTGGATGGCCTGCGCCACAAAGTAGTGATAGTGGGCGAAACAACCGGCGATGTGCACCAAACCGATCAAGGTGTAATGGCCGGTCCGGAACTACAGGCCAACTACATTGCTGCCTTGCTCGATGAGAGTTTCCTCATACCCAGTCCTCAATGGGTCAACGACTCGGTAATCGTTGCTTGGCTTCTGGTGCTGTTGGCGGTCTTTTATGGATGTAAGTTGCCCGAGTTAGCCTTGGTTGTCAGTGCCGTGATTACATTAGGTTTGGGAGTGTTCTTCAGCGCTGTTATCAGGAGCCAATGGGGAGTTTTTGCGGCCGTGGTACCGCCGTCTATTCTTGAAATAATTGGGTTATATTTGGCTAGAAGGATAGAGTTGGCAATAAGAGAAAGCGCGCACGGGGAACCCAAGAGCGCCTAACCGAGGAGGTCGAACCATGCGATTGACGTCTTCCATCCCAAGCATGGCGTTGAAGCTTGCGATAGCGATTTTTGTCTTCTCAGTTTGCGGCGTATCCGGTTGGTGCTACCAAAGCCAGCCTCCTGAAAAGGACGCCTCAGGTTCACAGGCCGGGAGCGCTGGCAAAGCTGGCAAAACAAAAAAAGCGAAGAAGGCTAAGAAACCCAAGGCAACAACGGCAACGACGAAATCATCCTAGTTCTGCCAGAACAAGTGATTCGTTCCAGCTTGCAGCAGGCCGCATACAGCCGTGGCAGAGCGCACTCGGCAGCTCGCCGGGCCATATTGGTTCTTAATCACGATTCAAGTGCCTTAGGCACGCGGATGAGTATCCGAGACCTCAGATCTAAGGGGATGGTGCTGAATGGCGACGTCTCGCTTCGAAAATGGTGCACAGATGGATCGTCCAGCAGAGCAGCCGTTCTTAGAAGCGCGTCGTCGAGGCCCTGCTCAAGGCTGACTAGCACGCCGCTGGGCAACCGCTTTTACGCGAGCAGGCTAACCTCCTGAGCACGATCGAGTGGGATGACGCCCAGGGGGGTCACACACCGCTGCTCATTATCGATGGACGAGTGGTTACGTGGGACGAATTTGGCCGGATGCTGATGACCTGCGAGGGCTGGCAGTTCAAGTTGGAGATCCGGGATCAGAGCGAAGAGTTTTGAACGCTGAGCGAGTGACAACCGAGTGCCAACGTCCGGCGTGCATGGCACATTTCTGGCGCCTCGCGCGGTACCAACTAAACCCACTCGCACTCACTTAGACCCAGCTGAACCATACTGAACCGGCGCCATACACGTTCGATTCCCGTTAGCGCTACCAATTCCTCATAGAGTTACGGGCGTCGCGCTGCCACGCGGAACCAGGCTTTTGTGGAGGCTCGCCGCCCGGTTTCAGAACGTTGAGATAACGGCCGTCGAAACGCCGTCGCGTTGGCAAAGCCGGAGTTTGCCGACTAGCCGGGCGAACGCCATCGTCCGGCTCTGGCGATCAACTTCGATCGGCGTGGTCACCGTCATGACCGCTTAGTTTTCCGCGGCCGCGACCTTGCTAGCGTGAGCCTTTTGCTTCGTCTTAGACCGGCGATTCAGAAAGTCTTCGATAAGTGGCGTCGGATTAGTAAGGCGCGAGCAAAGCTGCCCCTCCTCCAACCCTGCGCTTTCAGGGTAATCCTCGTGATGCGGGTATGGCGCCCCGGTTGGAGGCCCAACGACCACGGTTCGCGGAGCATAAGGATCTGCTTCTTCCTTAAGAGCTTCATCGACGCTCTTCGGCTTTTGAGCGAGCCGGCGTATTTCCAGAAGACTAAATAAGGTCGCCCAAGCGCCTAGCAAGCCGCCCATCAACAGCAGCACGGTCTCGAACCTATTGAGATCAGCTATCCAACTGAAAGTCATTGCGCATCCTACGGCGGCTACCGAAATCACTACATACAAAAAACTGAACCTCGCATTCAACAAATGTTTATTCATGACATTTCCCTTCAGAGCTCGAACCTGTTGGGGGTGAAAGTAGTCCAACTCAGGCGGACGGTGTTCGCCCTCCTTACAACGCTCAGCTTGCCATGGGTACTTGGAGCAAATTCGGTACCATGAACTTTCCTTCGATTGCCGAGACATGAAAAGGGGCGCTGCGGATGTTGGGTCTAATCGCGCAGGTCCAGTGGCTCGCCTAACTCAACTCCAGCCGAATGGCCCGATCGCTTTGCCCAGCTTCGAGACAGGATCTGGCCATGCGTAGGCGATATCGCCGTTGCGATTGAGCATGTAGGAAGCACCTCGGTGGAACGGATGTGATGAAATATTCCAGTCTCAAAAAGACACTTGCGGACCGGTATTGCGACGATATCGCCGGCTATGTGGAGGGAAAGCCATTTTCAACCGCGGAGAATGTAAGAATGAGCAAATGCGACGGAGAGATCTTCTAGGAGCTTTGGCGGCGACGGCTTTGCCGGGCGCGCTTCTAGAAGCGAGCCGTGCGCGGGCGCAAGATCAGGCCGCAGCCGACTTCACGCTTGAAATCGGACCGGTCAGCGTGGAGCTCGCGCCTGGAACCACTGTGAAGACGCTCGGATACAATGGATCGGCGCCAGGACCGCTGCTGCGAATACCGGAAGGAAAGACGGTCACGATCGAGGTCCACAACAATACCTCGGAAGAAGAAGTGGTCCATTGGCACGGGCTGCACATCCCTTCCGACGTGGATGGTTCGCTCGAAGAAGGTACACCAGGGGTTCCTCCGCGCGGGCGGCGCCGTTACAGCTTCACGGCTACGCCAAGTGGGACGCGTTGGTATCACTCCCACACCATGGCGGGCCGCAATTTGAAACGCGCCACCTATACCGGGCAGTTCGGCTTTCTTTATGTGGAACCGAGGAGCGATCCGGGCACCTACGATCAGGAGGTTTTTCTGGCGTTGAAGGAGTGGGATCCCTACATGTCCACCGGTGGGGACGGTGGGGGCGATGAAGGCAGCATGGACGCCGCATACAAGCACTTTTCGATCAACAACCGCGCACTCGGGCACGGCGCGCCCATCCGCGTGCACGAACGGCAACGCGTCCTGTTCCGAATTCTCAATGCGAGCGCAACGGTGCACCGGAGAGTTGCTCTGGCCGGTCACAAGTTTCAGGTAACAGCCATGGACGGCAATCCGCTTGCGGCCCCGAAAGAGATCGAGGCGCTGGAGCTGGGGCCTGCGGAGAGAATCGACGCCATCGTGGAGATGAATCGGCCGGGGGTTTGGGTTTTTGGAACCACCGATGATCACGATCGCGAGCGGGGGATGGGCATCGTGGTGGAATATGCGGGACAGGGCGGCGAGGCTCGTTGGATGGCTCCTGGCAGTACACGCTGGGACTACGTCTTTTTTGGAAATCGAACCGCCGTGGCCGATCCGGCGGAGCGAATCCCGTTGGTGTTCGAGAAGAAGTTTGCCGGCCACCGGTGGGTAGACAAATGGACCATCAACGGAAAATCCTTCCCCAAGACCGACGCGATTCGCGTGAAGGCGAACAACCGGTATCGTCTGGTGCTGGACAACCGAAGCGACGAGGCTCATCCCATCCATCTTCATCGCCACACGTTTGAGCTCACAAAAGTAGAAGGCGTAGCCACGTCGGGCGTGCGCAAGGACGTGGTGATGGTGAGGCCGAAGACTCAAGTGGAAGTGGATCTGGTGGCGAACAATCCGGGGCTGACGCTGTTCCATTGTCATCAGCAGATGCACATGGACTACGGTTTCATGGCGCTCATGGAATACGTGTAAGCACACTGCATTCTTCTCCCGATTTTGCCGATTGGGGAATGTCGGCTAGTATTTGGGGATCTTTGTGGAGCGTACAATTACAAGACGGAGGCCGCGCAGCTTGTTCGAGCCGAGGTCGAGTTCCGGCCTTTTGTTGCTGGCTGTTATCGCCCTCTGTTCCACAGGTCTTGGCCAATGTCAGGCGGACCGGGGAGTCCTGTCTCTCCAAGTTACGATTCAGAGCCTGCCGGTTACGGGCGAGGCGCGCTCTTGGCAGATCGCGGCGCAAAGTGGAGAGCTCCTGCGCGTGGCCATTCAGCCAAACGGCCTTCCTCTGAAGATCCGGCTGACCGCGCCCGACGGATCCGAGGCCGCCAATTTTTCGAATCGCGCGGACGAAAGCAGAACGATTTCTATTTCGCACATAGCCGCACAAACCGGCCGGTTCGTTCTGGAATGTTCACTCAGGAACGGGGACGTTCCCGCGCGCGGATTTGAGTTGCGGCTGGCCGAACAAAGGCCGGCCACGGACGCCGATCGAAAGCGTGTCCAGGCGGAGCGGTTGTTCGAAGATGCCAGAGCTCTTCAGGATGCCGGCTCAAAAGAATCCCTCCAACAGGCCGCCATCAAATTCGAGGGCGCCCTTCCGCTCTGGGAGTGGATTGGGGACAAATCGGAGGAAAGCCACACCCTCGACACGATGAGCGACGTGTACATCGCTCTGGGAGAAAATCAGAAGGCGGTCGACTCCCTCGAGCGAGCTTTGCCGCTGGCGCGGGCAGCCCACGATACGCTTGGCGAAGCGGACGAGCTGACCAACCTGGGCGTGGCCCTGTCTTTCCGTGAACCGAAAAAAGCGCTGGAGCATCTCGAATCGGCCATTCGCCTGGCGCGGTCGGCTGGCGACCGGAATCTGGAAGGGACGGCTTCGAGCGACATCGGGGCCGTCTACCTGCTTATGGGCGACCCAAAGAAGGCCCTGCCCTACGTCACCAGTGCGCTTGCCATCAAACGAGAGGAGCACGATCGGCACGGAGAGATGCTGGTTCTGGCAAACGCCGGCGCCATTTACTACGCCATCGGCGATTCTTATAAAGCACTGGATACGTTTCGCGAACTGCTGCCCATGCGGCGTGAGCAGCACGACCGGCGTGGGGAAGGCACCACGCTCTACTACATGGGGACGTCGTTCGCGCGGCTCGGTGATCTGGATCAGGCGCTGGAGTCGTTGACGGAAGCGCTGCCGGTGATGCGCGAAGTCGGCGATGGCAGGGGCGAAGGCCGCGCGCTTACCAATTTGGGTAGCTTGTATTTGGCGGTGGGGCAACCACAGGACTCCCTGAACACCTTGCAACAAGCCCTGGCACTCACGCGCAAACTTAAGGACAGGCATCAAGAGGAAAGTATCCTCACCGCGATTGCGCATGCCTTCTTGCAGCTTGGCGATACGGAACAAGCGCTCGGCTATGGCCGGCAGGCATTGAAAATTCAGCAGGAACTCTCGGATAAACGCGGCGAGGGGCTGGCGCTGGCCGAACTCGGCGCGGTGTACGCCAGCCTGGACGAGCGCGTAGAAGCTCTGGAAGCGTACCGCCAGGCGCTCCCGCTGCTGCGCGGGGCGAGCGACCAGGGCGGTGAAGCGAATATCTTGAACAGCCTGGGAACGCTGTCGTTGAAGGACCGCGACGCAAAGGATGCACTTCCGTATTTCGAGCAGGCAATCCAACTGTTGACGGCCATCGACGACCGGCGGCGGCGCGCGGCCACAGAGGTGAATATTGGGGCGGCCTATCGTTTGCTGGGCGATAAGAAGAAGGCGCGGGATTCATTGGTGGAAGCCTCGGCGCAACTCACCGCAATCGGAGATCGCTTCGAACAGAGCCGGGCGATGTATCTTCTGGCGCTACTCGAGAGTGACGATCGCGATTGGGAGCACGCCAGACAGCATCTTGAAGAAGCGCTACGCATCGACGAACAGATTCGCGCGTCGGTAATCGGCGGGGAGCTGCGTTCCACTTGGCTCACAACTGTGCTGGACCAATATGAAGCGCTGGAAGACGCGCTGATGCATCTGGATCAGCTTCATCCGGGGCGCGGCTATGACAAACAGGCTTTTGAAACGGCCGAGAGGGCGCGGGCGCGCACGCTGCTGGATCTTCTGAGCGAGGCGCGGGCTGGATTGCGGCAGGGCGTTGATCCCGCGTTGATCAGCCGCGAGCAGATTCTTTCCGCGCGGCTCCAAGCCAAGATGGAGCGGCAGATCCAACTGCTGGTGGCTGGAGGAGACAGCTCCGCAGCGGATGCCGTTGGAACGGAGATCCGGCAAGCGACGACCGAGTATCAGCAACTGGAGGCGAAGATCCTGAGTGCGAGTCCTCGATACGCAAAGTTCGCCGAACAGGATCCACTGAAGCTCCCCCGGCTGCAGCGCGAATATCTGGATTCCGGCACGCTGCTGCTGGAATATGCGCCAGGGGAGCAACGCAGCTTTCTCTGGGCCGTTTCCCGCACCAGCTTTCAGAGTTACGTTTTGCCAGGCCGTTCCACGCTGGACGCGCTGGCCGAACGCGCACGAGAAAGCATCCGCAGCGCCACGGATCGTGGGCTTGCCAAATCCGCACCTGCAGCTCTCGAGGCGTTGAGCCGCGCCGTGCTTGGTCCCGTGGCGCAAGAATTGGGAACCAAGCGGCTGCTGATTGTTACTTCGGGCTCCCTGCAATTCGTTCCGTTCAGCGCGCTGCCATCGCCGGTTAATCCCGCTGAGCCGCTGATTGCCAGTCACGAGATTGTGAACCTTCCTTCGGCGTCGACCATCGCTTTCCTGCGGCGCGGCGGCGAGAGGAACAGAAGTTCGAAACTAGTGGCCGTTCTGGCGGACCCGGTGTTCGCCGCGGACGATCCGCGCGTAACTGGCAATCCGGCAGCTACCAATGCCGACGCGGACAGCCAAACACGCGGAAAGGTGTTCGCGCGCACCACCTTCGATCGTCTTATCTTCACTCGTAGAGAGGCCGACAACATACTAGCGCTGGCTCCGCCCGGCGCGGGGTTCTCGGCTTTTGACTTTGATGCGAGCCGCGCCACTGTGCTGAGCGGGGCGCTGCGCGATTATAAGTATGTGCACATTGCGTCGCATGGCCTGGTTAATCCTTTTCACCCGGAGCTTCCGAGTATCGTGCTATCGCTGGTGGATCGGGCTGGCAAGCCGCGCGACGGCTTTTTGCAGGCGGCCGATATCTACAATCTCAAGCTCAATGCGGATCTGGTGGTGCTTAGCGCGTGTCAGACGGCGCTCGGCAAAGATGTCCGCGGTGAGGGCTTGGTCGGGTTGACACGGGCGTTTATGTACGCGGGAAGTCCGGCCGTTGTGGCCAGCTTGTGGACCGTGCCTGACCGTTCCACGGCAGAGTTGATGCGCGTGTTTTATCACGGCATGTTGATGGAGAATCTCCGGCCGGCGGCGGCATTGCGGCGGGCCCAGATTGCTATGTGGAAAGACTCCCGCTGGACCCGGGCCTACTATTGGGCGGCGTTTACGTTGCAGGGCGAATGGAAGTAGCGGGCTCGAGTGACGCTGGTCTGGTGTCTCGTATCATCGCCGGCGAACGCGCGGCCGAGGACGAGTTGGTACAGCGCTTCAGCCGCGGCGTGTCGATCATCATCGGACAATCGCTGGCGGACCCGGCGGCGGCCGCCGATGTTTATCAGGAGACATTCCGGCTGGTGTTGCTGAAAGTTCGCGCGGGCGAGGTGCGGGAGCCCGAAAGGCTGGCGGGTTTTGTTTGCGGAATCGCGCGGAGTCTGGTGATCGAGCATTTTCGGCGGGCGTCAAGATTAAAAGAGCGGCATGGGGGTGAGCCGGATCGGCAACTTCCGAGCCCGGAGCCAAGCCAGCTCGATCAACTGCTGCGCCGGGAGCGTGCGGCGCTGGCAAGGCAGGTGTTGTCGGAGCTAGCTTCGGAACGGGACCGTAAGATACTTTACCGCTTTTACATCGAAGATGATGAGAAGGAGAACATTTGTGCGGACCTGGGCATCAGCGCGCTGCACTTCAATCATGTCATCAGCCGGGCGCGGCAGCGCTACAAGAAAATATACGAGTCAATAGGGGAGGGACGCAAAAAGTAATGGATTTGATGTGGCACAGTACCGTCCCGGCGCGCACCTTATACCTGAAGGATGAAGCTTGAGCGCAGACATGGACCATTTGCGGATTGAGGAGCAGAACCTCATTGATCGGTATGTGCGCGGCAGCATGCCCGCGGACGAACGCGCGGAGTTCGAGGAGCACTTTGTGGATTGCGCCGCGTGCCAGGAACAGATCGAGGCCGCGAGAAGCTTGCGGCTGGCGGTTCGCGAATCGGTCGCTGAAACCGGCAGGGGTTCCGGATGGCGCTGGACAGCAATAGCCGCCTGTGCGTGCCTCGGAGTCGCGCTTGCTGCCAGCTCTATTTTTCTGTTTGAGCGGCAGAGCGCTCGGAGTGAGTTGGCCAGCGTCCGTTCGAGCCTGGAACGCGCTCCGGTTGTATTCGGACTGAGCTTGAGCCGCGATGCATCTGAGCCGAGGGACATAACCATTCCCGGCGAGGCTCGCTGGATGGTTTTTCTGGCCGAAATCGACGCGACGCGATATTCGCGGTATCGGGCGGCGGTAATTGGTAGCCGTGGCGAAGAGATTTGGAAGCAGGACGGGATCGAGGCAAACTCACCGGATTCGATCAGTGTGGCCATTCCGTCCGGCTCGCTGCATGCGGGGACGTACACGTTGGTAGTGTCTGGCGCGCAGCTGGACGGAGCGTTGATCACGGTCGCGCGTTTTCCAGTGCGGCTGGTGGCCGGCAAGTAGCATCGCATCCCGACTCAGCAAGCCGACGTGGGCGTCGGCTGCGGACCAGGGGGTCCGCCCTACAAAATAATTCTCTGTCAGGGTGGGACAGTTTGCCGTCCCCGCTCACTTTGAATCCGTATGAAAGCCCTTCCCATCGTTAGTGCATTGCTTGCCGCGACCACACTGTGGGCAGGCACTGTGTCTGAGACGGGGACTTTTTCCACTCCTGAGGACACCCTCCTCATTACCCTGACCTTGCCTACTGGCGGCAACGTGACGCTTCAGACCTATGGCTTCGGCGGAGGAACCAACGCCGCCGGCGCGGTGATCCCTTCTGGCGGATTCGACCCCTTCGTCGGCCTCTTCTCTGGAACCGGGCCCACAGCACTCTTTCTTAACGGCGATTCGGACATCCTTTCCAACTACACTCCGGGATGTCCTCCCGCTGGAACCGTGACCGTCGGCAGTGTCTCGGGCCAATGCGGCGACGTCAATCTACCGTTCACAGGTCTTGGCGCGGGAACGTACACGGTGCTATTGACCGACGGCGAGAACGTGCCCAACGCCGTTTTCGAAGCACCGCCCGGTACTCTTGGGGATGGGTTCACCGATCTCAGCGGAGGGGTGTTTCAGACCTGCGCCGACGTCAACGACTGCAACAACGACACCGCGAAATGGGCGCTCGATATCACCGCAACGCCAGAGCCGCGCACTTTTGGAGTGGCCGGCATGGCACTGGCGCTCACGATGCTCGCACGGCGTCGGAAGGCTCTCAAGCCAACAAACAAGGAGATCCCAGATTCACTATGACCAGATTATCCAAGTCTGTTCTTTCTTTCGTACCCGTAGCTCTCACAGCCGGCGCGCTCACGTTAGCTGTTCCCCGAGCCGCCCATGCCGTCGCGGCAGCCGTCCTGGTGCAGGTGCTGAATACATCGGCGAACCCAGCCATCACGCAGAGCGCCCCCAGCCAGGCTGCGCAGTTGGTCAATCTCGAAGGGAACACGTCCGGCCCCACCTTCTCAACTTTTGTTTTCGTATCGGGAGGCATTATAACCGGAATCGGCACGCCTCCCAGCTACTCCGTTCCGGCCACTCAGTCTCTGGTGATCACCGACGTCGATATCCAACCGAACTGCTCTGGGCCGATCGAGATCGTTATTGGCCCTGAGACTGAGAGCATGGCCTGGTCCGTGTCTGGCCCAAACACAAGCCACTTCGAATATCGCTCCGGGACTGTGTTCCCGGCTGGATCAACGCCGCACGTCGCCGGAAGTTCGCCTGCGTGCCCGGTCGACGTGAGGATGCACGGCTACTTGACCACTAACTAGCACGAGATCGGATTCATCATGAACAGACTACCCAAATCACTTCTTTCTTTCGGAGCCGTTGCTCTCGCAGCCGTCCTGCTCACTTTGGCTTTTCCGCGAGCCGCCCATGCCGTCGCCGCCGCTCTGGTGGATGTGACGAATACCCGATCCAATCCAGTGCCCAACCAGGACGTAGACGCTCCAGGCCGGCACCCGTACCAACAGAGCTGTAGCACGACTAGTATTTCCTGCTTCATGCCAGTGGTCCCACCCAACACGGAGGTCGTGATTCAAACTGTCAGCATGACTTTTTCCGGCGGCACGCCAGGATCGCTGATTCTCAGTTCGGTCGGAGGCGGAGTGGGCGTCAATACGTATATTCCGTTGGTTGCGGAGCCGGACGGTTCTTTTGCGGTAACTCAACCGCTGACGCAATACGCGGATCCTGGCGGTTCGGCATCTTGTTCCGATTCAACCATCACCCACGGCGCTGGAAGCTTCACCTGCACGATCACCGGATACACCATCAGTCTGCCGTAGGGCAGGTTGCCAACCTGCAGCGGGTTGACAACCCGCTTTGGAGCGCCCGAAAAATACTTCAGTGCAGGTGGGACAGTTTGCCGGTCGCGCTCACTTTGAATCCGTACAGTTGATTCCAAATGGAGAACCCAATGTTGAAAGCCCTTCCCATCGTCAGTGCACTGCTTGCCGCCACCACTCTGTGGGGTCAGCCTGAGCCAGTTGGCGTAACGCTTGGCCAGACCGTGCGGCTCACTGTTACCGCGCGTCCGCCGGATTCCTGCGCTGCGCAAATCGGGTTCCTGGATAACGGCGGCAAACCCATCGGCGCAAGTTCCCACGTCTTGCTGCAGCCGGGCCAGTCCGCGACGCTGGATTTGCCTGCGAGCGCAGTCGTCAAAGAGGCCGGTCAACGCGTGGAAATTCAGCCGCGGATCGTTCCCGATCAAGGCATCGCCGCGTCCGCCTGCCAGGCCGATATGGAAGTGAACGAAGCCAAGCCATCGGGAGGACCGCGTGAAGGCGTCAAGGTGCATGGCCACTGGACCATCGATGTGCGCAATCCCGACGGCACGCTGGCGAGTCATCGTGATTTTGAAAACTCGCTTCAGTCCACTGGGGCTGGCGTCCTGGTCGGTTCTCTCTCTCGCGCAAGCGTCACCGGACTATGGCACGTATTTTTGGTAGTCTCGGTCGCCCCCAGCCCGTGCAACTCGACCCAAATCTGCGCAATAGACGAACCCACCGAAATCGGTTCACCGGACAGCAGGAACCTGGCAGTTAGCGCGCCCACATCTGGGCCCAACGCTGGTAACGTTGTGCTGGCTGGCTCCGTTACAGTGGCGGGAAGCGGGACTTTTATTGCGGTTCTGACGAATGTGGATGTCTGTGCGGTGGGCGTGATCCCGACCGGCTGTAACAGTAGTCTCGTTTTGAACTTCGGCTCTACAGTTTTCACCAACGCTATCCTCATGACGCCCATTAGTGTGGTCCCGGGCCAGCTTGTCCAGGTCACCGTGGTGTTGAGCTTCTCGTAGAGCGTCGCTCAAGGACGCCCCTGGGGCCTTACAATGTGGAATCAAAAGGTTCAGACTAAGCACCTCGCCGTTGTTCTGTTGGCCCTGGCAGGCACGCTGGGCCGGCTCCCAAACCATGCCAGCGCGGAGCCGGCTGGCAGCGCCGTTCGAGCACGTGCCGCGGAAGCGTATGGCAAGCTGCCGATGCGTTTCGAAGCCAATGAAGGACAAAGCGGCGGCCAAGCGAAATTTGTATCGCGCGGCCGCGAATACACTCTTTTCCTGACTTCTTCGGACGCAGTGTTCGCGCTAAAGAACACTCTCCTTCGCATGCGGCTCCTGGGAGCGAATTCCGAGGCCAAGGCCACCGGCGTTGAGGAACTGTCTGGCACGGTCAACTACTTCATCGGAAACGATCCGAAAAAGTGGTGCACCAATGTTCCCACCTACGGGAAGGTCGAATATCGGAACATCTATCCCGGCGTCGACCTGCTTTACTACGGTAATCAGCGGCAGCTCGAATATGACTTGGTGGTGGCTCCCGGCGCGGACCCGGGCGTGGCGCGGCTCGGCATATCGGGCGCAAGCAAGATCCAGCTCGATCAGAGCGGCGATTTGGTGCTACATACTTACGGAGGAGTGGTGCGTTTGCGAAAGCCGGTCGCGTATCAGCGGACCCAAAACGGACGACAATCGATCGACGTAAAATACGAGCTCGGAGGCAATGACCAAGTGGCGTTTGATGTTGGCCCTTACGACCACTCGAAGCCCCTGGTTATCGATCCGGTATTGGTCTACTCTTCTTTCCTGGGCGGTTCCGGGAGCGACACCGGTGCGTTTGCCGGCATCGCGGTGGACTCAGCCGGCAGCGCCTACGTAATCAGCTCTACAAATTCCACCGACTACCCCATCGTTAATGCCGTCCAACCGTCCTACGGCGGCGGCGTCTCGGATGTCGTCGTCACCAAATTTAAACCGGACGGCTCAGGTTTTGAGTACTCTACCTACCTGGGCGGGAGCGCCACGGACAGTGCCGCCGGCATCGCCGTGGATTCTTCGGGTAACGCATATGTGACCGGTCAGACCGACTCTGCCGATTTCCCGACGACAACCGGCGCCTTCCAGCGCATCAAACCAAGCACCGGCTTCAACACCGCGGCGTTTGTCACGAAGCTGAGCGCGAGCGGCTCTGCGGTTGAGTATTCCACCTATCTGGGGGGCAGCTTAACGGATTGGGGGCAGGCCATCGCGGTGGATTCGTCCGGCCGTGCCTCGGTAACGGGCGAGGTCAATTCCAAGAATTTCCCCGTCACCGGCGGATCGCTCCCCATAGGAGCCAATGGGGATGCTTTCGTCACTACGTTTACCGCAGACGGCAGCTCGCTGGTTTTCTCCACGTATTTGGGCGGAAAGCTCGGTGATCAAGGCACCGGGATCGCTGTGGATCCATCGGGAAACGTCTACGTCGTTGGCTTTACAACTTCATCGAACTTTCCCACTGTGAATGCGTTGCAGCCAGTCTTCGGAGGCGTCGAAAACGCCTTCATCGCCAAGTTCAATCCCAATACTTCAACTCTGGTTTACAGCACCTACCTGGGCGGCAGCGGGGCTGATCAGGGGTTGGCAATTGCCGTGGATTCAGCCGGCAGCGCCTACGTAACCGGATATACTGAGTCCACCAACTTTCCCACTGTAAAACCATTCCAGGCAGCCCTCGACGGCGCCGTTAGTATCAACATTATCAATCAAGGTGTTTTCGTGTCGAAGCTGAATCCGGCGGGCTCGGCGCTGGTTTACTCCACCTATCTGGGTGGAGGCCAATCCGTCAATGGCCATGGCGACATCGGTGAAGGGATCGCCGTGGATTCCACCGGCGCCGCCTACGTGACAGGCTTTAGCCAGTCAGGGAATTTCCCGGCGGTGAACTCCTTGCAACCGTTTGTTAACGGGATTGGTGCCGTGTACCCTTTCGTAACCAAACTCACGCCCGACGGTTCGGCGTTGGTCTATTCCACTTTGCTCGGCTACGGGCAGGGCTTCGGGATCACCGTGGACGCGTTGGGCAATGCCTACGCAACCGGTGCAACCATTTCACCGATTTTTCCCACTACACCGGGCGCCGCACAAACCACCTACACAGGCTTCCGGGATGCATACGTAGTGAAAATCGCGGCGGGCGCCGAGTCTGTTGCGGCCGTGAAATCGTTGCCTAATCCTTCGGTCTTCGGCGAGGCAGTCACCTTCACCGCGACGGTGACTCCCGCAGCCGTGAGCTCGAATACCCCAACCGGCACGGTGAGCTTCGAGGATGGACAAACGCCTTTTGAAGTCTTATCTTTGACGAACGGTAGCGCCAGCTTCAACACCAGCAGTCTCAGTACCGGAAGCCACAACATCACAGTTTCTTATGGCGGCGACGCCAATTTCGCGGCGAGTACGTCGACCATCTTGACGCAGGTTGTCGACAAAGCGGCCACTACCACCACGCTGGTAGGTGCTCCCAATCCCGCGACCTTGGGGCAAAAGGTGACCTTCACAGCGACGGTTGCGCCGGTGAGCCCGGGAGCGGGCAGTCCCACAGGCACCGTCACTTTCAAGGAAGGAGCGGCGACACTCGGGACCGGCACAGTAAGTTCCGGAAAAGCCACCCTCAACATCTCGACGCTGAGTGCGGCCAGCCACACGATTATCGCGTCCTATGGAGGCGACGTGAACTTTACCGCGAGCGCTTCCGTCGGGTTCCCACAAGTGGTGATCGCGCCGGCCGCCGTGATTCTGGTGAATGAGTCCATCAAGGTTACCGACACACCCGCGCTGATGGAGCAGGCGATCGCTGTGATCAACGTCGCTGAGTCCATTGCTGTCACTGATACGCCTGCCGTCGCTGCGCAGTCCGCGGGTCCCGTGAATGTTTCCGGCGAGGTGAGCGTGACCAGCAGTGGCTTGGCGTATAGTCACGTGACTCGTACCTTCAGCGGAACCGTGACGGTGAAGAATACAAGTGGGCAGAGTATCGCGGGTCCGATTGAGATTGTTTTGACAAATCTGACGGCGGGTGTGACGTTGGTGAACGCCACTGGAACTTCGGCGGGAAACTCATATATCACGCTCCTGGCGTCGGGAAGCCTGGCGGCGGGCCAGTCGGCGAATGTTGCTGTGCGGTTCAGCGATCCGTCAAATGCGTTGATCCACTTTACGCCAGTTGTTTATTCCGGGAGTTTGAACTGATATGCGCCTCAGAATAATCTTTAGCGGTTGGTCACTTAGCTTGTGGGGCAGGATGCCATCCTGCGCGCGGGTTGTTAACCCGCGCAGTTTGCGCCGATTGCCAATCGGCGCGCAGGTTACCAACCTGCCCCACAGTCTGAAACTGGGCAGCCACCTAGTTGTCGTTGCTTTGTTTTGCTTTACCGTGACCGCGTTCGCGGATCCGGTGGTGGAGGCCGTCTCGGTGGATACCGGCAGCCTGAACGGCACGGCCGGATCGCTGGATTTCAACTTCAATCCGGGCACGTTTGTTTCGCAATCCGCGTCGCTCCAGATTCTCAACTTCTCTTCGGACGGCGCGTTGGCTGGGTCACCCGCGACCACAGGCGATGTGAGCGGCACTCTGCCGGGAACGTTAACCTTCGACAATGGCACCGCCCTCAACGACTATTTTGAAGGATTCACGTTCGGCACTGTCTTGAAGTTTGATGTGAGTTTGTATGGACCGGCGCTGAGTTCACCGGATGGTACATCAAAATCCGGCAGCTTATTTGCCTTCAGCATGTACTCCGACCCGGAAGGCTCGACACCGGCTTTGACCAGCGACCTGGTTGACGGTATCGCACTGGCAATCAACGTGAACTTGGACGGTTCGACCAGTATCACAAATTTCTCGTCGGAAACGATTGTGGAAGCGGCTACAGTTCCTGAGCCAGGGAGCTTAGCTGAAGTCCTGCTGCTTTTCCTGGGGATGATATTCGTGCGTCGCGGCGCTGGCGCTGCGGCATAGCGGATTGCGCCTAGGTCTCTGACCGGCTGATTTCGTTTTGAAGACCGAGCCGTCCCCTTGCTTGCGCGCGGGGCTACTGGGGGCTGGGATTGTAGCGCCGCGCGTAAGCGAGGGGACAGATCGAGCGGTCAGAGACCTAGCCGTGCTAATCCGGCAATGCTGCTATATTAGACCGAAGTGGACGGCAGCGTCAGGGAATGAGGAAACCGATCACCCTCGACGACCTGCGACGCTTCGCCGTGGTCCGTAGCCTGTTCCCGCCCACCACGCTAAAACGCGCACTCGACAGGCTGGGTTTTGTGCAGGCCGACCCGATCCGCGCGCCGGCTCGCGCTCAAGACTTGATTCTGCGCCATCGCGTGAAGGACTATCGTGCCGGCGATCTGGAGCGCAGCTTCACGAAACTCGGCTTGGAGGAGGACTTCTTGGTCGTCTACGGTTTCGTGACAAAGTCCCTACAGAAGCTGATGCATCCGCGCTCGGACGCCGGGGTTCCTGCCGAGGGATCTCAGCCGTGGTCAGCCGCAACCAAGAAGAAGGCGCAACTGCTGCTGGAGTTCGTACGGGAGCGCGGCGCGGCACATCCGCGGGAAGTAGATGATCATTTCGCGCACGGCACGGTGACGAATTACTGGGGCGGCTCGTCGAATGCCACCACGCATTTGCTGGCCGCCATGCATTACCGAGGGATGCTGCGTGTGGCGCGGCGCGAGGCCGGCATCCGGATCTATGCCATCCACCAGCATGGGCTCGAGCCGGCTGATTCCGCCGAGCGTCACGCGCGGATGGACGCGCTGGTGGATGCGGCCGTTGGAATCTATGCGCCGCTGCCCGGTGCGTGCCTCACGGACCTGGTTCGCCGGCTGCGCTATGCGGCGCCGCAGTGGCGCGGTGAGTTGAAGAGCGCTTTACAACGTGCAAAACAGCGGCTCTCGCATGCTTCGGTGGATGGCGTCGATTGGTATTGGCCGGCCGATGAGTATGTGGCGCGGCGTGCGGCGCCTGACACGGTGCGCCTGCTGACGCCCTTCGACCCGGTGGTGTGGGATCGCGACCGCTTCGAGCTGTTGTGGGGTTGGGTGTATCGTTTCGAGGCGTACACGCCCGCGGCCAAACGCAAGCTTGGCTATTACGCTCTGCCGCTGCTTTGGCGCGATCGCGTGATTGGCTGGGCGAATGTTTCGGTGAAGAACGGGGAGCTTGAGGCGGAGTTGGGGTATGTTGAGGGTCAGCCTCCGCGGGAGCGAGCTTTCCGGCGGGAGCTTGAGGCGGAGTTGGATCGCATGCGAGTGTTTCTGGGGCTGGACTAAAAGGCACCGACTCCCTTACGGTCGCGGTTCGGTAATGTATGGAGCGGTGAGTTCGTGACACAATAATTCCGTGGGTATTCGTGTTGCGGTTGCGCTGTTGGGGCTGGCAGCTTTCCAGGCATGCGCTCAAACCAACGGGGCTGATTTTTTCGAAAAGAACGTTCGTCCGCTTTTCATCCAACGCTGCTTCGGCTGCCATGGCGCAGGCGCCAGTCCTATGGGTGGGCTTCGGCTGGATAACAGGGAATCGATTTTGCACGGGGGCGGGCGCGGTCCGGCTGTGGTCGCGGGGAAGCCAAACGAAAGTCTCCTGATCCGAGCGCTGCGGCAGACGGACGACGGTTTGAAGATGCCTCCGGGCAAGAAATTGTCCGATGCGGAAATCGCCACGCTGGCCCAATGGATTGCGATGGGTGCGCCTTGGGCGGCCGCGCAAACGGCTGCCGCCGATGCTCCCGCGCAGAGGTACTGGGCTTTTGTTCCACCTAAGGATCCGGCGCCGCCGAAAGTGAAGAATTCAGACTGGGTGAAGTCGCCGATCGATGCGTTTGTGCTGGCGGGACTCGAAGCGAAGAATTTGAAACCGGCGCCGCCCGCGAGCAAGCGCGAGTTGATCCGGCGCGCCACGTTCGATCTGACGGGCCTTCCGCCCACGCCGGAAGAAGTGCAAGCTTTCCTGAGCGATCAAAAACCGGATGCATTCGCGCGGCTGGTGGATCGCTTGCTCGCCTCGCCACGTTATGGGGAACGTTGGGGCCGGCACTGGCTGGACGTAGCGCGTTACGCGGATTCGAACGGCCTGGACGAAAATCTGGTGTATCGGAACGCATTCCGCTACCGCGATTACGTGATTCAGGCGTTCAACAAAGACAAGCCTTACGATCAGTTTGTGCGCGAGCAACTGGCCGGTGATCTGTTGCCGGACGCGCAAGACCTTGCGACTACCTACGAACGATGGACCGCGACTGGATTCCTTTCCCTCGGCGCGAAAATGTTGGCCGAAGACGATCCCGCGAAGATGGAAATGGACATCGTGGATGAGCAGATGGACACGGCCAGCCGGGCGTTCATGGGGCTGACGGTGGGATGCGCGCGCTGTCACGATCACAAGTTCGATCCCATCCCGCAAGCCGATTACTATGCGTTGGGCGGCATCTTCAAAAGCTCAAAAACGATGGAGAACTTCAAGGTAGTCGCCACCTGGCATGAGTACGTGCTGGCTCCGCCGGAAGATCGCGAGCGATTACAGGCGCTCCTGGACAAGATCAAGGCGAAGAACAAAGACGCGGCTGTTATCATGCAGGCGGAGAATCGGAAACTCTCGGCCGAAGCTCGCGAGAAGCTGGGCGCATACTTGCTTGCCGCGTCGGATGTTTTGCGTTACGAGCAGATCACACTGGCGCCCGTGCTGAGCGCGGGAAAGAGCGCGCCGGCGGGGGCTATCGTTCGCGAGGCATCCAGTTTCGAGCGAGGCAATGCCCCGCGGAAACTCGAGAAGGGCAAAGCCAACGTTGTGGAGGGGCAGAAGGGTCCTTGGTTTGCGGAATACGACGTTACGGTTCCGACGGCGGGCGAGTACGAACTGGACATGTTGGAAGAGGAATCCGGAGCGGGCACGGCCGACGTACTGGTGAATGGCGTTCTGTTGAAAGAGGGCGCGGCGCCGGTGCAAAATCGCGCGGCATCGCCGGATGCGGGCGGTTGGTCCGTCACGGGACTTTTTCCATTCGCGGCTGGCCGGAACACGCTGCGGCTGGAGCACAAATCGCGCTTTCCGTATTTCGAGAAACTGCTGTTGACGGCGAATCCACTGCCGAAGGGGACGGCGACGCCACTGTCGAACATCCAGATCTCGCGGCAATATGGGATCAATCCGGGATATTTAGATCACTGGGTGGAGGAACTGCGGCGGTCGAAGGGTGCGCCGCATTCCGCGCTGTTTGCGTGGTACGCATTTCAGGGCCAGCACTCATTGGACGAAAGATCTTTGACTGGCTGGACATCGCCGGCCGCCAAACTGTTCGAGGGTTACCATCCGAAATCGGCCGAAGAACTTGCGGCGCGTTATCAAGAATTGTCCAGCGAAGCCAGCCGCCAATTTTTGGCGATCCAGGCATCGCGTCCCAGCGCGGAACAGAACAAATTGGACGACGACATGGAAGATTTGACCCCCAAGAGCGCTCCGCAACAGGTGCTTCCGGATGCCGGCCTGGACGCGCTGCGAGAGCTGCTGTATGAAAAGGCCGGGCCGTTCCGTGCGCCGGATGATTCCCGGAAGTTTTTCCCGCCGGGCGCGCAGGAGCAATTGGCGGTAATCGAAAAAGCCCGCAAGGAGTTGGAGGATTCGAAGCCCGATTATCCCCGCGCGATGGGAGTAATGGAAGGGCCCAAGCCCGCAGATCTCGCGATCAACCTGAGGGGCAGCCATTGGACTCTTGGGCCAGTGGTGCAGCGCGGATTCCTGCACGCGATTACGGTTGCCAACCCACCGGCGATTCCCGAAGGGCAGAGCGGGCGGCTGCAGTTCGCGGAATGGCTGACGCAGCCGGATCATCCACTCACCAGCCGAGTGATGGCCAATCGCATCTGGCGCTGGCATTTCGGACGTGGCATTGTTCCGTCAACGGATAACTTCGGAAGGCTGGGGGAACGGCCCACCAATCAGCCGTTGCTGGATTGGCTGGCGGTGAAATTCGTGGAGCAGCGGTGGTCCGTGAAGGAAATGCACCGGCTGATGATGCTATCGAATACGTATCAGATGAGCACGAAGTATGATGCCCAAGCTGCAGAAGTGGACCCTGAGAACACGCTGTTGTGGCGGGCGAACCGGCAGCGGTTGGAAGCCGAACCCATACGCGACGCGGTGATGGCCGTTTCGGGCGATCTGGATCTCAGCATGGGCGGATCGCTGCTGACTTACAAAGATCGGCAATACGCAAGCGATACGGAGAAGCGCGGCAGCGTGGATTACGACCGCAATCGAAGGGCGGTCTACATACCAGTGGTGCGCAGCTCTATGTATGAAGTGTTCCAGGCTTTTGATATGCCGGACCCCGCGACATCCTCGGGCGATCGCGCTGCCACGGTGGTGGCGCCCCAGGCGTTGTTCATGATGAACGGCACGGTGGTGCTGAAGCACACACGGACCATGGCGGAGCAGTTGCTCAAGCGGACGGATCTGGACGACGCCGGCCGCATTCGCGATGCATACGAACGGGCGCTTGCGAGGCCGCCGTCGGCGAAGGAAATCGACGGTGCGTTGAGTTTTATCGCGCAAGTGGAACGGGCCCTGGAAAGCCGGAAAACTGATCCGGTGGAAAGACACACTTTTGCCTGGCAGAGCTTCTGCAAGGCGCTGTTGTCTTCCAATGAGTTTATATACTTGAATTGAGGCTTCGCGCATGAATGCTCACTGGAACTCTTATCTGAATCGAGCGCTTTCGCGGCGGGAATTGTTGCGGGCGAGCAGCACTGGATTTGGCGCGCTCGCGTTGGCGGCCATGCTCGGCGAACAAGCTCATGCGGCTACCGCGGGTGCTCAAAGTCCGCTGTCGGTGAAACCTCCGCAATTCCCTGCGCGCGCCAAGCGCGTGATCTTCCTGTTCATGCACGGCGGGCCTTCGCAAGTGGATACGTTCGACTACAAGCCGCTGCTGATTCGCGATCATGGAAAGCCGCTCCCCTTCAAGCGCCCGAAAGTGGTTTCGAGCGAGACTTTCAATCTGCTGAAATCGCCGTGGGAGTTCAAGCAATACGGCCAAAGCGGGATGTGGGTGAGCGATTTGTTTCCGCAACTCGCCCAGCGTGTGGATGACATCTGCTTTATTAAATCGATGTGGGGATCGAACTCACGGCACGGCGGCGCGTTGCTCGAACTGCACACGGGCAGCGATACTTTCGTCCGGCCCAGCATGGGATCGTGGATTACATATGGACTAGGCACGGAGAACCAGAGCATGCCGGGGTTCATCACCATCTGCCCCACGCAGAGTCACGGCGGCGCGAACAATTACAGCTCGGGATTTTTGCCCGCTCCTTACGCAGGCACGCCGATCGGCTCAGTGGGAATCGCGGCTCGCGATGCGAAGATTCCGTTCATTGCGAATGCCGAAACGCCACGCGACGTTCAACGCATGGAGTTGGATTATTTGCAGACGATGAATCGCGAGCAGTTGGCTACAACGGGTCCGGACCAGGCACTGGAAGGACGAATCGAATCGTTCGAGCTGGCGTTTCGGATGCAGTCGGAAGCTCCCGGATTGCAGGATATTTCTGGCGAATCGGCCGCGACGTTGAAGCTTTACGGCATTGATAATCGGGTATCGGAGGATTTTGGACGGCAATGTTTAATGGCACGGCGGCTCTCGGAAGCCGGCGTGAGATTCGTCCAAGTGAGCCACACATACAAGTGGGATCAGCACTCCGACTTGCTACGCGATCATGCGCAAAATGCCCGCGAAGTGGATCAGCCCATCGCCGGGTTGTTGCAAGACTTGAAGTCGCGTGGGCTGCTGAAAGATACGCTGGTGCTGTGGGGTGGTGAATTCGGACGCACGCCTACCGCGCAGGGCTCCGACGGGCGGGACCACAATCCGGAAGCTTTCACCATGTGGATGGCCGGCGGAGGTGTGAAACCCGGTATTCAGTATGGATCCACCGACGACTACGGTTATTATTCGGTGGAGAACAAAGTCCACTTTCACGATTTGCACGCGACAATTCTGTATTTGCTGGGGATGGATCACACTAAGCTGACGTATCGGTATGCAGGGCGCGATTTCCGGCTGACGGATGTGCATGGCAATGTTGTGAAGGATATTGTGGCTTAGGTTTATTTAACGGTCTCGACACGAGTGTCGAGACGGCACGCAGGAGTGCGTGCGCCACATGCTGGCTAGAGGGCGTAGGCTTCGGCGGCGGTTTCGCCCATGATTCGCGATTGTTCTGGCTTCGACAATTTACTGATCGCGTGGTTTACTGTGCCGAACCAACGCGCGTAGTCCGAGGCGCGCAGGAGCACCGGCCAATCCGATCCGTACATGAGGCGGCGCGGACCGAAAGTCACGAGCACGACATCGATATAGGGCTGCAAGTCCTGCGGCGTCCAAGCTCCAAGATCTGCTTCGGTCACCATGCCGGAGAGCTTGCAGTAGACGTTCTCACGCTTCGCCATTTCGCGCATGTTGCGGTCCCATGGCGAAAGTATTCGCTCCTTGATGCGCGGCTTTGCGATGTGATCCAGGATGAAGATTTGGTTGGGATGCCGGTCCACGAATTCGATGGCGGCTGGGAGATGCTTCTCAAAGATCAGAATGTCATAGCGCAGTCCGAATTCGTGCAGCGCGCTTACGCCGGCGTTGAAATCGTCGCGGAGAATGTAACGGGGATCGGGCTCGTCGTGGATGACGTGGCGCACGCCGCGCAGCCGGCGGTTTGCCGCAAAGCGCTCCAGGTGAGGTTTCACACCGGGACCTTGAGTAAGCGGCACCCATCCCACCACGCCGCGAATCAAGGGATGCTTGTCGGCGAGCGAAAGCAGCCAGGAAGTTTCCTCGATGGTCTGGCGCGCTTGAACCGCGACAGTCCCTTCGATGCCGAAGTGGTGCATCAGTTCTTCCAATTGAGGCGGCAGAAAATCCCGGCGGATGGAAGGCATCTGAGGGGTGATCCAACCGTACTCGGCCGCGCTGTATTTCCAGAGGTGGTGATGGGCGTCGATCACTTACTTTCCCCAATTGAATCGCCGGCCCAGGATCATTTTCACCAACAAATGGTCGGTGCCGCCGGTGAGCCCGATGCCGACGCCGAAGTTGAATTCCCAGTTCGGGTTGAGATTCAGGTCGATGGCTGGAAAAATGGCTTGCTGCTGGTCGCGGAGCGGATCAAAACCGGTGATGGAGCCGAGCGCGCCATAATACTCGACACCGAGCGCGACCTGCTTGGTGACGTCGTAGCTAACCTTGACGTTGGGCGCGAAGGTAACTCCTTTCGGGACCTCCAACCCATGGAAGGAACGGTCCACCGCGGGATTGAAGGCCAGGTACCAGCCGCCGAGTTGTTTGTCGACGATGGGCCGGATCTCCCAGGTCCAAGTGTCGGTGGAGTAGGAGCGGCGCTGATAGCCGATTTCAGTGGAAAGGCTCACGTTCACCGGCCAATGCCATTCTTCCGGGACGCGGACACGTGGGCGGATATGGTCGCCCACCCATTGGTAGCCCTCTCCGGCGCGGTAGCTGGTGAAGATGTAGAAGCCGGTTTCAAACCAACTGGTGATGCCTTGCGTAATCTCGATAGTTTCATGCAGCGCGTGGTTGTCGGGACGAACTCCATCCACCATGGTTTTGGATCCCTCAAAGGTGAAGTTCGAATGCAACTCCACCATAGTGTGCAGGGGAGAGACCAGGTCGGCGCCATAGACTTGCACTTCGTAGTTGTCTTGGGCACGGATCGGGATGGGGGCTAGCGGGAGCAGAAACAGCGTTAGAGAGACTTGTCGGGCGAATGGAAGCATGAGCGTAATCTCAATGTTTCCACAATCGCGGGGTATCGCGCTGCGCTACCGGGTCTCTCGAATGTGTTGCTCGGCGCGCACCCAATCGTCGTCGGGCGAGCCTTCCGGACAACCTCGCTGTTGCCAATAGAAGTACGCAAGAGTGGCGATTCGTTCGTGTTCCAGTGCTGCTAGCAGCGAGTTAAGATCCGGGTAAGTTGGGGTGCCTGGTTCTTGAATGGCGGCCGGGGCCGTGGGCGTATCTTTGTCCAACGCTGGCGCCGTGGCGGCGCCACTATCGTGTTCGAAATCCATAGCAGGTCTCCTTAAAATCAGTGCCGACGTTCTCAGCGCGGAGAGCTTGCTCCATTGCGATAGCCGCTCTGTTGGGAGAGAATTAAAACTATCCGAGTCCATTATACCAAGGTCAAGCGTTGTAACTGATGGCATTTTGTGGTTCCATGGGGACTGCGCCCGCTCCCTTCCGGTCGCGGCTCGGCTTCAGATACGATAAACACATGCAAACCAGCCGGCGCAACTTTATTGGTACTGGACTCGGAGTCCCCTTGATCCTGGGAGCCTCGAACAAGTCTGGAAGCTCGAAACCAATTCTCGGGGAGGGCGATCATAAATACGAGGCTACGCATGATTGGGGGCTGCTGCCCGCCAACATTCGTTACGGCAACACGCATGGTGTCTGCGAAGACGCACAGGGACACATTTATGTTCACCACACCGTGAATGCGTCGAGCGAAAGCAACGACAGCATGGTGGTGTTTGACCAGCATGGCAAATTCGTCAAATCGTGGGGCAAGGAATTTAAAGGCGGGGCGCATGGGCTGCACATCCTGAAGGAAGGGAAGCAGGAGTTTCTTTATCTTTGCGACACGCAGCGAGGCGTGGTAGTGAAGACTACGCTCGCGGGCGAAGAGGTTTTCACGATCGGATATCCGAAGGAATCGGAACAATACAAGCCCGGTGTGGATGGTAAGCCGATCAAGTATAGTCCCACCAATCTGGCCGTGGCTCCGAATGGCGACTTGTATGTTGGGGACGGCTACGGGTCCAGCTTTATCAATCAGTACAACCGCAAAGGCGAGTACATCCGGACCTTCGGCGGTTTAGGCGCTGAGCCGGGCCAAGTGTCGTGCCCGCACGGAATTATTTGCGACGTGCGCGGGCCCGCGCCGGTTTTGATAGTGGCTGATCGCGCCAACCATCGGCTGCAGCGTTTCACTTTGGAAGGCAAGCACGTGGATTTCGTGAGCGGAGTGAATCTGCCGTGCCACTTCAATATTTTTCGCAATGGCGACGTGGTGCTTCCCGATCTAGGCGCGCGCGTGACGCTGCTGGATAGAAATAATCAGGTGATCCTGCATCTGGGCGAAGATACTTCGAACACGTGGGGCGAGCTTCGCAAGCAGCCTCGGGACAAGTTCATCGCGGGCAAGTTCGTGTGCCCGCATGGCGCGTGTTTCGATCATGCGGGGAACATATTTGTTGTGGAGTGGGTGGAAGTGGGGCGGGTGACAAAGTTGCGCAGGGTGGCTTAGTTCTTCGGTTCTTCGGTTCTTCGGTTCTTCGGTTCGGTGGCTTGGAGTGTCTTTCGGGACCGAGGAGCCGTTCTCAGTTGAGGGAGCGCATTTCGAAAAAGGTGAAGACTGCGCCGCCGGCCAGTGCGGCTAAGGTGAACATGAGGATCAGACATTCCTGCCAGTTCAGCGTTCCGAGCATGCCAAGCATAAAACCGGCGTTGGCACCGGCAATCGCGGCCAGCGAATACCAAACGTAGCGTCCCCTTGCGTCGTGTTTTTCTTTTAGTACAGGTGTCATGGCTGCCTCTCACAATAAGAGACGTGCCACCGGCCTAAAGCTCAGGTAAAACGTTTGTAAAAGCCCGACCCGCCCAATAAGCACCGACTCCCTTACGGTCGCGGCTCAGAAGGACCACAGGACGCTGCTATAGGCAGTTTGCGCGCGATAGGCGTGATCGGGAAGGAAATCCTGACCTGTGAAGAAATCCTCGTGATAGCCGTAGTATTGATATCCGACGTTCCAGCGGATGCGGTTTGAGATCTGGACGGAAACGCGGGCCAACGGCGAGAGGTACTTCATCGGAAACGTCTGTGCAGCCTGGAACTCTGGGATTGTAGTTCCAAATCCTGTTCCTAGCGGATTGTTGCGGCCATCGCCGGTATCTTGAATGTGGCTGTAGCCCGCATACAAATCGACGCGCTTGCCGAGCGCGAACCGCAGCCCGATATTTCCAGTGTGCAGATTGCTGATGTAGAGCGAGTATTGGTTCTGAAGCAACTCACCCGAGTCGAAGAACGAAAGGCCGCCCAGAGTGTCCAGGTGCAGTTTCACGTAATCGGCATTGAACGAGAGCCAGGCGAGTGGCGCCCATGAGACGTTGGCCGCATACGTTCTGGCGTGAGAACTGTAGGCCGTGAGCGAAATGGAATCGTTGTTGTAGTTGGTTTGCGCGTAGGCCGAGAGCATTAGACTTTTCTTTTTGTATTGGACCCGCGCGTTCAGCGTCTGATAATTCTTGTCGCTCTTGGGAGCGAAGGGGCGATTGGCGTGGCCCACCTCGCCGCTCAGTAGGATGGTGAGCGCTGGAAGCGGCCGGGCTCTCACACCGAAAACGCCCGCGTTCAAGATGTTGGTTTGCTCGTAAAGCGGCGCGCCCAGAGTGAGGATGCTGCCAATGGACCGGTCCGAATAATCATATCCGGCAAAGAACCCGATCCATTTCCGGAACTGGTAGTTCAAGTCGGTTCTATTAGTGATGGTGCGTATGCCGAGGTATTGAAAATCCTGAGTTACGAACTGCCCGGTTCCGTTGTTTAGCTGCAGGAATTCGTAATCGCCCTCCGTGCGAATGTTGTAGAGACCGGTGCTGTTGGTAAGCGTGAGCTTTGGTCCCAGAAGAAAAGTGATTGTCAAATTGCCGGTGGCGGCCGGGCGATTGCCGGTTCCCATGGTCACCACCTGAAACACGCCCAGATTAGGACCGGCAGCAGGGAGGAAGGGGCTCTGATCCGACACATAAGCCCGGCGCGTGCCCGTATAGGTGAAGCGGCCGTTCAGGTTGAACCATTTCCTATTGGTGAAGAGTCCCACGCGCCAATACGGACTGGTGCCGTGATAGGGATTCGTGAGTAGCGTGGCCGGCGTGCCGCTTGCGACGGGCGGCGTCAGGAAATCTTCCTTGAAGTCCTGCCAGCCGTGCATCCAGTTGACCGTGACTCCCAGAAGTTGGAATTCATTTCCCAAGCGATACTCGTTGGTCGCATCCCGCAGCGACGTGAACCCGGTGGTATCCTGGCCGGCCACTGCGGGCGTTTGAGTGGTTGCAAAGAGGCCACCGACGTTAGTGATCTCAGGACCCTCCTGCACGGAGCGCGAATATCCGATGAAGAATTTGATTTTCGATTGCGGGAACAGAGTGAGATCGTCATCCTGAGAGGTGAAGCGCGTGTCTCGAAAATTCCCGCCCGATTGGCCCGCGCTGGTGAGGCCGGGATTGTAATAATCGTTCAACCGCCAGGTCATATCGAAGCGATACAGGTTGTTTTTGGCGATGCGCAGCGTGGCGGATTCGTAAGGATCGCCACCCAGGCCCACGGTGGTAAGCGTGAGTTCGTCGAAATACTTGCCATGACCATCGCGCGAGTACATACCGAAGGAGCTTCCGAGCAGGCGCACGCCGTTGTCGTAGTTCACCTGGCTTTTGTACGCCTCCGGATCGCCACCCACGGAGACGAAGCGGTAGCCGGTTTCGAAGGAGTTGACGATATTGTAGTCCGACGTGTTGTCGCCTGCCGGCGGACCAACCGGGTCTTGAGTGGGCGTTACAACCTGTTGCGCACAACATGCGGCGGCCGTGATTAGTGTAAGGATTAGTGTCTTCATTGGGCGCCTCATTTCAAAAAGAACGCGCTCGTGTTGGAGCCGTGAATGTGGCTGTGACAGTTGGTGCAGTTCTGATAAAGCGGCGACCGCAGGTTATGAAATTGGAACGGCACCGGATCTCCCTGAGCGGTCCGGCCAAAGCCTGGGGCGCCGTTATGGCATTCCAGACACATGGTGAATACTACCGGCCGGCGCAGCAGCCGCGAGTTCGGCGAGCCGTGCGGATAATGGCAGATTTCGCAGCCTTCGACACGAACCGGAGGGTGCTCATAAACGAAAGGACCGCGTTTTTCTGCATGGCATTTGATGCAAGCCTCCTCATTGCCCTCTACTTGTTTCACCATGGAATTCCGGCTGGCTGTTCCCCAGGTAGGCGCGAACGTGCCGTGCGGGTTATGGCAATCGCTACAGGTCATCACGCCTTCGTTGACACGATGCTTGAACGGCATGGAGAATTGGGAGCGAACATCGGCGTGACATCCGTAGCACAGCTCCGATTGCACTTTCGCCAGCAGAAACTTCGGCGTAGTAGACGCGTGGATGGAGTGGCAACTGGTGCACACAACATCGTTCTCGGTGTGCGCTGAGCCCCGGATGTTGGCGCGGGAAAGTGTCTGGGAGTGGCAGCGCAGGCAGTTGTCCAGGATCTTTTTCGGCTCGAGCTGGGAAAACGCGATAATCGTAGCCTTCCCTCCGTGGGCTTCGATGTGAGCTTGCCCCGGACCGTGGCAGCCTTCGCATCCCGTATGTTCGGGCGTCTCCTTGCCGGAGGCGACGCTCTTGAAGTGCGGGTTCTTAAAAAATTTCGACCAGACGTCGGGATGGCAGGTCTTACAAGCTTGGCTACCTACGAATCCGGTCGCGGAGGCCCCACCCTGCGCCAAGGTAGATGGCTGCTGGGCCGAGGTGGATGGCTGCTGCGCCGCCAGGGCGGGCAATGCGGCGGCCAGGACCGGGAATAAAAGCGCTCGAATTGCAGTCATGATCCATTGGACGCGCTAGCTGGGGTTTTCCGCAAGCGCCTGGCATGAGATTAAAGTAAAGTTTTTGTGAAAGTATTATGACTTACGCGGATGCCGGCGGGTGCCCGGCTAGCCATCGCGAGCACAAATGCATTGACTATGGGAGAGTGTTCGCCGCGTAACGCACGGCGCTCGTGCTGGAACAGAGTCGCCACAAAGAATGGGTGCGTTGTCAGCTCGACTCCACGCAAATTGCCAGCCAGATCGCGGGCCACGGGCTGAAAACCGTTTTCCAGAAACACCGGCTCAAATTCCGGATTCACGCCGAAATTGCAATGATACCCTTCCGTGATGCGCTCGACTCCGTAGGCGCGGCGGACGATGCCGCTGGGTGCAAGCAGGAGTTCTTCCGTCTGTTCCACCAGAGAGCAGGCCAGTCTGGTAATCACAAGCTGGGCCGCATCCGGTGCGGTTTCCTGATGATCGGCCATTTGGATACCGCAGACATTGCGGACATATTCGATGAGCGCGTACTGGAATCCGGCGCACGTTCCGAGAAAAGGGACGCTATTCTCTCGAGCGAATCGGATGGCGGCCAAGGCCCCGGCGTCGTTCGCATATGGGCCGGCTGGAACGCACCAGATACCGTCGAACCCCGCGAACTCTTCATCCCGGCCGGTGATTGACGATGTGTGGGTCCAAACTGGCTCGACTGCTACTCCGCCTGGCAAAGCTGCCAGCAGCAACGCCTTCGGAATGGCCTGGTGGGCGATCACCGAGGGATTGTGGTCGCCGATTAAGGCGACGCGAAGGGGCGGGAACATTTGAACTGGCATTTCTTCTTTGGCCACCAGCTTCATGAGTAGTATACAAGGAGCTGGCGTCTTAGGTGGAGCATCGGGTCTCATTCGGCGTTATGCTTGAATTGACGTTTAGCCGTTTGGATCTTGGTGAATAAACGATGGCGACCAAGTCATACGACGAGATTATTGACTTTATCGCGGCAGGCACAACGCCGGAATCGGTAGTTGCGTTCCGTCCCTCCGATGGCGTCCAGCAGCGCGTGGCGGAGTTGGTGGAGCGGTCCAAGGACGGTAGTATTTCATCGGAAGAGCAATCTGAACTCGACGACTACCTGCAGCTCGAGCACATCATGATCATGGCGAAGGCGCGGGCGCGCCAACACACGCAGCTTGTCAAATGATGTAAGCGAATCGCAGCGGCGATTCGTGGCAGAACGGGCCGTGTATCGGTGTGAGTATTGCCTCCTTCATGAAGACGATTCTTATTCACCGCATCAGATCGATCACATCATCAGCCGCAAACATGGCGGTTTATCAGAAGCCGACAATCTAGCCTATGCCTGCCTTCGATGCAATGCGTGGAAGGGTAGCGATGTCGGTTCGCTCGATTCCAAGACTGGCGCGTTCGTGAGCCTCTTCCACCCGCGGCGCCACAGTTGGGATGATCACTTCGTCCTTCAAGGAGCAGTAATCGAGCCACTCACGGCTGAGGGAAAAGCAACGGCGCGATTACTCAAGTTCAACCTCGACAAACGTGTTGTTGAGCGGCAACTGTTGGCCGCCGCTGGACGCTACCCGCGATAGCCGATTCTCAACTCATGCTCCGGCGACGATGGGCGCGCAGCCCCTCAGCGCCGGGACGGGCTGGAGCTGGCATACAGTCCCTACTTGGTGAGGGCCAAAAGAGCTGCGTACTTTAACGACATTGAGTGTTGTGAGCCACCCGAGAACCACCACCAAAACGTGAACAGCAGCGGTTTCTGGTTGGGAACAAAACCACTTCGCCATGGCCCGTGGATTGCTATTTCACGCTAGCGGGTCCGCGGACTCCAAGCCGCAGGCTTATCTGAAACTGCGGTTCGAAGTTCAAGATAAATAAAGGACTCGCCAACCTCGAAGATGGAGGCGTAGTAGAAAGGAGAGTTGTTGCCATGTTAGCAGCAGCTGTCGAGAAAAATGCTTATGACGTAGCTTTAGAAAATTTCGATATCGCAGCCGACGCGCTGGGTCTCGAAACGGATGTTCGTGAAATGATCAAATACCCGGAGCGTATTCTGATGGTCACGCTGCCGGTTCGAATGGACAACGGCCACGTTCGCAGGTTTGAAGGCTACCGCGTGCAACACAGCACCGTTCGCGGTCCCGCCAAAGGTGGTATTCGTTATCATCCCAACGTAACGCTGGACGAAGTCAAAGCCCTGGCCACCTGGATGACCTGGAAGTGCGGAGTTGTAAACATCCCGTTCGGAGGTGGAAAAGGCGGAGTCACTTGCAATCCGAAAGATATGACGATGACGGAGTTGGAGCACCTCACTCGCCGGTACACGAGTGCGATTCTGCCTATGATTGGACCGAAACAAGACATCCCCGCTCCGGATGTCTATACCAATCCGCAAACCATGGCCTGGATCATGGACACCTACAGCATGACCAAGGGGTATCCGGTTCCGGGCGTCGTAACCGGCAAACCTATCGCTCTGGGCGGCTCGCTGGGACGTAACGAAGCCACAGGGCGCGGAGTTTTCTACACGACTCGATCCGCCTGCGAGCATCTGCATCTTCCAGTGAAAGACGCCCGAGTGGTAGTGCAAGGCTTCGGAAACGCAGGTTCTATCGCGGCGAATCTGCTGCATGGTGCAGGCTGCCGGGTGATTGCGGCTAGTGACTCCACTGGTTGCGTGTACAACAGGGCTGGCCTGGACATGCCCAAGCTGATGCTTCACAAGGAGCACAC
>PMOK01000300.1 GCA_003162425.1 Bryobacterales bacterium | reverse complement strand
GCCGCCGTGGTATTTGAATCCAGCCAGATTTCGCCGCCATGAACTTTGCGAATGCTTTTTACGATCAACTCCGGCGCGGTCTGTTTCAACACGATGCCCGAGCAGCCCAGCTTCATGGCCTGCACGAATTCGTTCTTGTCCTCGGACGCTGTAAGAACGATGACGCGCGTGCGCTTGTTGGTTTGTTGGAGCGCCTGCAAGGCACTGAGCCCATCCAGGTTGGGCATGCGAAGATCGAGCAGGAGAACGTCGGGGTCCAGCTCCTGGACCTTGTCCAGAACCTCGCATCCGTCGGAGGCTTCTCCCACCACTTGCACGTCCTCTTCCAGGCTGAGGAGCTTATTTAGGCCATCCCGCACGATGGGGTGATCATCGGCGATCAGAACGCGAATCACTCCCTTTCTGGCCTCCAAGAGATTTGGACGTGCTTCCTTATTTTCGATTGTCGCAAAACTTTCGCTCATGTCTAGCCTATCGGCGTCGAACTTCGATTCTACAGGGGTACTGGTACGGGATCAATTTCAGGTAATGCTTAAACCAGGGGGGGAAAGTACCTAGTCCCCCTCCAGGTGGTCGTTCTATAGGGATCTACCCCCCAGGGGCATACTCCAAGTGGGAAAGGTGTTGGTTTCTTCCCACGAGCCTCCCCCTGCGCTTCCAGATCGGTACCCATGCCCCACTTCGGAACGGCATTCTGTTGTCTTGGGACAGATTATTGCCTGGTGAACCGCACTAGTTGATTGCAAAGTATGTGACGTGGCGTTTGGCGGCCAGGTTGCAATGGTGGGCATCGTGGTGGAAGGCATCAGAGATCAGCTTGAGCATTACATGGACCTGTTGAGCGCTCGACAGAAGCTCGTAGCTTCCAATATAGCCAACGCGGATACACCGGGCTATAAGTCCAAAGATATCGATTTTCAGTTCGAGTTCATGAGCCAGATCAAGAATGGAAGTCCCAACGTTGTGGAAACACAGGGTTTGGTTGTGAAGAACGATGGCAACAACGTCAGCATGGATCGAGAAGCGCGCTTGCTTGCGGAAAACTCACTGCGGTTTAACATGGCATCGGCATTGATCAAGACCCAGCTGAAGATAATGACTGACGCCATCCAGGAGGGTAAGTCGGGATGAGCCTGTTTTCGGTACTTTCGGTCAGCGCTTCCGGGATGGCGGCCGAGCGCACGCGGGCCGAGTTGCTGGTGGAAAACCTCGCGAACTCGGAAACCACGCGTACTCCGGAGGGCGGGCCGTACCGGCGCAAAGACGCGGTGTTCACCAGTGCGCCGCAAGGTTCCCCGTTTTCGGCGGTCTTTCAAACCGAGATGGGTTCCGGCGTCACGGGCGTGGAGGTTTCCGATGTGATCCAAGACACGCGGGATCCAGAGAAACGGTACATGCCCGGCCATCCGGACGCGGACAAAGACGGGTATGTGGCGTATCCCCGCTCTAATCCGTCTGAAGACATGGTGAACCTGATGGGCGCCTCGCGCAACTTCCAGGCCAATGTCTCAGCCATGACTGCCATCAAAGACATGATTGTGCAATCTATCAACCTGATGAAATAACCACGATGCCGCTTCCAATCACACCTGTTCACGCTCCGGCCATACCTTTGATGCAGCCGGCCGGTCCGGCGCAGAGTACGCCGGGGAGCTTCAAATCGGTCCTTTCCGATGCGATCGGAAGAGTAGAGCAGTTCCAGCAAAACTCCCAGAATGCGATCGGCAAATACCTTTCTGGCGAAGACGAGGAGGTCCACAAGGTCGCGCTTGCCACCCAGGATGCAGAAATGAGCTTCGACTTGTTCCTGCAGGTAAGGAACAAAGTGATATCTGCCTACCAGGAAGTAATGAAAATGCAGATGTAGGCAGCTAGTCAAAAGAGCCCATGAAACGCCTGCTGAACACCCTGACATGGAAGCAAAGCCTCTCGATACTGATTGCCGCGGGAGCAGTGGTGGCCGCTTTGGTCGCGTTCTCGCACTGGCATGAGGAACGGGATTTCCGTCCGCTATACAGCGCGCTTTCCGCTGAAGATGCGGCCGCGATACTGGCGAAGGTCCGCGAGAACGGGTCCGAATTCCGCCTGTCGGACAACGGAACGGTTGTGCTGGTTCCCTCCGCCAAAGTGGCCGAGCTGCGTCTCCAACTGGCCGCCTCGGGCATCCCGAAGAGCGGGCGGATCGGTTTTGAACTGTTTGACAAGACGAACTTCGGCGCCAGCGACTTCGCCGAGCAGGTGAACTATCATCGGGCCCTGGAGGGCGAGCTGGAGCGCTCGGTGATGTCGCTGGCGGAAGTGGAACAGGCCAGGGTCCATATTACTTTCCCCAAGGAATCTATCTTCCTGGAATCGCACCAGCCAGCCAAAGCCAGCGTTCTGGTAAAGCTGCGGGCTGGATCGCAGCTATCGGCGCAGAATGTTGCGTCGATATGCCAATTGACGGCCAGTGCCGTCGAAGGCCTAGTCCCGGAAGCGGTCTCGGTGGTAGATATGCGCGGGAATTTGCTGAACCAGGCTCGCAAGGCCCCATCTCCGGATGATCCGGAACCGTCGGAAGGCGCGATCGATTATCGTCAGAAGATTGAACACGACTTGCTGGCCAAAATCAACACTTCCTTGGAGCCGCTGTTGGGGGCTGACAAGTTTCGAGCTACAGCGTCTGTGGAATGCGATTTCTCGAGCGCGGAACAAAGCGAGGAATCCTACGATCCAAGCAAATCCGTGATGGTGACTTCGCAGAAGACGGAAGATATCAGCGGCGGCGCCATTGCTACCGGCGTGCCGGGAACTGCCTCGAACCTGCCCAGGCCGACCTCTCGTCCGGGGAACGGCTCGAACGGCGTCACCAGACGCACGGAAAACATCGCTTATCAGTCCAGCCACACCGTCCGCCACGTCCGTCTGCCTCAGGGCACCGTCAAACGCATGTCCGTTTCACTCCTGGTGGATTCCGACGTCCGGACGGAGGGTAGCGGACCAAAGGCCAAGCGTATTGTAGAGCCGCCGTCGGCTGAGAAGCTGAAGACGATTCACGACCTGGTGGCGGGCGTGATCGGGTTCTCGGCCGAGCGGGGAGACCAATTAGTGGTAGAGACTATGCCGTTCGAGGCCACTCTGAATCCGGAGCCTATTTCCCCTTCGGCCAAGCCCGCGCCGCCAGCGCCGCCGCCCTGGTATGAGCAGGCCCTGAAGAACAAGTTCGTGCTGATAGGAGCGGGAGTGGGCGTGGCGGTGATGTTGTCGCTGCTGGTGATGGTCGTCAGGCTCCTGCGGCGCGGCCCGGTGGAATCAGTCGAGATGGCTCCGCAACTCGCCGCCCCGCCGGTCGATCTGAATAAACGAATCGAGAACCAGCTCGCCGAACAGACAGCGCTTCGTCAGAAACAGGAAATGGATGCACTGAATGCGTTGAAGCTTCCGCCGGTCACCAAAAAAGCTGAGGTGTTAACCAAGCACATCGTAGAACAAGCCAAGAAGGATTCCAGCTCCATGGCTCACGTCTTAAGATCCTGGATGAGCGAGCCAAAGCACTAACGCCGTGATTCAAAACGTAGAAGCAGTCCAGCAAGTCTCCGGGATTCGCAAATGCGCGATCCTGATGGTTATCCTCGGGGATCAGGCCAGCGGCGAAATTCTGCGGCAGTTGGACGAGGAAGAGGTGCAACTTATCGGGCACGAGGTTGCCCGCATCACCAACATCAGCAACGAACAAGCCGAGGCCACTCTGGAGGAGTTCTACCAGATGTCCGTGGCGCGCGATTTCGTGCTGAAAGGCGGTGTTGACTTCGCCAAGAAAATGCTGATCACCGCCTTCGGCCCGGAACACGCCAGGAAAATGCTGGACCGGCTGATGAAGACGCTGGGATCGGAAACGGCCAGCTTCGACACGTTGCAAAAAGCCGACCCGCAACAGCTCGCCAAGTTTATTCACAATGAGCATCCCCAGACGATTGCCCTGATCCTCTCGCATTTGAACGCTTCGCAGGCCGCGGGACTGTTGATCTCACTGCCCGCGGAACTGCGCGCCGACGTGGCGTTGCGTATGGCCAACCTGGACCAGATCTCGCCGGACATTATCTCGAAGATTGCGGCGATCATCGGAAAAAAGCTGAAAGACCTGGGTGAGCTGAGCCGCGAATCGTACGGCGGCGTCCGCGCCGTCTCGGAAATGTTCAATCGTTTGGACTCGGGCACCAGCAAGGAAATTTTGGAAGGGATCGAGCAAAACGATCCCAACCTGGTGGAGACCATTCGTCACTTGATGTTCGTGTTCGAAGACCTGCTGTTGCTGGGCCAGGAGTCCATCAAGGAGGTGCTGGGCAAGATAGACCGCAAGGTCCTCACGGTGGCATTGAAGGGCACCAGCGAGCAGCTGAGAGCTCACTTTCTAGAGGGCATGTCGCAGCGCGGCGCCGAAATGTTGAAGGAAGACATGGATGCTCTGGGTCCGGTGAAGATCAAGGAAGTAGAGGCGGGCCAGCAGCAGATCATCGCCGTGGTACGGCAACTGGAAGCCGAAGGCGTGATCAGCCTGAAAGGCACAGTGGGAGAGCAGTATGTCGTCTAAGGTGCACCGGGGTGGCATCCCAATGGAGCCGATCGCATGGCGCAGCGTTGGCTCGATTGAAGAGCATCGTGAGACGGGAGGGCAAGCCAGCGAGTATGTCCCGCCGCGAGCTTCCGAAGGTGGTGGCAGGAACTCGCGGAGCGGGGAGGACACGGAGCAGAAGATACGGGCCGCCCATCAGCAAGGCGTTCAGGAGGGCCAGGCGTCGGTTCGCCAGGAGATGGGCGCGCAATTAGAAGCCATGAATGTCCGGATGGCGCGGGCAATCGAAGAAATGTCGGGGATGCGGCAGCGTTTTCGCCAGGAAGCGGAAGAAGACGTAGTGGCGCTGGCGCTGGCGATTGCGCGGCGGGTTTTGCATCGGGAGTTGACCGTGGCGCCAGACGCATTGTTAGGGCTGGTGAAGGCAGCGCTCGAAAAAATCGAGGCGCGCGAAGTGCATACGGTCCGGATCCGGCCGGAGGATGCTCCGATGGTCAAGCAATTTCTGGGAAAGATGGGGCTGCCACAACGCGTGGAGGTGGTCGCGGATCCGGGTTTGGAGCGTGGCGCGGCGATTCTCGGTTCAAGCCGCGGCTCCCTGGACGCATCGGTGGAAACTCAACTGTCGGAGATTGAGCGCGGGCTTGCGGACCTGGTGCGGAGAGTATGATGAAACTCGCGCCCTATCACGAAAGGCTGGCCAAGATAGAGACCTGCCGCTGGATCGGGAATGTAACGGAGTTGGTGGGTCTGCTGGTGGAATCGAACGGGCCGGCTGCCGCGATCGGCGATTTCTGCGAAATCAGCACCAAGGACGGGCGTGTGATTCGCACCCAGGTCATCGGATTTCGCAACGGCCGGGTGCTCTCGATGCCGCTCGAAGAAACCGACGGCCTGCATCTGGGCGATCCGATTACGGCCCGCAAAGAAGACGCCCGCATGGAAGCCGGCCCCGAGTTACTGGGCCGGGTGATCGATGGCTTCGGAAAGCCGTTGGATGGACTTGGCCCGATCGGGGCCAAGGAACCGTACGACTTGTATGCCGCGGCTCCGGGCCCGCTGGATCGGGAACCCATTGGCCAGCCGCTCGCGACGGGCATCCGCGCTATCGATAGCCTGCTGACTTGCGGCAAGGGCCAGAGGATCGGGATTTTCGGCGGCAGCGGTGTTGGCAAGAGCACGCTGCTGGGCGCGATGTCGCGGCACAGTTCGGCGACCGTGAGCGTGGTTGCGCTGATCGGGGAACGAAATCGCGAAGTGCGCGATTTTATCGAGCATGAGCTCGGTCCGGATGGGCTGAAACGCTCGGTGCTGGTAGTGGCTACTTCAGACCGGCCAGCGCCGCTCAGAATCCGCGCCGCGTTCGTCGCGCTGGCTGTCGCGGAATATTTCCGCGATCAAGGGGCGGACGTTCTGCTGGTAATGGATTCGGTGACGCGATTGGCCATGGCGCAGCGCGAGATTGGCCTGGCAGCCGGCGAGCCGCCTAGCCAGAAGGGCTACACGCCATCTGTTTTCAACCTGCTTCCAAAGATCTTCGAGCGCGCGGGGCGCTTCCGCAAAGGCTCCATCACGGGTTTCTTTACGGTGCTGGTGGAAGGCGACGACTTTAACGAGCCGATTTGCGATGCCGTGCGCGCCATCCTGGATGGCCATATCATTCTTTCGCGCGAGCTCGGCGCGGCGGGGCATTACCCGGCTATCGATGTTCTGCAATCGGTGAGCCGGCTGGCGCCGCGGCTCTACAGTCCCGAGCAGCGCGATGCCGCGCTCAAAATCCGCGATGCCATGGCCACTCATCAGCGCGCCGAAGACTTGATTAACCTGGGCGCCTACGCCAGCGGCGCGAATCCCAAGTTGGACGCGGCCATCCGGCTTCGGCCGCAGCTACTCGATTTCTTGAAACAGGACAACGCGTCGCACACCCCGTTCGACGAGACCATGGCCCAGATGCGTGAACTGGCCAAGCTGGCGGGATGAAGCGCTTCAACTTTCCGCTCGAAAGGGTCCGGCGCTGGCGTTTGGAACAACTCAACATCGAGGAGCTCAAGCTGCAACAGGTGCGAGAGGAACGGCAAGCGTTAGTCGACGCCAAGCAGCTAGTTCGTAACGAGTTCGCGAAATCTCAGCAGGAAGTACTGGCGCAACGCTCAGTGCCTGGCGGGGAGCTCGAGAACCTAGATTCTTTCCGGCTTCATGTGCACGACAGAATTCGAGGCATCGAGAATCTCGAGCAGCAGTCGGAGGCGAAAGTGGTGGAGCAGAGAGGAAGAGTGCTGGAAGCGCGCCGCCAATTCGAGTTGCTGGATGGGCTCCGGGAAAAAGCGCTAGCCAAATGGAAGGCGGCCGGCGACAAGGAACAAGAAACGCTCGCAGGCGAGCTGTTTCTAGCAAGATCAACCAGAAACACCGGCTGAGTTATTCGGTTATTCGGTTATTCGGTTATTCAGTTCGTTAACAGTCTGGTCGCTTCTTCGATGTGCTGGTTGCCTAACCGCTTCCCTGATTCCCGGAGGTCTTCACGCCGTAACCGGCCGGGAAGAGTCTTCATGGGGTCTTGTTGGCGAGCTTGGTATTGGTTCCGGACTTGAGGAAACTGGCGAACTGTTGCACGTCGCGCGTTGAACCCGGGAATGTTGCGATGACGTGTTCGTCGGGATCGAGAATTACATAGAAGGGCAGGGAAACGGTTTTGTAACGCTCCTCTTCCATTTTCGCGTTCTCCTCGGATGCCGTGTCGTTTCCGTCTGTGTACAGATCCACCAGGACGAAGTCTTTCAGCAGCGGTGCGATTTCCGGGCGCGGGAACATGTTCGCTTTCATCCAATGGCAATTGGTGCACGCGTTGCCGGTGAAGTTGACGAACACCAGCTTGTTTTCCGCGCGGGCTTTGGCTAGCGCTTCCTTGTATTGGTTCTTCATCCAGACAGGCCCGCCAGCCTCTGTGCCTGCGGCGCCAAGCGAAGTGGTTTTCGCCTGCACAGGGATGGCGGCTTCCAACTCGCCCAACGTTGCTCCGAACAATCCAGGCAGCAGGCTGATGGAAAAGATTAGAAATACTGAGCCGAGCAGCATTCGCCCCACGCCCAAAGGTTCGTCGGACTGAATACCTTCCAAGCGCAGGAATCCGAGCAAGTAAAGGCCGGGCAGGGCGAAGAGCACTACCCAAGCGGCGATAAACAGCTCGCGCGAGATCAAATTGGTTTGAAGAATCTGATCGGCTGTGCTCAGATACTTGATCGAAACAGCCAGCACGATAAATCCGAGCACCACTTTAACGCGCATCAACCAGCCGCCGCTCTTTGGCAGTTTCTTCAAAAAGGAAGGAAATAGAGCCAGCACGAAAAACGGAAGGGCCAATCCAGTGGCGAACGACGCCATGCCAAGTACTGGTTGAATCCCGCCGGTTTGCACGGAGGCGACTAGCAGCGGACCAACGATTGGTCCAATGCAGGCGAAAGAGGTCAGCGTGAACGTCAGGCCCATGATCAGCGTGCCGAAGTACCCGCCGCCTTCTGAAGCTTGATTCAGCTTGGTGAGAAGTCCCGAAGGCAGCGTCAGCTCAAAGGCGCCCAGCAAACTCAATCCGAACACGATGAACACCAGTCCGATAAAGCTGTTGACCCACGGGCTGTTGCCTAGCTTGACCACTCCGATGGGTCCGGCGATTGCTTTCGTGATTAGACCGAGGCCAGTGAAGAATACGATGACGCCCACACAGAAGATGACGGCTTGTACTACGCCATCGCGCTTAGAGCTGGAGTTGCGGTTGATGAAATACGAAACCGTGAACGGGATCATCGGAAACACGCAGGGGGTGAAGATGGCTGCGAGGCCGGCCGCGAACGTGGTTAGCAGGAAGAAGCCGATGCCGGAGGATTGTGGATTCTGCACAGCAGTGGAGGCTTTCCGGAACTCGGTGTAGCCGGCCGGTATTGAGATGGTCTCGGCCTTAGCTGCTGGATCGATGTTGATGGAAGCCACGGCTGTCTTGCGCTTGGGCCGCAGACAGTTGTTGTCGTTGCAGCA
>PMOK01000074.1 GCA_003162425.1 Bryobacterales bacterium | reverse complement strand
ATGTATTCGCAGCCGTGATCGCCAACGGCTTCCACCACGGCTGTTGCGCCGGAATTGCGGACCGCGAATCGCTCGCCCGCCATGCCGTTGAAGAACGCCGATCCGCTGGTTGCGCCGTAGAGCACCACGTTGCCGACCAGCATGTTTTCCTCCGGCAGAAACGTGGAGGTGCGCGGCGGATAAACCACCAGCTTGCCGCCGGATAGCCCCTTGCCGACATAATCGTTCGCGTCGCCTTCGAGCGTCAGCGTGACGCCCTTGGCCAAAAACGCGCCGAAGCTTTGGCCTGCCGATCCCGAGAAGTGGAAGCGGATGGTGTCTTCCGGAAGCCCGTGCGATCCATAGCGGCGGGCGATTTCTCCTGAAAGCATCGCGCCGACGGTGCGATGGGTGTTACGGATCTCAAGCTTCTGTTCAACGGGGGTGCACTGCTTGATGGATTCCTGCGCGTAAGCGATCAGCTCGTGGTCCAAGGCCCTTTCGAGTCCGTGGTCCTGAGCGATGGTGCAGCGGCGGCCAACGCGGCGAGGAACTTGCGGGTTGTAGAGAATGGTTGAGAAATCGAGACCGCGGGCTTTCCAGTGCTCCACGGCGTGCCGCATTTCCACTTTGTCGACGCGGCCGATCATCTCATCCATGTTGCGGAAGCCGAGCTTCGACATCCACTGGCGAACCTCTTCGGCGATATAGAAGAAGAAGTTGATGACGTTCTCGGGCGTCCCGGTGAATTTCTGGCGCAACACGGGATCCTGGGTCGCGATGCCGACCGGGCAGGTATTCAAATGGCACTTGCGCATCATGATGCAGCCCATGGAAACCAGGGGCGCGGTGGAGAATCCGAATTCTTCAGCTCCCAACAAGGCGGCGATGGTGACGTCGCGGCCGGTTTGCAGCTTGCCGTCGGTCTGCACGCGGATGCGGCTGCGAAGGTCGTTCAGCACCAGCACCTGCTGCGCTTCGGCGAGACCCAGTTCCCAGGGGATGCCGGCATGTTTGATGGAAGTGAGCGGCGAGGCTCCCGTGCCTCCGTCGTGCCCGCTGATCAGCACCAGGTCGGCATGCGCCTTGGCGACTCCGGCGGCCACGGTGCCAACACCGACTTCGGCAACCAGCTTTACCGAGATGCGCGCCTTGGGGTTGACGTTCTTGAGATCGTAGATGAGCTGGGACAAATCCTCGATGGAATAAATGTCGTGATGCGGAGGCGGCGAGATCAACGGAACGCCGGGAATGGAGTGACGTACACGCGCGATCACTTCGTCCACTTTGTGTCCGGGCAGTTGCCCGCCTTCGCCAGGTTTGGCGCCTTGTGCGATCTTGATTTGCAGCTCGTCCGCGTTCACCAGATAGTTCGCCGTAACACCGAAGCGGCCCGACGCGACCTGCTTGATGGCGCTGCGCCGCCAATCGCCGTTCGGATCGCGCGCGAAGCGGGCTTCGTCTTCCCCGCCCTCTCCAGTATTGGAACGTCCGCCGATGCGGTTCATCGCGATGGCCAGCGTCTCGTGCGCCTCCTTCGAAATGGATCCGAACGACATGGCGCCGGTGGCAAAGCGCTTCACGATTTCACTCGCCGGCTCCACTTCTTCGATCGGCACGGGCTGCGCGGCCAGTTTCAGATTCATCAGGCCGCGCAGCGTGCACAGATCGTGGCTCTGACTATCGATGAGTTGCGTGTACTCCTGGAAAGTGGCGAAGCTCGACTGCCGGACGGCGTGCTGCAGCTTGCTCACAGTGCCCGGATTGAAGAGATGATACTCGCCGCTCGAGCGAAATTGATAGCTTCCACCGATGTCGAGCTCGGTGTTGGTGTCAGAAACCGGTTGAAGCGCGTGATCGTGTTTGAGCTTAGCCTCGCGCGCGAGAACTTCCAGGCCGACGCCTTCAATGCGTGACGCAGTTCCGGTGAAGTAGCGATCCACCAGCCCTTTATTGAGGCCGATGGCTTCGAAGCACTGCGCGCCACGATAGCTCTGCAGCGTCGAAATCCCCATTTTGGAGAAGACCTTGAGGAGCCCTTTGTTGATAGCCTTCTTGTAATTCTTGAGCGCCTTTTCGAAGGTGACGCCGGCGGGCAGATGGCCGCGCGTGGCTTGATCCTCCAGCGTTTCGATAGCGAGATATGGATTCACGGCGCTCGCGCCATAGCCAATCAACAGCGCGAAGTGCATTACCTCGCGCGGCTCGCCGGATTCGATGATTAGCGCTACTTGTGTGCGCGACCCTTCGCGCACCAGATGATTGTGGACGGCCGAGAGAGCCAGGAGACTGGGGATGGGCGTGTATTCTTCATCGGTGCCGCGATCGGACAGAATCAGTAAGGTGTAGCGCGATTTTACGGCCAGCGATGCACTGCGGCACAGACCGTCCAGCGCGCGTTCCAGTTCCTTTTCGCCGCCCGCGACGCGAAACAACAGCGGGAGAGTGGTGGCGAGGAGATCGCTGGTGGAGACGCGGCGCAGTTTTTCGAGATCGCGGTTGGTGAGCAGCGGATTCGGCAGCTTCAACGTGTGGCAGTGCTGCGGCGTTTCTTCCAGGATGTTGCGTTCGGTGCCGATGTAGCTGGTGAGCGACATCACCAGTTCTTCGCGAATCGGATCGATAGCCGGATTGGTGACTTGCGCGAACAACTGCTTGAAGTAATGGAACAGGGGCTGCGGCTTGTCAGAGAGGCACGCTAGCGGCGTATCGGTTCCCATGGAACCTATGGCTTCATCACCAGTGGACGCCATGGGAGCCAGCAGAATGCGCAAATCTTCATCGGTATATCCGAACGCGCGCTGGCGCATCAGGATGCTTTGCAGATCGGAATCATAGACGCGCGGCGGCTCAGGCAGGCTGTCGAGCGTGATCTGGTTATCCTTCAGCCACTCGGCGTAGGGCTGGCGGCTCCAGAGGCGTTGCTTCATTTCTTCATCTGGAACGATGCGGCCCTCGGTGGTATCCACCAGCAGCATTTTTCCAGGCTGCAGGCGTCCTTTGAACTTTATTTCTTGCGGCGCGACCGGCAGCACGCCAGTTTCAGACGCCATGATCAGCAGGCCGCCGTGGGTTTCGAGATAACGCGCAGGCCGCAGACCATTGCGGTCCAGCGTGGCGCCGATTACGCGGCCGTCCGTGAACGCTACAGCAGCAGGACCATCCCAGGGCTCCATCAGGGAAGCGTGATATTCGTAGAACGCCTTTTTGTCCGGATGCATGGCGCCGTCGCCATCCCAGGCTTCGGGAATCAGCATGGCCATCACATGTGGAAGGCTGCGGCCGGCGAGCGTGAGCGCTTCGACAGCGTTATCGAGCGAGGCTGAGTCGCTTCCGTTGGGTGCGATCACTGGAAATACTTTCTTCAAGTCATCGCCGTAAAGCTCGGACGCGAGCACCTTCTGGCGCGCATGCATCCAGTTCACGTTGCCGCGCACGGTGTTGATCTCGCCGTTGTGACAGAGATAACGGTAGGGATGAGCGAGCTGCCAGGATGGAAACGTATTGGTGGAAAAGCGCTGGTGGACCAGGCAGAGCGCGCTCATCGCGTCCGGATCAGCAAGCTCGTTATAAAATTCGGCGATCTGCGGAGCCAGCAGCAAACCTTTGTAGATGATGGTGCGCGCCGAAAGCGACGGAATGTAGAAGAAGCCTTTGTCCGGCAGATTCGAGGCCGCGATTTCGGTTTCAGCGCGCTTGCGTATGACGTACAGCTTGCGTTCGAGCTGGTCTTCAGTCATGCCAGGTGCGCCAGCTATGAAAATCTGCTCGATATAAGGCTGCGATGCGCGCGCCACGCGGCCGATGGCATCCGCGTTCACCGGCGTATCGCGCCAGCCTAGAACCGTTAAGCCTTCCTCGCGCGCGATGCGCTCCAGAATCCCCTCCGCCAGTAAGCGATTGGACGGCTCGACGGGCAGGAATACCATGCCCACTCCATACTCACCCGCGGGCGGGAGCGTGAAGCCGAGCGTGGCGCATTCGCGCGCGAAAAACTTGTGAGGGATTTGAATCAGAATGCCAGCGCCGTCGCCGGTCTCAGGATCGCAGCCGCACGCGCCGCGATGCGCCAGGTTGATCAGGATCTCGATTCCCTTGAGGATGATCTCGTGCGATTGCTCGCCTTTGATGTTGACCACGAAGCCCAAGCCACAGGCATCGTGTTCGTTACGGGGGTCATACAGACCCTGCTCCACGGGGAGTCCGTTCATGTTTGAAAGTATAGCAGCGGGCGTACTATTAGCGCAACAGAAATTATAGTTGACTTAGTATTAGCAATACGGATAATATGAATGTAACAATGGAGTTTGAACGTCTTAAGCTTTTCATAGATATAGCCCATTCGAAAAGTGTGAGCCGGGGCGCCAGCGAGAACGAAATCAGTCAGTCTGCCGCCAGCCAGCATTTGCAGGACTTGGAGCGGCAGTTGGGAACCGAGCTACTGGATCGCAGCAGCCGACCGCTCGAGGTAACGGAGGCGGGGAAACTGTACCTCGAAATGTGCCGTGAGATGCTGCGCAGCCGGGACGAATTCCAACTGGCGCTCGAGAAGCTAAAGAGCGAGGTGGAAGGGACGGTTCGAGTGGCGTCCATCTATTCGGTCGGTCTGTCGGAGATGTCGCAACTCGAGGAAGAATTTTCGAGGCGCTATCCGCAGGCGCATTTGGAGGTGGAATATCTGCGGCCCGAGAAAGTGTATGAAGCCGTGGTGACGGATCGCGCCGATCTGGGGCTGATGAGCTATCCGGAATCCAACAAGGACGTGACGGTGTTGCCGTGGCGTGAGGAGGAAATGGTGGTGGCGGCTTCGCCCTATCACGCACTGGCGGGAAATTCCGAGGTGCGGCCGGAAGAGCTGGAAGGAATGGATTTCGTCGCGTTCGACGAAGACCTGCCGATCCGAAAAGACATCGACCGATTCCTGCGCGAGCATCACGTGCATGTCAACGTCACACTGCACTACGACAATCTGCAAATGATCAAGGAAGCTGTGGCGCACGGCAAGGGAGTAAGCATCATGCCGGCGCGGATCATGGAGCAAGAGATCCAGCAGGGCCGGTTGGTCCCGATTCCGATTGCGCGGTTGGAGTTGTACCGGCCGGTCGGGATTGTGCATCGGAAGAAGAAGCGCTTTCACCGGGCTGGGCAGGCGTTTTTAGATTTACTGCGGGAGCCGCCGGGTGCGTGGACGGCAGTGTTGACGGAAACATAGTTCGCATCGGAACCAAACACACAACCTGATTAATCACACTGATATAATCGCGTGGCAAGATTGTGCAGCGGAATAAGAAGCACTTTCACCGCACCGGGCAGGCTCTTAGGCAACTATTAGCTTGACTGGCCGAACCAGGTTTAGCTACTTTGGTATCAATCATTTGGCCTTGGCCCCTGCTAGGGGGCTACAGGAGAGCGGTAGCCATGTACAACACATACTTCGACGTCAGTGGCACCCGACTCGATTCGGACATAATCTCGGTGGCCGGATTCGTGTCAGACGTTCAACAGTGGTTGAAATTTGAAGAAGAATGGAGGGAGGTGCTCGGGGAATTTGGAGTGCCATACCTCCACATGAGGAAGTTCGCTCACTTCAAGGGGCCGTTTGAATCCTGGAGAGGACAAGAGAAAAAGCGTCGGGAGTTTCTAAAGCGCTTAAGCGGCATTCTCTCAAGACGTGTCCGAAAGAGCTTTTGCCGATCCATTCGGGTGCGAGACTTCGAGGCGCTGAATTCGACATTTTCGCTCGAACAGATTTTCGGATCACCACTCGGTCTCTGCGGCGTAACCTGCGTTGGTGCTGTCAGGATATGGCAGGAACAGTTTACGGATGGAGAGCCGAACATCCTGATTTTTGAAGATGGGGATGCGGACAAGAGCACTCTCACCCGCGCCCTGGGGACATACTACGACGTCGACCCGGTCTACCGAAAGAAAGAGGAGCATGTTGAGTTTCAGGCTGCCGATTGGGTTGCATATGAGAACCGAAATCTTTCCAGCGATTGGATACACAGGCGTGATTCGTGGGGCCAAAAGAACTACCGTAGGTCTGCCACGCTTTTGTATCACCAGGTTCCCAATGACTGGGGCGACATAGGAGCTTCAGAGATTCGGGAGATTTGTGAGCGCCTGCTGCATACTGTGGCACGGAGTCTAAAGTCGTAAAGCCAGGAACGCGTGAGATGGTCGAAGGTCGGTCAATAGTTGCCCTTCTTGGTGTAATGCCGGGAGCCACCGGGTACGTGGACGGCGGTGTTGACGGAGACTTGAGCTTCAGCGCGCGCGGCGAGGTACCGAACCGGCACGCTTGGCAATCTGCGCAAGGGCTCGCAGGGCGTCGTTGACGGAAGCTCCGTTCGGAAACAAGCGGGCAACTTCCGGATCGATGACGACTACGTTCGAGTTCTCTCGTAGACGGTCGACGTATTTTCCGCGGACCATCGTGCCAAAATCCGAACGTTGATATTCGGGCCGGAGTTCGTCTGCGAGTTTCTTAGCCTTCTTCATATAACGCCCTCTCCGCGCGCGTAACCATCCGAGCGCTTAGAATTCGAATAGCGTCTTCTTGGTCTGCATGCGCAACCACCAGTAGCCGTCCTGAGGATGACATCCCAAACGTCACAGAGCGACGTTCCCCAAACGAATGATCCGGGTCATCGCCCGTGACCGATAGAGGATCGAAAAAGACACTGGAGGCTTCTTGGAACGAGACCCCGTGCTTCCGCAGGTTCGTTGCGGCCTTTTTAACATCCCATACGAAGCGCACCCAGGCATCTTTCCTTCCTTCAGTATACTTATAGCTCGCCGCAAACCAAAGCGCACCCCACGGATCGCCTGAGAATATCCCCACTGTCACGGCACGTATATTCGTGCGAATCCGAGAGCTGATTACTCGGCGCAGTCTTGTCTGCTGTGTCCTCGCGTGGACTGTTCCTTCCTACGCTTCTGTCATCGTGCAATTGAAGGTGATTGAGGGGGAAGGCACGGTGTATCATACCGGCACCCGTGCCACGCGCGGCCTGACCGTGCTTGTTACTGACGAGACCGGAAAACCAGTGGCCAACGCCGCCGTCAGCTTCCGCCTGCCTGAGGACGGCGCCGGCGGCGTGTTCAGTTCCGGGCTTCGGACCGAAGTGATTACCACTGGCGCGGATGGGCGAGCCACGGTGTGGGGAATGCAGTGGAACAAAACAGCGGGGCCGGTGGAGATTCGCATCACGGCGGTAAAGGATCAAGCGCGCGCGGGGCTAATCAGCACGCAATATCTGAGCGACTCGGTGGCGGCCAAGGCAGGAGGCGAGGGAACATTTTCAGCTTCCCACAAAAGCCGCATGAAATGGATTCTGATCGCGGTCGGCGTGGGCGGAGGGGCGGCTGCTGGTTTTCTGTTAGCGGGGTCGCACAGCACTTCCCCGACCGGCTCAACCACATCCAGCACCGGCATTATGATCGGCAGCCCCAGTATCACCATAGGACATCCGTGATGAAAGGCATATTGGCGTTTCTGACATTGGTAACAACGGCTGCCTGGGCGCAGCGCTCACTCGCTCCCCCGCAAGTAGGGTTCATCCAGGACGACCACGGTCAAATACGAATCGTGAGTGGCTTGGCCGGCAACTTCGTGGTCGGCGTCGCGGTGTCGAGCGGAATTATTTCTGCCGCGTATTCGGGCTCGTTTGGATTACTGAAGTCAGACTCCGCACTCATTGTGGTTAATCAGCAGGGACGCGGGGTCGCGAGCGTGGTTGCTCCCAATGGACCCGCGTTATTCGGCTTCGCAGCCGACGGATCTCCGGCGCTCGCGTACTTCGAGCAATCCAAGACGCTACTCGTGTGGGACGGGCACACTTTTCGACCGGCTGGTCCCATGGTGGTCCAGGCCCCGCGGGCAATCGCCTCTGTGAGCGCCACGCGGGCGGCGATGATTGTCCAGCGCGAAGACGGTCTGTGGGAATATGGCGTGGAATTAGCAACCGGCGCCACGGTTTCCCGAATGGCTCTGCCGGGTGTGACCCTTCCTGTATCGATGCTCGCGGGCAGTGTGGTTTATCGCGACGCGAAAGGCGTAGTGGTGCGCAGTCAAGACGGCTCCGAGAAACTTATCGACGCGCACCTGCCCGAGAGTGTCGCGTTCGCCCAGATGGGGAACGGTTGGATACAAGTCACTGATCTCGCCACTGGCCGGCTGTCCGTCGTCAACGTCCAGAACGGTCATCAAGCGTATTACATTCTGCCGGAGGTGCGGCAATGATCGCCCGCGTGCTCCTGTTCGCTGCGCTCGGGCCACTGTCGGCGTTAGCACAACTCCAGGTCTATTCGTTTGACGGCGCCAACGAGACCGCGGTCGGCTCAGTTTTCAACGTGGGCGCCGCAAGTCCCGGCGACTCCCTCACAACGCGATTCCGGGTGCGCAATATCGGGACCGGACCAGCTACGCTCACCACCCTGGCTCTGGCTGGAAGCGGATTCTCGTTCTCGAACGTACCCTCCCTGCCCTACATAATTGCACCCTACACGGGATCGGCTGTTTCGGAAGTAGAGTTCGATGTCGCCTTCAGTCCCACCGATGTTGCTTCTTACAGCGCATTTCTGCAGGTCAACACCATCCAGATTATCCTGGACGGAAGCGGAGCCCAGGCGGCGGTGTTGACGCTAGCCGGCAGCAACATCCCGCTGGCGGCCGGCGCCATAATCGATTTCGGCTCGCTCGCTTCTGGAACGACAAAGCTGCTGACGTTCAACCTGTCGAATCCCGGCAGCGTGGCGGTCTCGGTGGGAACCCTCTTGGTGACAGGTAACGGATTCAAGGGACCAATTGGGAGATCAGCGCCCATTTCCATAGCGCCGGGCCAAACAGTTTCTTTCCAGGTGGAGTTCCTGCCCACCTCCGGCCAGGCTTTCCAAGGCACGCTCGCAGTGGACCAGCGGACATTTGTGCTCACCGGCCAGGGGCTAAGCCCGCCGCTGCCGGGCGCATCCATCGTGTTCGGCTCCTCGGTGGGACAGAGCGTGCAACAGAACAACGTCTCGATCCCTCTCGCGGCGGCGTCGCAAGTGAGCGGCACGGGAACTCTCACCATGACGTTTCAATCCAGCGTGCAAGGTGTTTCGGATGACCCGGCGATACAGTTTCTTTCGGGCCCCTTGCGCCAGGCCACCGTGACAATTTCTCCGGGCGACACAACAGCCATGTTCGACGGTGGCCAATCCGATCTTGCGTTCCAGACCGGAGCCACGGCCGGAACCATTACGTTCACCCTGACTCTGAATGGAAACGCAACCCCAGCCGCGCAGGCCAGCTTGACCATTGCCCCTGCACCCGTGAGCTTTGCAAGCGCAACCAGCATCCGGCTTTTGGGCGGAGTCATCGTTAACGGGGAACCAGCGGGGGTTCCTGTGGGTGGTGAGGTGGATATCAGCATCGTGGCGTCCGACAATACCTACTCGGCGTCGCAGCTCGCCTTCACGTTCTTCGACAAGAGCGGGGCTACCATGCAGCCGGGCGTCATCCGGGTGGATGCGACTTCCGATTTCCAGGCATACTTCAACTCAACCACCACTGGCGGCGCGTTTGCTTTGCTGGCAAAATTCACGGTAACCGGCGATGTGACGCAAATCATAAGCACCGACATCGCGATCACCAATTCGGTAGGCGTCACTACGACGCAGCATATACTCATAGGGAATTAGCGCGCCTGCGCGCTGATTCCCGTTCTTCGGTTATTCGGTTATTCAGTTCATCGGTTCGCTAACCCACCAATCATTGAGATCAGCCGGCGGTGTTCAAGTTTGAATGGTTCGTTGATGCCGCTTGAGGTTATCTTCGGGTCCCGGGAAAAATGCGCCTCGCGCCAGCCATATGACGCCAGCGTTGTAGGCAGAGAGTCGCAGCATCCCAAACGCCCTGAGGTTCGCAATCGGAGAACCGAAGAACCGAAGAACCGAAGAACCGATGAACCGGAGAACCGAACAACCGAAGAACGGTTTTCGTTACCATACAATCGTGGTTTCCCGCGCGTTCCTGTTTCTTTTCCTTGCGGTTCTACTACGCGCCGATGACCACTGGATTGGGCTGAAATCTGGGCCGTTTGAAGTGTTCTCTAGCGCTGGCGAAAAGCCGGCGCGCGAGACATTAATGTACCTCGAGCAGTTTCGCGAAACGCTCCGCATCATTACCGGCAAAGAGGAAATGAAAATGGTTTGGCCGGTGCGTGTGCTGATTTTTAAGAGGACACCCCCAGCACAGCCGAACTTGGCTTTGGGCCGCGATGGACGGATGTTAGCGATCTCCGAATCCGGCGCCTTCCCGCGCGAGAGCGTGAAGGAGCTAGCTCGCATTCTTCTGTACGAAAACACAACACAGCTTCCACAGGCCATTGAAACGGGTCTCGTCGAGCTGGTTTCGACGCTCGAAGTGAACGGCACGCGCGTCACCTTAGGTGCGCCGGTCCCGGAAGCGGAGCGTTCGCATGGCTGGGCATTGATGCAATTGGTGACCACCGATCCTAACTATGCCGGGCGCAGCCGCGTGATGGTTTCAAACCTCGAGCACAGCGGCGATTTCGAGGCGGCGTGCCACAATGCTTTCGAAAAAACCGCCAAGCAGATCAACGACCAGGCGGACGCTTATCTGAAGAGCGGGAATTTCGCGACCACTTCGGTGTCCGGCCGCGCGTTGAGCACGGTCCGCGATTTCAAAGGAATGCAGCTCGATGCAGACGACGGGAAGATCGCCGTCGCGGATCTTTTGCTCGCGGCCGGATCGAAGCAGGCTGAAGCAGCGTACACTTCTATGCAAGGAGCTCGCGCAGCCGAGGGTCTGGGATTGATCGCAATCAAAGAGCACAAAGAAAACCAAGCGCGCAGCCTGTTCCAGAGCGCCATCGAATCCAAGAGCGAGAGTGCGCGAGCCTGGCTGGAGCTGGGACGCTTGGAGCCCGATGCCGCCAAGGCCGTTAAGGATTTGAAGAGATCGAGCGAGCTGAATCCGAATTGGGCGGAGCCGTACCTGCGTATGGCGGAGCGGCAGGAGGATCTCACGCAGAAAGCCGAACTGCTGAAGAAAGCAGCCAATCTGGATGCGCGCAACATCGACTATTGGCAATTGCTCGCAAAAACCGAGACAGCCGCCAAGGATTACCCGGCCGCGCAGAAAGCCTGGGCCGGCGCCGAGCGCGCGGCTGCTAACGACGAAGAACGCGCCCGCATTCATCAAGTGCGTCTACAAGCCGAACAGGAGCGCGCCGATTTTGAAGCTGCCGAGAAAAAGCGAATCGCCGATGAGCGCGAGCAGGACCGACAGCGCGTGAAAGCGCAAAGCGATGCCGCGATTCATGCGGCCGAAGAGGCGGCCGGCAAGAGACTCAACCCCGAGGGAAAGGCGCTTCCCAAGCCCGAAGGTTGGTATGAGGCGATGCAGGGCGGCGACGCAACTGTCGAAGGCATGCTCGCGCGCCTGGATTGCCTGGGGAAACAGGCCAAGCTCGTAATTCAGACTGCCGATGGGAAAACGATCCAACTTCTGGTGGGCGACCCTTCCCAGATCGTGATCGCGGGCGGCGGTGAAAAAGCGCTGGCCTGCGGCATACAAAAGTCCTCGCGTAAGGTATCGGTTCAATACAAGGCCAAGCCGAACGCCAAACTCAAAACGGCGGGTGTCGCCACCACTATCGAATTCCGTTGAGGCCAGCGCTCAAGCAGTTCATCTTCCGGATGCTCGGCAAGGACCCGGAGGCGATCGTCGTTTCTTTCGCCTCGGGCGACCCGGAGCTGGTTCGCCGGATGCACGAAGAGATCCGGCAATTGGAGCCGCAGCGCCGCCACTTCCTGGTAACAGTGGATGAGTTTTCCAGCTACTGGCAGCTTCGGAAGCGGTTCCGCGGTTATCGCATCGGCCTTGCGCCGGTGTTGTTCACCCAGGATTCGCGCTATGGTGGACTGCGGCGCGCGGCGTTTCTGCTCGCGCCCACCAAGATCCTGGCCTACAACCAGCGCCTGGAGCGGCACCATCTGCGCCCTAGTACCGCTATCGCGTCCTGGCTGTTTCTCAAAGGTGTTCCACTGGACCGTATTTTTCTGCGTCCGAAGTGGTTAGTGCCGTGGAAAAAGGACCGCTCGGTTTATCCTACGCACGTCCAAGAAATCGCAGGACGGCCGCTTGCCGCACGCCGGCGGCGCATCGCGGTCCTAAGCCCCTATTTCCCATACCCGCTGTCGCATGGCGGCGCGGTCCGAATCTTCAATTTGCTGCACGAGATGGCGGAGGAGTCCGACATTTTCCTGTTCGCCTTTCGCGATCGCGAAACCGATGCCGACTTCAGACCGGTTCTCGAGCATTGTGCGCGGGTGATTCTGGTTGGAAAATCGCGTTATCGCGAGCCGCGCTGGTCCACACTGCTGCCGCCTGAAGTGCAAGAGTTCCGATCTCGTACCATGCTCGCCGCGCTCGATCGAATCCGGAGCGAGTACAAGATCGAAGCCGTGCAGGTGGAATACACAATGCTCGCGCCGTATGCGGGCGACGTGCTGGTGGAGCACGACATCACGTTTGAGTTATACCGGCAGGTCTGGGAAAAAACACGCCGGGGATGGTGGGATTATTGGCGCTGGCGGCGATTTGAAAAGAAATGGATCGGGCATTACCGCCGCGTGGTGGTTATGTCGGAACAAGATCGTGCGCTGCTCGGTCGGCCGCAAGTGGTGGTGATCCCAAATGGTGTGGATCTGGCGCGCTTCACGCCCGAGATCGAGCGGCCCTGGCAACGCTTGCTGTTTGTCGGCTCGTTCCGCCACTTCCCCAACATCGTCGCGTACCGCTTTTTCATCGAACAGGTTTGGCCGGCACTCCGCGAACGTTTGCCTGAGATTCAACTGACGGTGGTGGCCGGGCCCGATCCGTTGATTTACTGGCGCGAGCATACGGGATTGTCGTCGATCCCCACCGGCGACCGCGTCCGGTTGCTCGATTTCGTGGCCGACGTTCGGCCGCTCTATGTCGAGACCAATATCGCCATCGTTCCTACCCTGGTCTCCGCAGGCACGAATCTGAAAGTGCTGGAGGCGATGGCCATGGATCGCGCCGTGGTGTCCACGTCTTCTGGATGCGCCGGATTGGGGCTCCAGCACGGCGTCAACGTGTGGATCGCCGATACGCCGCAGGACTTCGCGCAAGCGATCGAGACTTTGCTAGGAGATCGGGATCTGCGGGTGCGCATTTCCGCAGCAGGGCGCGCCCACGTGGAGCGCAATTTCGATTGGAGAACCGTGGGCGAAAGGCAGCGCGCGTTAATCCGCGAGTTACTGCCGGCGCGGATCAAAATTCGTCAGGCTGAAGCGAACGATCTCGATCAGATCACAGCCATCCAGGCAACTGCGCCTGAGGCTTCCCAGTGGCAAACGCCAGACTATCTCACTTTCGATTGCCAAGTGGCCACGCTGGATGGCCAGATCGCCGGCTTCGTGGTATCGCGAACAGTCGGCGATCTGGAACGGGAAATCCTGAATGTGGCCGTCCGTCCCGACCTTCGCCGGCTTCGCATCGCAACCGAACTTCTGCGTGCCGAGATGACGCGTTGGCCGGGTGCTCACTTCCTGGAAGTACGGGAATCGAACACCGGCGCGCGACAGCTCTATGAACGGTTAGGATTCGAAGCTGTGGGTTCCAGGCCAGGGTACTACGAGAACCCATCCGAGGCGGGGATTGTCATGAGGGTTTTTTCATGATACTGTCACAAATGAAGGGGGCCGTCGGTGACCCCCGGCCAGAAGAATGTTAGAACTGACAATCTATCCCACCGAGCAAGCCGTTCCTACCAACTCGGCGTGGTTACTCAAGATGGTTACCTCACAAAGGAGACAAGACCCTGATGGAGAACACGCAGGATGAACTCAAAGCGCACCTGATGAAGACGGACGATGAGTTCCGGCATTTGGCCGAGCAGCACGCGCAATATCATACGCAGCTTGAGGCCCTGGAAGCCAAGCCGCGACTCACTCCCGAAGAGGAGTTAGAAGAGCATCGGCTGAAGAAATTGAAACTTCGTTTGAAAGACCAGATGAACGGGATTGTTAGCCGTCACCGGGCGCAGCACGTCGCCTGACATTTGGTGCGCTGATTTAAGAGCCACGGATAAACACGGATGCACACGGATTAGGATTTTGTCTTATCCGTGTGTATCCGTGGCTAGAAAGTTTTTGATCCTCTCGATTGCCTCCATCAACTTCTCACACGAATTCGCGACACTGAACCGCAGATAGCCTTCCCCGAACCGCCCGAATGACGTCCCACTCAAACACGCAACACCTGCTTTCTCGAGCAGTGCGTCGGCTAGCGCCTCCGAGCTCCATCCCGTGCCGGTAATATTGGGGAACGCATAGAACGCCCCGCCGGGGATACTGCACCGGAATCCGGGCAACGAATTCAATCCTGCGCAGAACGCATCGCGGCGCCGGCGGAACTCCGCCACCATTTTGGCCGTGCCGTCCTGGGGACAAGTGAGCGCAGCGATTCCCGCCCGCTGTGTGAAAGTGGCCGTGCATGAGTTCGAATTCACCATCAGCTTGGTTACCGCTTCTACCATCCACTCCGGCATCACACCGTAGCCCATGCGCCAGCCGGTCATCGCGTAAGTTTTGGAAAATCCATCCAGGATGATGGTTTTTTCGAGCATGCCGGGAATAGCGGCGATGGAAAGCGGAGGCTGGTCGAAATAAATCTGCGAGTAGATCTCGTCTGACAAGACCATCAGATCGCGATCGCGAACCATTTCGGCGATAGCGCGGATGTCGGCCGCCGGAATAACGCCGCCAGTGGGGTTGTGGGGCGAATTGAGAATCAGCATCTTGGTTTTCGCGGAGAGCTTGTCGCGCAGCAGATTCAAGTCGAACGAAAACCCGCGCTCCTCCACCAGCGGAATGGGCACCGGCGTTGCGCCCAGGAACTTGATCATCGACTCGTAAATTGGGAACCCGGGATCGGGATAGATCACCTCGTCGCCAGGCTCGATCAAGGCGAGCATGGGAAAAAAGATCATGGGCTTGCCGCCCGGGACCACGGAGACGTGCTCCGGCCCAACGCGAATGCCGCGCGTGTGGGATGTGTGCGACGCGATGGCCTGGCGCAGCTCCGGTAATCCTGGCGTGGGGGCGTAACGTGTAAAGCCCTCGTCGAGCGCCCGCTTCGCAGCTTCCACGATGTGCGCCGGTGTGTCGAAATCCGGCTCGCCGATCTCCAGATGGATGATGTCGCGGCCTTGGGCTTCGAGCGCGCGGGCACGCGCCAGCACTTTGAAGGCGCCCTCAACGCCGATGCGGCTCATCCGCTGGGCGAGCTTCATGCTAGTTGTCTCCCCTTGCTTACGCGCGGGGCTACAATCCCAGCCCCCGGCAGCCCCGCGTGTAAGCAAGGGGACGCGCTCGGTCATAGACCTTGTTTTTGGAAGAACGGAACCTCGTTGCGAAACTGGACGAAGGAAACCCGATCGCCGATGTGAGCGCGCTCGCCTTCGATGCGTCCCGTGAGGCGCCGGCCGCCTTCGAGTTCGACGATCGCCAATTGATAAGGCACGTCGTTGACGTAGGCTTCGGGCGGTGAATAGACCACGGTTTCGGTATAGACGACGCCCGGTCCTGGTTTGTTCAATGTGTTGTTCATGCAGCCCCCAGTATCGTCACGACGCTGGTGGCGCCCGATCCACCGAGATTTTGCGCCAGGCCGAGAGAATTCCGTTTGACCTGCCGCTCGCCTGCTTCGCCCCGAATCTGCTGCGCGACGTCACAGATCTGCCCTACGCCCGTGGCGCCCACTGGATGACCCTTCGACTTCAGTCCGCCGCTGGTATTCACCGGCCGCTCGCCCTGAATGCAGGTCCCGCCGGCCAAGGTGTATGGGCCGCCTTCGCCTTTCTTCACGAAACCCAGATCTTCGATAGCGACGATCTCCGCGATGGTGAAACAGTCGTGCACTTCGGCGAACTGTATGTCCGTTGGCTTCACGCCGGCCATCTTGTAAGCCTTCTCGGCCGAAGTCTGGACGGCGCGGAATGTGGTGATGTCAGCTTTTTCATCCAGGGCAACGTGGTCGGAGGTCTGCGAAATTCCAAGCACGCGGATGGGCTTGTCGGTGAACTCCGAGGCGCGCTCGAATGGCGCGATCAACACCGCAGCCGCGCCATCGCTGATGAGCGAGCAATCGTAAACCGTGAGCGGCTCTGAGATGGGCTTTCCGCTGAGGGCTTGTTCCATGGTGATGATCTTTCGCATGTGCGCCAACGGATTCTTGGCGCCGTTCTGATGGTTCTTCACGGCCACGGCGGCCATATGCTCGCGCGTGGTTCCGTATTGATACATGTGACGCCGCGCGATCATCGCGAATAGCGCCGGGAACGTGGCGCCCGCCCGGACTTCGCCGCACACGTCGCCCGCGCCCGCCAGAATTTCAGTGACCTTAGGCGTGGATTGTGACGTCATCTTCTCTACGCCCGTCACCAGAATCACATCGTATAGCCCGGCCGCAACCGCGCACACCGCGTGGAAGAATGCCGCACCGCTCGATGCGCACGCCGCTTCAAAGCGCGTGGCCGGGATTCCGGTCATCCCCATTCCACCGGCCACATAGGGCGCCAGGTGATTCTGCCCGACAAACGACGGTCCGGCAAAATTGCCCAGATAGAAAGCTTCCACCTGCGACGTTGTCGCGTGCGCGTTCTCCAACGCTTTTTGACCAGCCTCCACCGCGAGCGAACGGAGGTCGCGGTCCGGAAACGCACCGAACGCAGTTTTGCCGATGCCCACGACGGCCACTTGTCTCATACTTTCAGGATAACTTGAGGCCGGGGGATTAAATTAGCCCGAGCCAGGTCACCGGCATCCCAGGGAGCGAGTTGGCGAGCTTCTCATCGGCGGTAACTAGATGCGTACTCGTTTCCACTGCCAGCGCTACGTAAACGCAGTCATACACCGCGCGGCCGTAGGCGCGAGCGATCTGCATGGCCGGAGGAATTAGCGGACTGGTAGGAAAAGTGGGAAATCCGCCACGTAGGATTTCGCTCACTGCGGTATCCGCGAGGGCAGCGTTACATCTGCCACGGCGCTCCGCTTTCCAAAAGATGTTCGAGAACTCGGGAAAAAACAGATCCGGGACAATCAGACTGATTTGAGCCTTGGCATAGAGACGCAGCAATCGAAGAGCCTCGGTGGATAACGGCTCGTCAACGGCTGGAAGAAACCACTTCGCAGCGACGCTGGCGTCCAGAACGTAGGACGTCAACGTTCGCGGTCCTCGCGCAGCAACTCTTCAGCGGATGGTCCGGGTCTGGTTGTAGTCTTTCTTAAACGAAGGCGCTGTATCCGCTGGTAGAAGGCAGCTCGGCGGCGCACTTCAGTCGCCGTAGGCAATACCTGCTCGAGCAAGGATAATGTCTCAGCGGAGATGGAACGCCGGTTGGACCGAGCACGCGTGCGCAATGATTCGTATAGCTCTTCAGGTACGTTTTCTACGTAAAGCGTTGCCATGGTAACTCTAGGATAATTCTAGCAGATTACTAGACTGGCGAACGTCCCCGCGAGTACACGAAACGAACCATCCGCGTTCACCTTCGCCTGCCGCACCTGCGAAGCATCTACTACGTTCTGCAAGCGAACCCAAACGGGTTCGGAATCGTGCCTCTGGGGTAACGATTGCACTCGCCCACGGGATCATCCGGCATTTGCAGGGTAATCCAGTTGTCCGGGCCCCACAGATGGACACTGCCCTTCAATCCGTATTGCGACACCGGATACGCCGCTGTATCCACTGGTTCCAGAACGTATTGATATTCGCCGGACTTGAGATGTCATGCAATGCAAGTCCGCGAAACCGGCTGGCGAGATCCTGAGAGGTATTGGCAGCACGGAACGACTTCACCTGATATTTGGGCGCTGGCCGAAAGGCTCCGCCAATATAGAACTCCACTTGCTCGATTGCGCCTGGATCTCTCGTTTTCGACTTGGTGTGCAGCGTCTGGCAGGACGCAGCCACAAGAACAAACAGAGCTACCACGAGTCGTTGCTGCATCATTATGCCTCCTTTTCGCGGAATGCTTCAGTTTATCGCTGGGAATGGCGGGCCTGCGTCCAGAGACTCGGGCCGGACGATGACCTATGCTAGAAGCATGGCGACGTCCTCCGCCGTGCCGGTTGAAGAATATCTCCGCACCACTTACCACCCTGACATGGAGTATCTGGAGGGGCAACTTGTGGAGCGGCACGTGGGGGAATATTTTCATAGCAGGCTGCAGTCTTTGATAATCGGACTCTTACTGTCGAGGGAGCCGGAACGCCGGTTTCGCGTCTTCACTGAACAGCGAGTAAAGGTGAGCGACCGCCCGCGGTACCGGATACCCGATATCTGCGCGAAAGCTCTACCTCACCAGATCACGCCGATTTTGCTCAGGCCCGACCTGGCGATTGAGGTAGTGTCGCCGGACGACGAAGCGGCAGCGATGTTGGCGAAAATCGGTGACTATCTCGCGGCAGGCATTCCGCACGTTTGGGTTGTCGATCCCTACAAACGCACGCTGGTCGAAGCAGATCAAAACGGCATTCGGCAACCTGAGACGCTGGTACTTGCTACGCCGCTGGTCGGTGAAATCGACTTCGCGCCGTTGTTCCAGCAGCTCGACGAACCTGCGGAAAAGCGGTTCGCTATCATGGAGTTGATTGCCTGTTTCAGAGGAGGTGAATGCTCAATTGGCTGAAGTCCACATACACGGTGATGAGACCCTAGAAGGCGCCCTGCGCCGGTTCAAGCGCAAGGTGCTGCAGGAAGACATCATCAAAGAGATCAGGCGTCACTCCTTTTATCTGAAGCCTGGCGAAAAAAAGCGCACTAAGGAAGCGCTGGCGCTCAAGCGGAATCGAAAAAAAAGAAGTAGAGACGTCGAGTAGTTCCCTCCCTCAATCAGTGCCCGCATCGAAAACAGTGTCGGGCACTTTCAACTTCCCGCAATGTACAATGGGCGTCTTATGTATCTGGCTGGACGTGTTGCTGTTATCACTGGCGCGAGCCGCGGTTTGGGCAAGGCGATGGCTTTGGCATTGGCGCCGTCGGGCGTGCGCCTGGCGCTGGTGGCGCGCGACGTGGAGCGGTTGTCTTCAGTAGCCGCTGAAGCGCGCGAGCTTGGTGCGGAAGCCGAAATCTTCCAGGCCGATATCGCCGACGAGGCGCAGGTGCTGCAGCTCGAGCAGCAGGTGAAAAGCAAACTCGGCCCCGCCGATATCCTCATCAACAACGCCGGCATCAATATCCGGAAACTGTGCGTCGACTACACGCTTGCGGAATGGAACAGCGTGCTCACGGTCAACCTAACCAGCGTGTTTTTGATGTGCCGCTCCTTCGTGCCTCATATGCAAGGCCGCGGTTATGGCCGGGTGATCAATATCACGTCCATCATGGCGCACATCTCGCTTCCGCAACGAACGGCGTATTCAGCCAGCAAAGCTGGATTGTTGGGCTTCACGCGATCGCTGGCGCTCGAGCTGGCGCGCGAGGGAATCACGGTGGTCGCGATCAGTCCTGGTCCGTTTGCAACCGAAATGACCGAGGCAATTATCAACGACCCTCAAAAGAGCGAGCAGTTCATGTCACATACGCCGATGCGCCGCTGGGGCGATCCGAAAGATATCGGGAAGCTGGCGCTGTTCCTGTGCTCCGAAGACGCATCCTTCATCACCGGCACCGATATCTTGATCGACGGGGGATGGTGTGCGGAATAAGCTGGCCGCGGCACTGGCCGCGTTCGTGCTGCTCACAGGCGCCTGCAATTCCAGCAAGAAGAGACGAATCGCCGTAATTCCCAAAGCGACCTCGCACATTTTTTGGCTCACCGTACACTCGGGCGCTGAAGCCGCAGGCCAGAAATTCGGGGTCGACATTATTTGGAACGGACCGCCCGCGGAGACCGAGTACGATCGACAGATGCAGATCGTGGACTCGATGATCGCGCAACACGTCGACGGACTCGCGGTAGCGGCGGCGGAACGGAACGCGCTCAATCGCTCGCTCGATAGGGCTGCGGAACTCGGCATTCCCGTGACGGTGTTCGATTCGGGCGTGGATTCCAGCAACTACATGACGTTCCTGGCCACCGATAACTATGAGGCCGGACGCATGGGTGCGCGCGAGCTGGCGCGTCTGGTGGGCGCGAAAGGCACTGTCGCGATCCTGATGCATGCCCCAGGAAGCGCCTCCACCATGGATCGCGAGCGCGGCTTTGACGATGTCATGAAGACCGAGTTTCCTCAGATCCAGGTGGTGGCGCGCCAGTTCGGAATGTCGGATCGCTCCAAGGCCATGGGCGCTGCGGAAAATATCCTGACGGCGCATCCGGATTTGAACGGCATCTTCGCTTCGTCAGAACCCTCGAGCATTGGTGTGTCCCTGGCGCTCAAGTCGCGTAGCCTCTCGGGAAAAGTGAAGTTCGTCGCTTTCGACTCGAGCGACTCGCTGATCGCGGACTTGAAGGGCGGCACCATCGACGCAATTGTGGTTCAAGATCCGTTCAAAATGGGCTTCGAGGCTGTGAAGACACTGGTAGATAAACTCAACGGTGCTACGCCGCCGAAGCGTATCGATCTCCCGGCGCGCGTGGTTCACAAAGCCGATTTGGATAAACCGGACGTGCATGCGTTGTTGTTTCCAGGCAAAACATAATGGCCACGGATGAACACGGATAACCGCGGATAAAACAGTTTTTCTTATCCGTGTCCATCCGTGTTTATCCGTGGCTAAGATCTTCCATCACTCCACCGCTATCGTGGTCACATTGCTGCTTCTCGCCCCGGCAGTGACGATTAGAACCGCCGCTGGGTTCGCGGCCAACCCCGATGGAACCTGGCAATTGATCTGATCCAGTCCAACAAAGCCGGGCGCTGGGCCCGCATAGGTCACCGGGCAACTGGAGCCGCCGATGGTCACGACAGGTTGAGTGGTCGCACCGAGTCCCGTCAGGAACAGTTCCATGTAATCGCTCGCGTGGAGCGGATTGCTGCTCGACACCGGCTTTCCATCGCTCGCATTGATCGCAGCCGCTGGCCCCGCGCCGGTGCTGTCTTGGGTGAATACGGCCGGATGAGCGGCCTCCACTACAACATTCACAGTGCTCGCGCCGGACGAATTCTGGACCGCTACTGTCATGAATCCCGCCGCGGTATCGGGCAGAACGGCGTTGATCTGTTTGGGAGAAACATAGAACAGTTCCAGCGCCGAGCCGTTCAGCATCACTTGAGCGTCGCTCAAAGTTGTGGGCAGCGGAACGGAACCAGCTTGAACGGTCGATTGCGCCAGCGCGTCGCCAAAAATCGAGACGATCATGCGTGGCGCGACGGACAGAGGAAACACGGCGGCAGCGGCCGGCTGCACCCGCACGATGTTTGGGCCGAGTTTCACGGTAACGGGCAGGTCCGTGCCGGCGGGAAGAGTGACAACCTTGCTCAGATTGCCCGCGGAAGTATCCGTGCCGATGGTCACTTGCCCCGCCGCGAACGAATTTGTGTAGGCAACCTCGCCGTTCGACATGCCCAAGCTCTTCGCGCTGCCGTTAGGCATGGCCACTGTGGCGGAATTCAACTGTTCTAGCATCCCGGAGGCAGTGCGCGGCCGAACGTATAATCCACCCAGGGTCTTGAGCAAACTGTTCTGCTCGGCTGCCTGTCCCACCGTCTGCCACACCGTGGTGCCGTTCAAAAATGACACCATGATCTTCGCCGTGGGATCGCTGGCCGATCTTATGATGGCGATGCCCTTCGCATCCGCTGAGCACAACCCAGCCAAGGTGATCAACCCGCCGCCATCGACATGGCAAAACGGAACCACGCGCGTTCGTCCCGGCTGATAGAAACCTAGAGACGCGCTCGTCAGCGGCACCACTCCGTCGTCGAAACCCGGCATGGTGGCCGCGCCGGTTCCTCCATTGCCGGCCACCGCGACAGCATCGATGCCGCGCAAATCATCGGTCCCGGTATTCCAAGTTGCCAGATCGAAAATGAAGTAGCTTCCGCTGGTGAGTTCATCCAATTGGCTGTTCAGGCCGAACCCGAACGCCGCGATTCCCGTGCCGAAGTTCGGTGACGCAATGAAAACGGCTTTCCGGATACGGATTGTAGCGGGAGGCGAGAACACACCGTCCTGTTCCTGCTTGCCGGTTAAGTAACTGCGCACGATGAGCCCACCCATGCTGTGCGAGACCACGTCGACAATGTCTACGGGTGTGCCGTCGTCATATTTCAACGCCGCCAGGTAACTGCCAAAGGCTGTGCCCAGGGTTTCGATAGAAGGCTGGCCTGGAACGGTGCAATTGTCGAAGAAGAGGCTCACCTGGCCGCTCGATTGGAGCACCTGATCCGCAATCCCAAACGTAGCCGCAAATGATGAGCCTCCGCAATCTTCCTGATAACCGTTCAGGAAGACTACGGGAGGATTCGCAGTGCGCGGAACCGACTGGCCGGGAGCAATCAACTGCGCGGAGAGCACGGCGGCATGAAATGCCCAGAGCACAGTTAGACCAGAGCGAGCGCGATTGACGATCATTCTTCCAGCGTAAACCTTCTGCTTAGACCAGAAGGCGCGACGTGAACAAGTCGAGCCGCGACCGGGAGGGAGCGCTACCAACAACGCTGGTGCCTTGCTATTGTCGAAACGCTTCCTTCCGGTCGCGGCTCAGTTTGTGATGCAAATACTCCACCAAACATCGCATACTGGGAGAATGGCAAACGGAAAAGAGCAGAAACCAAAAGAGCAGAAACCGAAAGACCAGACCGCGAAAGAGCCCAAGCCCAAAGAGCCGAAAGCTAAGGAGCAGAAGCCCAAGGAGCAAAAACCAAAAGAGCCGGCGCCGAAGACCGAAGAGAAAGGATCACCAGAACCGGCGGCTGAAGCGATTGTCGCCGCAAAAACCGGCCAAGTCTCGAAAAAGATCCCAAAACTCGCCAAGAAGAACAAGTCGAGATTGCCGCGCAAGGAAAAGAAACGCGCGCGCAAGGTGCGCGGTGCCGAAGGATCTTCGCCGGTGAAATAACCCCCGGTCATCTTTCGAGCAGGTTTGGACTGAAATCGACAGGCACGCCCGCTTCAGGAAGGATTCGCTGCTCCACGTCCTCATATACTGAAGCAAAGGGGTTCTCATGCGTCTCGGTCCCGTTTTCTCCGGGCTCTTGCTCGCTTCCGCATTGACTGCCGCGACCACTCCGCCGCCGGTGACGTTTTCCAAAGACGTTCTGCCTATATTCGAGAAGAGCTGCCAGGAATGCCATCGTCCCGGCGAGGCCGCACCGTTCTCCCTGCTCACCTATGAAGAGGCACGGCCGTGGGCTAAAGCCATGAAAGAAGCCGTGCTGATGCGAAAGATGCCGCCCTGGTTCGCCGATCCGCATATCGGAAAGTTCTCGAACGATCGCTCGCTTTCCGAGAAAGACATCTCCACACTCGTGGCCTGGTCAGACCAGGGCGCGCCGCAGGGTGATCCCAAGGACGCTCCGGAGCCGCTACAATTCCTGGAAGGCTGGCGCATTCCGAAGCCGGACGTCGTCATCGAGATGCCCAACGCATTTCATGTCCCGGCCTCCGGCGTTCTGGATCTACAACACATCGTGGTACCCTCGCGGTTCACCGAAGACCGTTGGGTCCAGTGTGCCGAAGTACGGCCTGGCAATCCAGCGCTGGTGCATCACATCGTGGTGTTTACGCGTGAGCCAGGTTCCGCGTGGCTGAAAGACGCGAAGATTGGTGTGCCTTTTGATCCCTCCAAAAAGCACAAGAGGAAAAAGGACGACGGCGTCCCGGGCGAGGGCGTGGCAGGTTACACACCCGGCGCGTTCCCCATGCAACTCCAGCTCGGGCAGGCCATCTTGATCAAAGCGGGCTCCGATATTGTGTTCCAGATGCACTACACCACCAACGGCAAGCCCGGCACGGACCGCAGCAGGCTGGGCCTGGTGTTCGCGCCGGGACCACCCAAACAGCGTGTGGCCGGGCTCGCTGCCTACAACGACGATCTCAAGATCCCCGCCGGCGATCCGAACTACAGAGTGGACTCCGTGTTCGATTTGGGAGCCGAGGTGATGTTGACTGGGATGCAACCCCACATGCATTACCGCGGTAAGGACTTCGAGTTTCGCGCAATTTATCCCAACGGCCAGACGGAAACCCTACTCCGCGTGCTCAACTACAACTTTAGCTGGCAACTTTCCTACGATCTGGCGAAGCCAATTCTTCTCCCGAAAGGAACCCGTATCCAGTGCACCGCGCACTTCGACAATTCGGCGAATAATCCCAACAATCCGGACCCCGCGAAGGACGTGACGTGGGGTGACCAGAGCTTTGATGAGATGATGATCGGCTTCTTCTCCGTCGCTTTCGACGCCAACCTGCCCTTGAAGAGCCTGACTGCGGAGCCGGCCAAGGAAGCAACCAAGCCTCGCCCCAAGTCGCCGAAGGAGCTGGAGGCCCTGCGCGCCGTTCAGGACGCCCAGACGCCCGGCCAGCAACTCCAGGCCATCGAGAACGTTCTCACCAACTTCGCCGATACCGAATTCAAGGTCATGCTCCTCCAGACGGCAATGCAGATTGAGCAGCGCAAGGATGACTTCGCGCAGTTGTTGTTCTACGGCGAGAGGCTTCTCAATGCCGATCCCAAGGGCGCCTTCGCACTGGTCACCATGGCTTCAGAAACTGCCCGTCACACCCGCCCGTTTGACCTTGACAAAGAGCAAAAACTCGCCAAAGTAGACCAACTAGCCAAAGCTGGCCTGGAGGCCGCGAAGGTAATGCAATGGGAAGCTGCAAAAAGAGACTTTGAATCCCAGGCATACGAAGCCATGGGGCAGGCCGCTGCGTTGCGGCAGAAATATGACGAAGCAATCGCGGACTACAAGCAATCCATCTCGGTAGCCGCCACGCCGAATGCAGTTCTGTGGACCCGATTGGGCCAGGCTTACGAGGATACAGGCAAGCTGGACGATGCCTCGGACGCGTTCGACAAGGCTCTCGCCACGCCCAACATCAGCCCCGCAGTCAAATCTGTGGCTCAAGCCAAGAAGGATGAAGTCGCCAAACGCAAAGGCGCAGGATCGAAATAGCGTGGTTAGAAAGGCACCGTCTCCCTTACGGTCGCGGTTCGGAAGGAGCGTTACCGAACCGCGACCGTGAGGGAGACGGTGCCTTTGCTCTCAGTGCCGCAAGTGCAACGCCACCACTTCTGCCTGCACCGGCACACCCTGGGTTACCTTGACGCGCACCACGCACTCGAACGGAGAAATTTTGCCGGACGCCGGTCCGCCGATGCGCCTCACCAGATCCTCGGCCGTGTTGAGCCGGCTGACATACTCCACCGCGGCTTGCGTTCCGATGGTGGTAAGGCCGGCCAGCAACATCACCCAGCGGGATGGATTCAAGCCTGGCATCAGCCCAATCACGGCGTAATCCTCGGTGAGCGGAAGCCGCTGGGTGGAGATGTAGGAACTCTCCTCGCCCTTGCGAGGATGCACATTGACAACCGAAAGATCGCCCTTCCGAGGCCCTTTGTCTACACTGCGGAACACAAAATCCTGTGTAGTCGGAATCTCACGGAGCGATAGGTTTTCGGAAGGTGACCCAACAAAAATCAGGTCGTTATTCTTGGCGTCGTCGAGCGACAGAAGGCGGCCTCGCTTCACCCGAAGGCCGTGGTGCAGCGACGCGAACACGCGGTCGAGCTCGTGGATGCCCAGCACTTCGCCCACGCCTGTGTAGTGATCGAGGATCGGCTGGCCTCTATCGGTGGCAGGGTTGTAATAGTGCATGCCCGTTTCGGGCCGCCCCGCGAATTCCGCGTTGCTGAAAATCACCCAGGGTTCCTCGGGAGTGGCCACGAAATCGTTCCACAGAAAAGCCAAAGCCGCGGGCGGGTCCGTCGTGTCCGTCTTCACCGTCCGCTGGGGATTCGAGCGGTTCAACATCAGCGTCACGAGGGCTGCTACCAGCAGGATTGAAATGGCTGAGAGGACGATTACACTGGTCAGCCACGCATCGTGTCGCCGCATTCGGACCTGCTCGATGGGCGGCGCTTTGTCTAAAACCTGGGCGGGAATTGGCGCATCCGGCGCCGGCGCCAGGTTGCGCGGGTAAAATGCCAGTGAGTAGGCCCCTTTGGGAATCTCCAGGATCCAGGGGTCCTTTTTCCCCACGCCTGCGTAGTATTCAGCCAGCTTGGAGCGCAGGCGGCCAGTCTGGACCCGTACTGTGGCGTCCAGCCGCGGATCGAAATCCGGGGGGCGTTTAAACAGCTCAGTAGCGATCTGGTATTCCTTGACCGCAGCCCCCGGATGGTCGATACAGTGCTCCGCCAGGTAGCGTAACAGCTTGCACAGGGACTCCGACCCGTGCAGCAAATCGCTCCCAACCACGCGCTCAACTTGCCGAAGCTTTTCCTCGCGTTCGGCGACCACGACCCCGGTAACCGACATTTACCCGAGCGTAACAAAGTCCGCAAGCTTTTGCAAGTGTTGATTTTGTTACATGTAACAGTATCATACCGAGGAATAACTTGTATAAACATACTAGAGAGGCCAAACTAGACGGAGTTCCGGTTTGCTTTGGCCAACGTTTGGCCCTGGGGTTTGTACCAAGTCTCACAAGATGTTCCAAGGAGAACAGAAGATATGCGTAATTCAAGCAAGACGTGCCTAAGCGTCTGCCTTGCCGTAGTTCTAGCCTTAGTAGCCTTCACCACACCGACATTTGCACAGCAAGTTTTCGGTTCGATTTTCGGCACCGTTACGGATGCCAGTGGCGCCGCAGTGGCGAATGCCAAGGTCACCATTACTGATGCAAGCAAAGGTACCAAGTTTGAGGTAACTACCGATGCTAACGGCAACTACAATAAAGGCCAGTTGGTACCCGATCCCTATAAGGTGGAGATTGAAGCTGCCGGCTTCCAGCGCGTGGTCTCGAACGAGATCCCGGTCCAGGTCGACGCAGCGGCACGCTACGACGCGGCACTGAAGGTAGGCGAGGTGACCACCGAAGTGGAAGTGCTCGCGGTCGCGCCGCTGCTGCAATCGGATCGAGCCGACATCTCGCAGACGTTTACTTCCAAGGAAATCGGAGAACTCCCCAACATCGGGCGCAACGTGCAATCCATGGAATTGTTGCAACCTGGCACTGCGAAACTCGGCTGGCAGCACGCTTCCGACGAGAACCCGCAGAACAGCGTTCAGATGGTGGTGGATGGCCAGCTCTTTTCCCAGATGGGTTACGAGCTAGATGGAACCACCAACCAGGATCCAATCCTTGGAATTATTGTCATCAATCCCAACATCGACTCCCTGGCCGAGGTGAAGCAATCATTGCAGAACTATGACGCCGAGTTTAACTTCGTGGGAGGCGGCATCGCTTCCTATTCCACCAAGTCCGGCACCAATGAGTTCCATGGAAGCGCTTTCGAATACAATCAGATCAACACACCCGGTTTCAAGACCGTCGCAGCAGATCCTTTTTCGCATCTGCCCTCGGCTCTCTACCGGCAGAACCAGTTTGGTGGGTCGATTGGCGGACCGGTGATCAAGAATAAACTGTTCTTCTTCGGCGACGCTGAGTTGAACCGGCAACTCCAGGGCGGTTCAAAAGTGAGTAGCGTGCCGGATGCCCTAAGCCGCCAGGGGAACTTCAGCGAATGGTTGGCGTTCAACAGCCAGTACCAAATCTTCAATCCAACCACCGGTAATCAGTCCACTGGCATCGGCAGATCGCCGTTCCCGAATAATACAATTCCAGCCAGCATGATCAGCCCACAGGCTCAGGCGATTATGGCATACTGGCCAAGCCCGAATGTCCAACAGATTCCGGGTGCGCCTTTTGTCAACAATTACGCTGGCAACGGCGGTACGGCGATCACGTATAACAAGTGGGACACGCGCGAGGATTATTACCTGAATCAGAAGAACACCATCTTCGGCCGCTATAGCTACGCAGGGTTCACTGAGGCAGCGCCGGGATTGTATGGCGTGGTGGCTGGTGGTCCTCAGTTCGTCAACTACGCTGGTAGTTCGGTATCGCGAGACGACAGTATCGCCATTGGGTGGACCTACACCGCCAGCCCTACTCTGATCAATGAATTCCGATTCGGCTATATGCGGTATCACGTTTTTGACGTGCCGCAGGGATATGGTACCGATCCCGCCACCCAGGCCGGAATCCCCGGTCTGAATCTGGATAAAACCTACACGTCAGGCATGCCGTACTTTAACGTGAATTCGCCCAATGATGGGTTCCAGCTCGGTTATTCATTGGGTGCAAACCAGTGCAACTGCCCACTCACACAAACCGAGACGCAGTATCAGTTCGTTGACAACATGACCAAGACAATGGGCAAGCACAGTTTCAAGTTCGGCGCCGACCTCCGCTACGCAGAGAACCTTCGGGTGCCCAGCGACAGCCATCGTGCCGGTGAGTTGAACTTTGGTGGCGGGCCTACGGAACTGGTGAAGCCTGACGGCAGCCAAGTTTACGGCATTGGTCTGGCATCTTTCCTGCTGGGAGATGTGACCAGCTTCAATCGCTATGTAAGCACCAGCACCAATGCTCAGGAACGCCAAAAGCGCTTCTTCTGGTATGGACAAGACGAATGGCGTCCCACCCCCAAGTGGACCCTCACTATGGGTCTCCGCTGGGAAATGGTATTCCCAGAGAGTGTAAACGGACCGGGTAACGGCGCCACCTTAGACCTGCAAAACGGATTGATGTATGTGTTCGGTGTTGGCGGCGTTTCTTCCCATGGAATCCAGAACATGATGTGGCATAATTTCGCGCCACGGTTTGGAGTCGCGTACCAGCTCACTCCGAAGACAGTGGTCCGCGCCGGTTACGGCTGGTCTTATGATTTGGGTGTGTTCGGTTCCACCTTCGGGCACAACGTGACCCAGAACCCGCCGGTCTTGTCGAACCAAAACCTAACCACAAACGGATTTGGTGACGTGTTCAACTTGTCGCAAGGACCGTCCACGCTCCCGCCGGTGCAGGTTAGTTCTAACGGCACTTTCCCGCTGCCGGCGAACGTAAACCCCAAATTCCGGCCGGCAGTAGAAACTTTGCCGACTGTTTACCAGTACAACATCGCGGTCCAGCACCAGTTGACCAATAAGATAGCCGTGCAAGGCGCTTATGTGGGAAACCAGGACCGGCACGGTTTTATCGGAACTTCTGGTCAGACGGTGAATCCGAACGAACCGATTTACCAACCCGGCGTTCTTGCCAATACCAACAGCGTGGACCGTCCTTATTTCAGTAAGTTCGGATGGACCAATGATCTTTCCTATTACTGCGACTGCTCCAATGCGCATTACAACTCGTTCCAGGGACTGGTAAACGTGCGAGCTTGGGATGGTTGGACAATCCAGGGAACCTACACCTACCAGCGGTCGTGGGCTGATAGTCCCGGAAATAACGCATATGACAGCAACTACTATTTCCTCTATGATCGGGCCGCCGGTACCGGAAATAGCGGTTTCTTCCCCAATCGGCAAGTGACGCTTGCGCAAACCTACGATGTTCCGATCGGTAAGGGGCGCAAGTGGGGCTCGAACTTGAATCGCGTGGCGGACGCCGTTGTCGGTGGTTGGGAACTGAGCGGTATCACAACCTATTACAGCGGCTTCCCCTTCAGTCCGTACATCGGCACCTACGGCTCGAATCTAAAGCCCAACGAAGGGCCTACGAACCGGCCCGTTCTTGGAACCGGAAACCCCTACGCTGGAGCGGCGGGGAATCGCACCCAATTCTTTACCGGGTGCCCGAACCAGAATTGCTCCACAGGTCCGTTCCTGTGGCCTTCCAGCGGCACGTTTGGGAACTATCCCATCGCTTCGCTGTATGGTCCGCATTTCATCCAGCAGGACCTTTCGGTGTTCAAGACGTTCAAGTTCACCGAGCGCTGGTCGTTCACGTTGCGTACCGATTCCCGCAACGTGTTTAACCATACCAACCTGGGCATGCCGAACGCCAACGTGGATGCTACTAACGTTGGACAGATCACCGGCATAGCAGCCGGCGGCTACATGCGCAGCCTGCAGTTCTCGGGAACCATTCGCTTCTAAGCTGACAGCAAGCATCTAATATGGCCGGTGGGGCGAAAGCCCGACCGGCCTTTTTCTTTGGTGTCTAAGAAAAAAGCCGCTACTCGGATTGCAAATGGCCTTTAATGCTCTGGGGAAACAGCTCCACGTAGCGCCGCAGCACGCGCTCTCCAGCCGATCGCTGCCTCAAGGTTGCGTAGACGCGCGCGAGTTCGAAATAAGCGCACTGCATGGACGGATCCATATGGATTACCTGTTCCAAGGTCTTCATGGCGTCGCCATTGTCTCCCTCGGCCTCGTAGGCCACGGCCTCGCTCAGCACATCCACGGCATCGTTGGGTTGTTTCCGCGCCGCGGCCGCAAAGAACTTCAATGCATTCTTGGGCTGCTTCTGTTCCAGCCATAAGAACCCAAGCGCTTTCAGGACTTCGGGTTCTTCGGCCATTTCCGGCGGTAGAGTAGTGAGTAACCGCACCGCTTCCCGGGCCAGAGGGCTGGACTGATGGTCGCGCGCCACTGCAAGAGTTGCCAATCCGAGATTGCGCTGATCGAGAGGCGCTGCTGGGTCATGCCAAGGCGTCGGGGCTCGAGCCTCGGCGCCTACGTTCTTCGGTTGCAACTCTGGCCTTCGCAAAATGCGATGGTCCGTCACGGCAGCGTGTACCACGTCGGTGGCGCCACGGGCCGGCATATGGCAGCTCGTGCACTCCGCCACCGGCTCCGAGTGCGAGGCCGCTGAGAGCTGTGAGTGACAGGACACGCAGATAGCCTTTACCTGGCGTCCGCGGTCCAGCGGCGCATCGCCGTGCGGATCATGGCACGTTCCACACCACAGCCGGCCCCCGCTCATGCGGGCGCATTTGCTCAGGGCAAGTTGCTCGACATGGCTCACGGCCTTTACGCCGTTCTCGTCGTTCTCGAGATAAACGCTGAAGGTCTTCTCCAACTCCTGGCCGGCCCGGAAGTCCCACCAGTCCTTGGCTGGATTCAGGATCCGGACCGCACCCTCAAGATGACATTGCTCGCAAACGCTATCCCGGACGCGTGAATCCGCTTTGGCCGGGTTCACTATGTTATGAGCCGAGGGGGACTGAATGTGCGCCGTACCGGGACCGTGACATCGTTCACAGGAAATTGGCGTGAACGGAGGGTTCTGGTAGCGGTTGGTCGATGAGCCGACCAGCGCCACATTGCCCGTATGGCAGAACAGACAACCGGACACAATCAGATGATCGAAATCGAGCTGGCGTTCGGATTCATACCCGGGCGTCAAATCCCAGCCATTCGTGTGCGTATAATACGAAGCTGGCGATTGAAACAGGTACTCGCCAATGCGCACCAGATAACTGCGGCCGACAATCCCCGCTCCGATGTAGTAAGCAACAGGGTACTTCGCCTTGAGCCCGGCCTCTTCCAGAGTGTGAGTCATCCCACTTGCGTCTGACCGGATGATTATGGTGCTTCCGGATTTCTTGTGAACTAATCGCCCGCCGGGTTGTCCTTCCGGGTTGCCAGACGATTGGGCCATAGCCGAACGCGCGTAATTCTCCGCTTCACGGGGATGGCATTGACCGCATACTTGCTGCGCATGCAGATGGCCCGGCACTCCAGCCAACACGTAAACAACCACGAAATTGATGTGACTGCGAAACATGCAAGACCCGGAACCTTGTGGAATGTGACCCGGCTTCGGGTGTTCGAGTTGCTGCCGCTCCGATTAATTCACTCCTTTACAGGAACTTACGAAGTGAGCTAACGCTAAGATGATTCAACTCACGCTATAAACGTGCACGCCGACTCCGGTAAGATGATTGGCAATCAGATTGGCAATCGGCGCAACCCGCGGGGTTGACAACCCGCTGCAGGTTGGCAACCTGCCCCACAATGCTCCTCAGCTAATATAAGAAAAGATCCTTTGCATTCGAGCTTCTTCAACTTTTCCCGGCGCGGCTTTGTCCGATCGCTGTGCGCCACCCTGCCCGTGTTCTCCTTCGACCAACTCGTCGCCGCCACGGGACTCGGCATCCAGTTCGTCAACGTCGCACGGGAAGCCGGTCTGAACGCGAAAACCATCTTCGGCGCCGAACACAAGAACAAATTTCTGCTCGAAACCACCGGCTGCGGCTGCGCCTTCATCGATTACGACAACGACGGGTGGCTGGATATCTTCCTGGTCAACGGCACGCGCTTCGAAACGCAATGGCCCGCGGGCGAAGCTCCGGTGAGCCGCTTGTACAAGAACAATCGGGACGGTACGTTCACCGACGTCACAGTGAAAGCGGGCGTCGCGCGCACCGGCTGGGGGCAAGGCGTGTGCGCGGGCGATTACGATAACGACGGCTCTGATGACCTCTTCGTCACCTACTGGGGCGAATGCGCCCTCTGGCACAACAACGGCAACGGCACCTTCACCGATGTCGCGAAGAAGGCCGGTGTCACCACCAATCCGGGCGACGGCCAATGGCGCTGGAATACCGGCTGCGCCTTCGTCGATTACGACAAAGACGGTCACCTGGACCTTTTCGTCGCCAACTATATCGACTTCGATCCGAAGACCGCGCCGCTGCCTGAATCCGGCCCTTGCCTTTATAAAGGCATCCTGGTCCCGTGTGGACCTCCCGGACTCAAAGGCGGCAAGAATATTCTGTTTCACAACAACGGCGACCGGACGTTCGCCGACGTCAGCGAGAAATCCGGCATTTTGAAAACGCCGGGCACGTACGGCTTGGGCGTTTCGGTATGCGACTTCGATAACGACACCTGGCCGGACATCTACGTGGCCAACGATTCCACTTCATCCACGCTCTACCGCAACAACCACGACGGCACCTTCACCGACGTCGCCATTGAGGCCGGCGTTGCCTATAGCCCGGACGGCAAGCCGCAAGCCGGAATGGGCGTGTCCGCCGCCGACTACGATTGCGACGGCAATTTCGACGTGGTGAAGACCAACTTCGCCGGCGACACATCCAGTCTCTATCACAACCAGGGCAACCTGGTATTCGAGGACGAAACCTTTCAGTCCGGTCTAGGAAAGAACACGCGCTTCATGGGCTGGGGCGTGAGTTTCATGGATTTTGACAACGACGGTTGGGTCGACATCCTGGTCACCAACGGCCACGTTTATGCCGAAGTGGGTGAGACCGATATCGAGTCCGGTTATCGCGAGCGCAAGGTGCTGTATAAGAATCTGCGCAATGGACATTTCGCCGACGTAACCGCGGATGCGGGGCCTGGCGCGATGGAAAAGGTAGCCGGCCGCGGCTGCGCCATTGGCGATTTCAATAACGACGGAACTCTGGACGTGCTGGTGAATTGCGTGAACGATGTCCCGCAACTGCTGCGCTGCGACAGCACGCTCAAAAACAACTGGATCAAGGTCAAGACGGTAGGCGTAAAGTCCAACCGATCCGGCATCGGCGCCCGCATTTACTGCACCACTCCGGGCCATCGCCAGATGGATGAGGTGCGCAGCGGATCGTCCTATATTTCCCAAAGCGACCTACGCGTCCATTTCGGCCTAGGCCAAGCGGAAAAAGCCGACCTCGAGATTCATTGGCCCAGCGGAACCGTAGACAAACTCCCCGCCGTGAAAGCGAACCAAGTAATAAATATAAGAGAGGGAAGCACGTCGCCTCGCTGACCGTTTCCGACCGCACCCAACGAGAAACGAGAAACGAGAAACGGTTTTAACGGTTTTTCAACTCCTGCCATCTCGCCAGTTCTTTTTTCCCATCCTCCGTCTTCCCATCCTGCATCAACGCCTGTCCCAAAATATAATGCGCCGTCGGATTCTGCGGATCCAACTGAAGCGCGTGCCGCAGGACACCCTCCGCGTTCGCCAGTTCCTTCCGTTTAAAATACACTTTTCCGAGCAGGATATAAGGTCCGCTGTAGTTCGGATTCAACCACACCGAGCGCTCCAGCGGTCCCTGCGCTTCGTCCCAACGTTCCTCCCGGGTGTATGCGTCCCCCAGCCGGTAATGGGCCATGGCAAAAGTCGGGTTGATCTCAATTTCCTTCTTCAGGGCAGCGATTGCGCCCTCGATGTCGGCCTGGTAGATGGCTACCTCGCCGAGCAGGAAATACGCTCCTGCAATTTTCGGATCGATTTCCAGCGCCTTCTTCGCCTGCGTGGCAGCTTCCGTAGCCAGATCCTGGTGCATCATCATGCGCGCGGTGGTGAGGTGCGCCGTCGCGGAATCCGCACCAACCTGAAATAATTGCGCGAACGCTCTTACCGCTTTCTCGCTCTGCTGCGTCAGCAGACAAGCATTGCCCAGCATGTAGGCAGCTTCCGGAGTGGTCCCTTTTGCGCCCACCGCCTTTTCGAGCCACGGGACTGCCTCGGCGTACTTGGATTCCAAGTACAAACTTTGCCCCAGCAACAGCACGGACTCGCCGTATTCCACGCTCGCGGGATCTTCGGTTTTCAGCGCCTCGGTGAACTGAGTCACGGCTTCCGCAAATTTGTGCTGCTTGTACGCCGCTAGCGCCGCTTGATGCGTGGCTCCAATATCCATCAACAGCAGCAGAAGGGGCCACATTCTCTCAGTATAATTCAGTAAAATAGGGATCATGCGGCAGAGCGGGCGATGGTTGTTCCTCGTCGTCTGTTTCCAACTGATAGCCTCAGCGACCAGCCTCGAAGAGCTGGAATCCCGGGCCAACGCGCTGAAGGCCGCAGGGGACGCAGCGGGCGCGCTAGCTGCGTATCAGGAAGCCGCCACACTCGATCCCAAATCACCTCGTTATCAGGATGAGATCGGCTTCATGCTCCGAGTGTTGAATCGCGGCTCGGAAGCGACCGAACATTTCCACCAGGCCATTGAACTAGATCCCCAGTTCGCCCCCGCGCATTTTCACTTGGGAGTCGCACTCTGGCTCGATCAGGACACCGCCGGCGCCATTTCGGAGCTACAGACCGCGGCGAATCTGGATCTGGAAAACGGAGCCTATCAATCGAAGTTGGGCCAGGCTCTGGAAGCTTCGGGACAGCACCAGGAAGCAGTGACGCATCTGAAGACTGCGGTTCGGCTGCAGCCTGCGGATGGTTTGGCTTGGAACAACCTTGGCAATGCGCTCGAAAAAACCGGAGATGCGCTCGGAGCCCTCGACGCCTACACGCATGCCGTTGAGGTTGCCCCCGCCAACCTGGATGCGCGGAACAATCTGGGCTTGATGCTGGTAAAGACGCGCCGCCCGGATGAGGGCATCGCTGAGTTCCAAAAAGTGCTTGCGGCTGATCCCACCAACAACACCGCTCGTTTTAATATCGGGTTCGCTCACTTGTTAAAGGCTGAGCTGGATCAGGCCATCCCGGCGTTCCGCGACGTGATCGCTCGCGATCCTAATCACGCCGCCGCGCACTACAATCTTGGCGTCGCGCTCAAAAACAAGGATGATATTGATGGAGCCCGCGCGGAGTTCTCGCGTGCTCTCGAGATCGATCCCAAGCTGGCGGAGGCGCACTACATGATCGGCATAACTTCCTGGCAATCCGGAGAATTCGATCGCGCTGCAGCCGAGATGCGAGCTGCCATCGCCCTACGCTCTGATTACGGCGAAGCCTATTTCATGTTGGGTACGGTGCTAAAACAAAAAGGCGAGGCTGCTCCAGCCGAAGAGGCTTTGCGCACGGCAATACGTCTCGATCCTGCGAATCCCGGTCCCTACAACACGCTGGCTTTGCTTCTGCGCCAGAAAGGCGACATCGAAGGCAGCAAGCGCCTGTTCGCCGAAGGCGCTCGCGCAAAGCAAGCCAAGGAGAACGAGCTCGGAGTCATGTTGGGGCGGCAATAATGTGGGGCAGGATGCCATCCTGCGCGGGGGTTGCCAACCCCCGCATTTTCACCTTGCTCCTTGCGTCCCTGCCGCTATCCGCAGAAAGCGTTACATTTTCCGAAGATATCGCCCCCATTCTTTTCCAATACTGCGCGCCGTGTCACCGGCCAGGTGAAGCCGCACCTTTTTCATTACTGAGCTACGAGGACGCGCGGAAGCACGCCGAGCAGATTGCAATCGTCACTGGAAAGCGCTTCATGCCTCCGTGGCCGCCCGAGCCGGGCTACGGTGATTTCGCCGGCGCGAAGCGGCTGTCGGATGCACAGATCGATTTGTTGGCGCGCTGGGCCAAGACGGGCACGCCGGAAGGCAATCGCGCAGCATTGCCCTCGGCTCCGCACTTCGTGGAAGGGTGGCAACTCGGCCAGCCGGACCTGGTGCTGCACATGCGCCAGCCTTATCAAATGGCCGCCTCCGGCGAAGATGTTTTTCGGAATTTTGTGATCCCGGTCGAGTTGAAGGAGACCAAATATATCCGCGCCATGGAACTGCGGCCGGGCAGCAAGCGAGCGGTGCATCACGCGAATCTTATCGTGGACCACGCACGCATGTTGCGGCAGCGCGACGGGCAGGATGGCCAGCCTGGATTCCCTGGCATGGATGTCGAAACCGAGGTTTCAGGCGAGTTCGATCCAGACTCCCACTTCCTGTTCTGGAAGCCCGGCTCTCCGCCTCAAGAAGAACCGCAGGATATGGGTTGGAAGCTGGACCCGGGCTCGGACCTCATCGTAAATCTCCACCTACAGCCCACCGGGAAACCCGAAACCGTGGACGTGGCAGTAGGGCTTTACTTCGCGGATCGGCCAGCGAAGCGATTTCCCATGCTGGTGCAGTTGGAGCACGACGGAGCGCTGGATATTCCGCCCGGAGCTTCGCGATTTGTGGTGACCGACCATCTGAAACTTCCGATCGCAGTGGATGTGTTGGCCATTTATCCGCACGCCCACTACCTCGGAAAGCAGATCGACGCTTGGGCGGAGCTCCCCGGCGGCGGCCGCCGCGCGCTGCTCAGAATCAACGATTGGGATATCAACTGGCAGGCTACCTACACCTATCGCGACCCAGTCTCGCTGCCTGCCGGAACCACGGTCGAGATGCGCATTACTTACGACAACTCGGAGAACAATCCGCGCAACCCCAGCCATCCGCCCAAACGCGTCCACGGCGGCAATCGCAGCATCGACGAGATGGGTCATGTCTGGCTGCAGGTATTGCCGAAAGCGGCGGGCGAAGATGATCCGCGCCTGGCATTGCAGCAAGCGGTCATGTTGCGAAGGATCGAGAAATACCCGGCCGACTTCGTGGCGCATTTCAATCTAGGCGCCGTGCTGCAAGCGATGGGCAAGTTCGACGAAGCCATCCCGTATTTGAATCAAGCCATGCTCATGAAACCGGCCAGTGCCACGGCCACCAATAATCTCGCGGTATCGCTGCTAATGACGGATAAAATAGACCAGGCCATTCAGGAATTCCGGAAATCACTGACGCTCGACCCTGGGTATCAGAACGCCAGATTCAATTTGGTCCGTGCGCTGGTTGCCAAAGGCGATCCGGAGGGCGCGCTGACGGAGCTGCTGATCTATTTGAAGGCCGTTCCTGACGATGCCCAGGCACATGAGACCGCCGGACGCATCTACGCGTCGGCGGGAAACATCGCGCAGGCGTTGCCACACCTCCGTAGAGCGGTCGAGCTTCAACCGAATGATTCCGCTCTGGAGACAAATCTGGGAGCCGCACTAGCCATGGCCGGAAATTTCCAGGAAGCTATCACAGCCTTCGAGACGGCCCTCAAAGCGGATCCTTCCAATCAAACGGCTCGAGAAAACCTAGCGCGTGCCCGCGCAGGCCTCGAGAAGAAGTGACCGCCAGTTACCAGCCACCAACTACCAGCAACTATTTACCCCCGAACCGCTCGCTTTTCACAATCCCAGACCCCTCCCGCACGGTGATCAATTGATTCGCCGCAACCTTCGACAGGTTTTCTTTACCCCCGTTCGGCCATCGAATCTCCAGGTCCACTTGCTCCACTGGACCCAGTCCAAAATGCAGGCGCATGTCATTCACGGAATAAAAACTCGCCTGGCTGAGCACTTCCTGCGCCTGCACTTTGCCGCCGTAGTGAGCGGTGACGCGCGCTCCGAGCGCCGAGCGATTCGATTTCACGCCCACCAGCTTCACCTTCAACCAATGGCCGCCGCCCGTAACATCGTTTCGAAGCAGCGATGGGGGCTCGTTCATGTTGATGATAACGACATCCATGTCGCCGTCATTATCAAAATCGCCGAACGCACAGCCTCGGCTGGCATGCGCCGCCGCCACACCGCTCCCGGCCTCCTCGATCAGCTCTTCGAACTTTCCCCCCAAATTGCGGAACACAATGCGTGGTGTTTTATAGGGAAACTCCTTCAGTATCTTCTCAACTTCCGGATAAACATTGCCAGTAACTATAAACAGATCCGGCAACCCGTCATTATCCAGGTCGACAATCCCGGCTCCCCAAGAAACGTAACGCGTCTCCACGCCCAGGCCTGAGCGTATGGTGACGTCGTCAAAATTCCCCGCCCCATCGTTCTTGTACAGAATGGCGGTATCTTCCGCGAAGTGCGTCTTGAAGATATCCAGGTGGCCGTCCAGGTTTATGTCACCAACGCCAACCCCCATGCCGGCCTGCTCCATTCCATCCTCGCTGAGCGCGGCTCCGCTGGCCAGGCCGACTTCCGTGAACGTCCCGTCTTTATTGTTGCGGAACAACAAGCTGGGAGTGGAGTCGCACGCCACGTAGATATCGGGCCAACCTGTATCGTGAAAGTCGGCCGCGACCGCGGTCATACAGTAACTGCCCGCAGCCTTGCTGATTCCCGAGGCATCGCTTATATCTTTGAATGTCCCGTCGCCATTGTTGCGATACAGATAGCAGCGCCCCAGCGGAAGGCCGCGCGGGCCGCAATTTACCGGAATTCCTTTCCAATTGCAGTTGACATTTTCACCGGGCTTCGGGACCTTTTCCGGATCGAATTGAAGATACGTCCCCACAAAAAGGTCCAGATGGCCATTCCGGTTGGTATCCACGAAAGTGCAACCGGAGCCCCACCGGCGTTCCGAATGCAACAAGCCCGCCTCTTTAGTCACATCCGTGAACGTCCCGTTACCGTTGTTGCGATAAAGAACGTTCTGCCCCCAGTAGGTGACAAACAGATCGTCGTGNNACGTCGGTGAATGTCCCGTCGCGATTATTGCGATAGAGGCGGTTCGTGGCTTCCTGCGGATCGCCCTCCACCCGGGTTCCACACAACACAAAGATGTCCAACCACCCGTCCTCGTCGTAGTCGATAAACGCGACCCCGCAACCAGTCGTTTCGATGATTTGCTGCTTTTTGTCGATGCCGCCGTAAATGGTGGTCTCCCGCAGGCCGGCTGCGGCGGCGATATCTGTGAATTTGGCATGGAACGGCAAACCCGAAGGTTTGCCCTTCGGAACAGGCTTCACGGAGCGCGTCGAAACACCTTGCGCCCAAGCTGCAACACCCGGCAGCGCGAGCAATTTCAGCCAATCCCTGCGATGAAACACGCTACCAGTATAAGGTGTGGGGCAGCCATTCCTGGCTGCAGCCGGCTTTCAGCCGGCGGTTCGCGCGGCATGGGAAACTAAAGCTTGGCCACCATCACCAAACCAGAATCCTCGGAACCAACCGTCTCCGCACCCCAACCGGCGACACGCCTGGTCGCCCTGGACGCCCTACGCGGCGCAACCATCGCTCTAATGATCATCGTGAACAATCCGGGAGGACCGAAGTCGTACGGCCCGCTCAACCATTCGTCGTGGAATGGATGGACCCTCACCGACACAGTTTTCCCTACGTTCCTCTGGATCGTGGGCGCCTCCATCACGCTGTCCCTGGGCAAGCGCATCGCGGCCGGCGTTCCGCGCAGTCACTTGCTCGGCCCAATATTTCGCCGCGCGGCGATCCTCTTTGTGTTCGGGCTCGCCATCTATGCGTTTCCAGAGTTCCACCTGTCCTCATTCAGAATCCTCGGTGTGCTGCAGCGCATCGCCATTTGTTATTTGGTGGCGTCCCTCATTTATTTGTATACGGGCATCCGCGGCCAGCTCATCTGGATGGTCTCGCTGCTCGCGGCTTATTGGCTGCTCATGACGCTGATACCAGTTCCAGGATACGGCGCGGGCCGTTTGGATCTGGATGGGAACCTGGCTCACTATGTCGACCGCATTGTCCTCGGCCATCACAACTATTCAGGAAATACGTGGGATCCGGAAGGAATCGTAAGCACTCTGCCCGCCATCGCGACGGCGCTGCTGGGAATCATGGCGGGACACATTGTTCGCTTGAAGCGAGTCTTAAGTGAACGTGTCACCTGGCTGTTCTTGGCAGGTAATATTCTAATCGCGCTCGGATTAATCTGTGATATTTGGCTTCCTATTAATAAGAAGCTCTGGACCGATTCCTTCACCATCTTCATGGCCGGCCTCGATTTCGTTCTACTCGCCGGCTTCCTCTGGATCATTGATCATCTGGGCTACCAGAAATTCGTGAAGCCGGCTGTGATCATGGGAATGAACGCCATCACGTTGTACATGATCTCTGAGTTCGGCGCCGAGATCCTGGACATGTCCGATCTCCATGGCCGGATCTACAACCTCTTCCTGACCATGGCGTCGCCCATTAATGCGTCATTGCTATTTTCGGTCGCCTTCGTGCTTTCGATTTACCTGATCGGATACCTGATGTACCGGCGCGGCTGGTTCCTGCGGATTTGATGGTCAGCGGCGGATCATGATAGCCGCCGATCGCGCAGGCAGTGTCACAGTCAGAACCTCGTCGCGTGCGGGAGTGTTCCGAACCACGTCCAACAAATCCCGCCACGTGCCACTGGCCGCTGGAGCGATGACGCGCGCCGGCTTGACCCCGTTATTCAACATGACGATCATCTCGCCGCGCGTGTAGATGTAAACATCATCGGTGGCGCCCAATTGCTTCATCGCGCCCTTGCGCAGATCCGGATACTCGCGCCGCAGTTGCGCCAGCTTGCGAATATGCTCGAAAATGCGCTGCTCATCGGGAGTGCGGCCCTCAGCTAAGAACGCGTTGCGAGCATCCTCCTTCCAACCGCCAGGAAAATCGCGGCGATTATCCGGATCGTTTCCGCCGGGCATCGCGATCTCGTCGCCATAGTAAATCATCGGAATTCCGCGCGATGTCAGCAGGTACGTGAACGCCAACTTCAGACCATCCACCGTCGCGCCGGGTTCGTTCATAAAGCGCGCCACATCGTGAAGCCCCAGAAAGGTAACCAGGTTATTCGGATTCGGATACAGATAATCGTGCGCCAGCGTCGAAGCCAGGTCCTTGATCGGCTTGCCTTCCGCGAACGCTCTCCGAATCGGATAAAACGACGGAAAATCGAATAGCGCATCGATGCCCGAATCGACGCCGTCGAACCGAGCCTGCCCTCCTTGGAAGAACGAAACCAGGCCAGCGTCGCCATCGAACATCTCACCCACCACACGGAAGTTCGGATATTCTTTCTTAATCGCAGCCGACCAATCGCGCCAAAACTTGCGCGGAACGTATGGCAGCGTGTCCTGCCGAATGCCGTCCAATCCGGTGGCTGCCACCCACCACAGCGTGTTCTGGATAATGTAGCGCGCCACTTCCGGATCGTCCTGATTGAGATCCGGAAGAATATCGATAAACCAGCCATCCAGAGTCGAGGCCGTCAGGAATGGCGTGGCATGTGGATCTATGAGCGTCCAGGTCTGCCATGTTTCATTGAGATGTTTCGAGCGCGTGCCGTGGAACCAGGTTGGCGTTGGTGCATCTTCCACCCACGGATGATACGGACCAGTGTGATTGGCCACCATGTCGAGGATCAACTTGATGCCGCTGCGATGCGCCGCCTCCACCAGTTCCTTCAGCTTCGCCAAATCGCCCAGGTGCTCATCCACTGCGTAGAAATCCACAGCGCCGTAGCCGTGGTAATCCGTGATGGCCTCGCCGTTGTACTTTTCCTTTTCGTTCAAGTGATTCGCATTGTCGTAAACCGGATTGAGCCAGATGGCGGTGACGCCCAGGTCCTTGAGATACGGCAAGTGATCGATGACGCCCTGCAAGTCGCCGCCGTGATAGTAGCGAGCTTTGCCCCGGTCAAACAGGCCTTTGGAAATGGCCGGATCATCATTGCTCGCGTCTCCGTTCGCAAAACGGTCCGGCATGATCAGGTAGATGAGATCGTCCTGGGAGAATCCTTGAAAGCGGCCCTCCCGAGCGAGCGGCGTGCGAGCTTCAAACGCAGCAGTCGCGGTACCGTCGGCAGTGCTGATCTTCAGCGGATATGATCCTGCGCGTTTGATGGTCGCGTCCACAAACAAGTAAGTCCCGTTCGCATTCACGCGCGGTTCGCCCAGTTCAATGCCTTTGGTGGTGGCTTTCACCGTGGCGCCGGTAAGTCCGGTCCCGCGAATCAACAACCGCACAGGATTGATGGAGTAACCGACCCACCAGAAAGGCGGATCGATTTTCGTTATGGTGGGAGCCGCCTGCAAAGTCGCGATCGCGGCGACGAAGAAATAGATCAGTTTGAGCATATGTGGCGCATGGTCTCGGATGGACGAATGCAAAGTGGGGCGGACCCCCTGGTCCGCGCCCGACGCCCCCGTCGGCTTGCTGCTGGTATTTGTCAATGCTTGAGGTAGCGGGTCCAGGGGGACCCGCGCGGACCAGGGNNCAGGGGGTCCGCCCCACCCGCTGATCGAAGGTTTTCATTCCATTGGATGGGCTGCAAGCCCACGAGATACACTCCTGCGTGCCGCGTCGGCACTCTTGCCGACGCCTGTTTTTTTTCATCACGTGGCGGGAACCGGTTTCAGACTGGCGGGCGCGAGCGCCGTGCGATCCTGCACGCGCTGCATCAAAATCGCAGCCAGGATCATGAAGATCCCCCCCGTGATCACAGCCGCCAGTCGATTGTTGTCGAAGACGTGGCTCATCAGCCAGCCAAAGCCGAGCGACGCGGCGATCTCAGGCAGCACAATAGAGAAATTGAAAACGCCCATGTAAACGCCGATTTTGTTGGGCGGCAGGCATCCCGACAGAACGACATACGGCATGGAGAGCGTGCTGGCCCACGCGATTCCAACACCGGTCATGGAGAATAACAGCAGCCACTTGTCGTGGATAATCGCTACCGAAAGCAGGCCCGCGGCGCCACACAGCAAACACAGCGAGTGCGTGTTCTTGCGTCCCAGCCATCCCGCCAACCCCGGCAGCGCAAACGAAAACAGGAAACAAATCGCGGAGTACATTCCGAAGCACAATCCGGCCCACTCCACGCCATCGCGATAGACAATGGATGTCTCGCTCGATGCGCCGAATACGTTGTGCGCCACGGCTACCGGGAAATAAAGCCACATGCAGAACAGGCCCAGCCAGGTACAGATCTGCACCAAAGCGAGTTGCCGCATGGTGGCGGGCATGGCGCCGATGGATTGAAATATCTCGCGCGCATTGGCTGCCAGACCCTTGGCTTCGGCCTTCGCTTTTCGAAACGCAGCAAGATCCTGCGGCGGATATTCCTTGGTGGTGAAAATGGTCCACAACACAGCGCCTAAAAAGACCACCGCTCCGGTATAGAAAGAAAGCCGGACCGAAGTTGGAATGGTGTGGGCTGCGGTTCCAGCGGCGCCTACATGCAACCAGTTCGTCAGCGCATACGGGAGAGCCGAGGCGATCACTGCGCCGAGCCCGATGAACAGGCTCTGCATCGCAAAACCGCGCGTACGCTGCTCCTCCGGCAATAGATCCGCCACGAAGGCGCGAAAAGGTTCCATGCTGACATTGATGGACGCATCCAATATCCAGAGCAGCCCGGCCGCCATCCACAACGTGGACGAGTTCGGCATGATCAGCAACGCCAGCGAACTCAAGATAGCGCCGGTCAGGAAGTACGGACGACGCCGTCCCAGCCGTCCCCACGTGTGATCGCTCATGTGCCCGATGATCGGTTGCACGATGAGTCCCGTCAGCGGCGCGGCCAACCACAGAATGGGGATCTGATCCGCTCGCGCGCCCAGATACTCGTAAATGGCGCTCATGTTCGCCATCTGCAGGCCCCAGCCGAACTGGATGCCGAAGAAGCCGAAGCTCATGTTCCAGATCTGCCAGAACCGCAACCGAGGTTTTTCCATATTGGCCTCTAACGATCGTACATTACCGTGAGTTGCTTCAGACGGTCGCGCATTTCTTGCGTAATGGCATGCGGACGGCAGCGCCAATGCCAGTTCCCTTTCGTGCTGCCCGGCAGATTCATGCGGGCTTCGTTTCCAAGTCCCAGTACGTCTTGCAGTGGGATGATCACCGTGTCCGCCACCGACGCCATCACGGTGCGAATGAAGGCCCATTGGATCTCGCGCCCATCCGTGTTGAGATAGGCTTTCGTGAATGCGCGCTCCCGCTCGACATCTGCAAGCGATCGTGTGCTGTCTCCAACGCCCTGGCCTTGCCACCAACCCGCGGTCGTATCGTTATCGTGTGTGCCCGTGTACGCTACCACTTCGCGCGGGTAGTTGTGCGGCCGGAACGTGGGCGCCTGCGGATCGCTCCCAAACGCAAATTGCAACACGCTCATTCCCGGGAAACCGAACTGATGGCGCAGCGCCTCCACCTCCGGCGTAATCACACCTAGATTCTCCGCAACGATCGGAAGCTTGCCGAGTGCCGCCTCCAGCGCTTCGAATAAACTTGCTCCAGGGCCTTTCACCCAGCGGCCATGGATGGCGGTTGTCTCGCCGGCCGGTACCTCCCAATATCCTTCAAAGCCGCGAAAGTGGTCCAGACGAACCATGTCCACCATTTGGAACGTCGCGCGCAATCGATCGATCCACCATTTGTATCCCGTGGCCTGCATGTGATCCCAGCGATAAATCGGATTTCCCCAAAGCTGTCCGTTGGCGCTGAAATAATCGGGAGGAACACCGGACATCTTAGCGGGACTGCCGTCGGGATTGAGTTCAAACAGATCGGGATTCGACCACACGTCGGCGCTGTCATGAGAGACGTAGATAGGAACGTCCCCCATCATCCGCACGCCGCGAGTCTGACAATAACTTTTCAGCTCGGCCCATTGGCGAAAGAATTCCCACTGCCAGAATTTCTGGAGCTCAATCTCGCGCGCATCCGGCTCATGTTTACGCCATTCCGTCCAGGCTACTTGCCCGTTGGCGTTCTTGAGCGCCATGAATCGTGCGAAATCGTCAAGCCAGGCCCGGTGCTGCTCACAGAAATCCTCGAACTCCCGAGTCGACTGAAAATTATGGAAAGCCTTGCGCAGCAATTTGAACTTGTACGGAATCACGCTCGCGAAGTCCACCGGGTCTTCCGGAAAAGCGGGCGGCCGGTCGAGATCGTCGGGCGATAGGTAACCGCGTCCGGCGAGCTTTTCCAAACTGATCAGCAGCGGATTCCCCGCGAACGACGACAAGCTCTGGTAAGGAGATTCGCCGTATCCGGTGGGCGCGAGCGGCAGCACTTGCCAGATGTGCAGCCCAGCGTCTGCGAGAAAATCCGCGAAGCGGTAGCTCTCCGGGCCAAAGTCGCCCACGCCGAAACGGCCGGGCAGACTGGTGGGGTGAAGGAGAATCCCACTCGATCGCGGAAACTTCATGCAGCCATGCTAGCAAATGGCCCGCGCCGCGCTTACAATAGTTCCAATCCCTCATGTCGCCGAGAAATAAATATGGATGGCCGGCGTTTTTCGCGGTTCTTATCTTGGCGCGCGCGCAAAATGTGACGCCTCCGGTTGCCACTCATCAGGTTGAACCTGAATGGGGAGCCGATTTAAGCAAAGCTTATTTGGAAGACCGCACTCCAGTGGAAATGGTAGTGGACGCCGAGGGCGTCCCCTATTCGCTAAAAGGGGCGCTGCCGGACAACGTGGTAGTCGCCCTTTCCAAGTGGCGGTTTCAGCCGGGCAAGAAAGACGGCCGCCCAGCCGCGTTCGGCTTGGTAATCAAAGTTCCCGTGCGCCGGACAATCAATCCCGATGTTGAACGCTCGTACGGTCAATATGGCCGCAACCCCTCTTTTTTATTTTCGAAAGAGCTGAACGATGCGATAAAGTCTGGTGCGGAGCTGGATGCGGCGGGAGCGGCTGAAGTACTGAAAAGTCTGGCGGCCGCTCCGGAAAATATCAATGCGCGCGCAACGTTGCTCGCATACTGGGCAAACGCGAAGCTCGCAAAAACTGAGGAACTACGCAAGGCTAGGTTGGAACAAATCGTGTGGCTGGTGCAAAACGCTCCGGAGTCTGTTCTTTGGGCCAGCCCACTGCTGCACATCAACGCGCAGGGAGGGCCGCTTGAAGATCCGTCCGGCTATGCGCAGGTTCGCGGACTTTGGCTCCAACAGGCGTCTTCCAATCGAGAGGATGCCGAAATGATCGGGCATGCGGCGGATTTTTTGAAAATCGCGGACCCCGAAAAGTCCTTGGAGTTACGGATGTCCATAAACAAGAATGCGAATCCGGCTTCTTGGCTCGGCGAGAACCTTGGGATGGCCGCGCTTGGGGTGACGGGGTTGGATTTTGAACGAGGACTCCCGGCCTCGGCTGCTGAAAACATGCCTGAGACCCCGTTCGCCCAGAAGGCGCGGAGCTCCTTGATGTCCACTAACGACGCATCTCTCCTTATGGCGGGACTGGCCACCGTCGCCATCGCAGGAAAGTCGTTGGCCAAAGCTGGGCACCTGCCCGGTGGTTACGCGGAGTTCTGCGAGGCGCTGCTCAATAAGGCTAAACAAGTCCAACCGGCCACCACAACTTCCTGCGACCCGTCGGGTGCACTACCAGAAGGCTCTTCTGGCAACCAGCCACTGAGGATCCGGGTCGGCGGCAACGTGCAAGCCGCGAACCTAATCAAAAAGGTTCAGCCCGCATATCCGGCCGAGGCGCGGTCCAGGCTTATCCAGGGGACAGTGGAATTCACAGCTACTATTGGCAAGGACGGCAAGATCGGCACTCTAACTTTAGCGAGCGGCCCCTTAGCGCTTTACGAATCCGCGCGCGATGCGGTTCGCCAATGGGTGTACAAACCGACTCTGCTGAACGGAAGTCCGGTGGAGGTGGTAACCCGGATCGATGTCGCCTACACCTTGAGCCGCTAGTACAGTATCCCTGTGTTATTCTGAAACCAACGAAGAGCGTTGTATATGCGTCCCCGTACCGCACTCGCGGTTGGCTTCTTTGGATTGGTTTCGGCATGGGGCGTCCTCCATGCGCAACGCGCGTTCAAAGAATATCCGGCCATCGAATACGAAAACTTTCCGATCCCACCCGACTTCAATACCAAAACGGAATGGGTGCGGGCCCGGCTCCGCTACCCCGATATCTACGGCTATCCGCAACGCCGGCTCCAAATGCGCGACGGCCGCGAGTTTCCCGGCTACTGGACCATGGATTACCCACGCTCGGACCGCCATCTGATGGCGGCCGTCCGGCGTCTGACTCGCATCGACACACGCTTGGCCGAGCAAGTCACCGAATTCGACCACACCGACGACGTTTATAATTGGCCCGTTTTATACGGCGTGGAGGTGGGACATTGGAAGCTGCCGGATGATCAAGCGGACCAATTCCGCGACTACCTGGCGCGCGGTGGTTTCTTCATGTGCGACGATTTTCACGGCGACGAGGAATGGTCGACGTTCATGAACAGCATGAAGAAGGTGTTGCCCGGGCGCGCTGTCGAGGAAATCCCCGACAACGATCCCATCTTCCACACGCTCTTCGATCTGGACGAGCGGTTTCAGGTTCCCGGCGCACAGTTTTTCGAAACTGGGATTACCTACGAGAAAGGGCCTAGCGGCAAGGTTCCGCATTGGCGCTGCATCCGCGACGACAAAGGACGCATCATGGTCGTGATCTGCCACAACATGGATTTGGGCGACGCCTGGGAGTGCGCCGATGAGCCCCGGTATTTGGAGAAGTGGTCGTCACTGGCATTTCGTGTAGCGATGAATTATTTCATCTACGATTTGACCCACTGAACGACCGGATGTTTAAAGAGTGTTACCGAACCGCGACCGTGAGGGAGTCGGTGCCTGTGCCGATTTCCTCCTTTCCGGTTCATTTAATCATCTCCCCGAACCAAAATCCGCAGCGCCTACTCGGACCATGGTAGCGGCTCGCCGTTGCTGGCCCGCGTCCGCACCAGCGGTCGGTGCCGCAGCCTCGGTCCAAACACCATAAACACGGTTGTTGAACACCGTGAGCCACGTATAATCGCCCAGGAATACCTGCTGCCCTTCGAACGCCGCGTCGGACCAGTCATAATTCGCAAAAGTACGCCCGCCGTCCACCGAGCGAGCCAGCGTAACCCGAGTTTTGCGGTTTGCCGGATCGCCGCGGCGATCGTAGAACTGTACATACACCGCACCTGTAACGGGATCCACGGCCATCCACTGAAAGAACTGATCCGCGCCGTTGTGCACTGGATCGTCATTCACCCGCACCGGCTTCGACCAAGAGCGCCCGTGATCCGTTGACGACGCCAGGAACACATCCACATCGCCGTTGCGGTAATCGCTCCAGGCTACATATAAGTGCCCGCGGCCATCCACGCCCACTTGCGGAAATCCCATCACTCGCGCCACTCCCGGGATGCCTCCCGCGCCTCCGAAGTACGGAGGACCAACTTCGACGATGGACCGCGATGGAGCAAACGTCTTCCCGCCGTCGCGAGATTCAGTAAACGTGATCGTGTTGCCGTCGTTCCAGATCGCGTAAATCACGCCATCGGGACCAACCACGCCAAGAAAGCCCACCAAACCGCCATTGTCATCGCGTGGTAGGCCGGCATGCGTGCTGATGCGAATAGGCGCCGAAAAAATCTGGCCTTCGTCTGTCGAGCGTGCAAAAAGTATGATCGACTTATCAAGCTGCCATTCGATCCAACCGGCATAGAGATTGCCCGCGAACGAACTCTTGGGCTGGTTATCCGCGAAAATCCGCGGCATATCTTCCCACTGGATTTCCGGTTCGTTGCCCTGGAACGCCTTCAACGTCGCCGCGTCCTTCTCCCAGGTTTTGCCGCCATCGAGCGAGCGTCGAACGAAGATGCCGTTGCGTCCGGCGCCGTGCGCCCAATAGGACGCCGACCCCAGCTTGTCAAAATGCAGCGAGCAGAGAAACGCATGCCCTTTGTTGTCGAAAGTCGTGCTAACGTCTCCACCCTCACGCCACGCCGGCACAGCCGGAAGTTCCGCCAGCGTGAAGGTCTGCGCGCCGTCGTTGGAATAAGCAACTCCAGCCGGCTGAAACACGGCAACCACCCGATTCGGATTATTCGGATCTACCGCAATGGAGGGTTCGTTCCCGCGCCGGTCCAGCGGCGAAATTGTCACGACATGCGCACCGGGCGCACGCGGCAGCGGCTGTCCGAAGGCCGCGCCCAACATCAACCATGCAGTACATCGAATCATGCGTCGATATTACCGTAGCACCCACGCTATTCCAATCCCGCAAGCCCCAGCACTTTGAGAAACAGCTTCCCACGTCGGCCTGTTGTTTCGTGGGAATGTTATAGCCGAACAAGGGTCTCTGTGGGGCAGCGCCATGCGCTGCCTAGCGCAGACACGGGTCCAACCCCGGCAAGTTATGTGGCGAACTTCGGGGACAGGCCACAGGCAACCATCGATTTGCCAAATGTTTTAGTACCCCAGTAGCGGCGCTAGTCTCGCCCGAACCTCGTCCATCACCTCAGACGAGCAAGTCCCCAGTTTTTCCGCTCGGCGCGCTTTCCAATCGACGCTCTTTATGTCGTCGGCCAGTATTACTCCGGTTGCACCTTGACCCGCAGGAACGGCCACTTCGAATGGGTATCCCTTGGCCCGATTCGTTATCGGGCACACCAGCGCCAGGGCGGATTTCGCGTTGTACAGTCTCGGACTGAGTACCAGTGACGAGCGTCGCCCTGCCTGCTCACGCCCGGATCGAGGATCGAATGTTAACCAAATCAAATCGCCCGCCTCCGGCACGTATGCAGTCTTCACCAGGATTCCTCGCCTTTCGGCCGTCCCCACTCCGTTTCCTGATGACGATTCTTCGGCGTAATCGCAGCCACCAGTTCGGACAGTTCGTACCTCGGCCGCGTCGAGCGCAAGACAATGCTGCCATCGCGGTCGAGAGCCAGCGTTAGACAGTCTCCTTCACTGAGGCGGGCCTGCCTGGCAATCGTCTGCGGAATCCGGACCGCCAGACTGTTTCCCCATTTAGAAACGGTGGTTTCTTTTCGCATATGTATCTACTTTGAATATACACCCAGTTGCACGCGCGTATCCAAAGCCGTTCACCTCACCCCAACCGAAATTTTCCTCTCCGTTTCAACCACTTCCCAAAAATCGCCGTACCACGCGCCACTCCATCCGCTACTCTCAAGCCGAGAAAGTATGCCAGCCAGCATCCGCGTACCGGACCAAGCACGGGCGCTCCTCTATCACGCCCGCGACGCCACGCCGTTCTGCTCCAAAGACGGACAAGCCTGCGCCAGTTTACCTTCGAGCGTCGAACATCGCACCGTCGTCCCACTGCGTTCCGCCGCCTTTCGCGACTGGCTCACTGCGAATTTCTATAAAGAATACGAAAGCGCGCCTTCACTAACCGCCTTCCGCGCGGCATTGCGAACACTCGAAGCCCGCGCGCGCTACGGCGATTTCCCCGCTGTGCCAGTCAAGCAACGCCTCGGCTTTGAAGGCGATCCCTTCCTTCCTTCGAAAATCATTCTCGATCTCGCCAACCCCGCGGGCGATGTCCTGGAAATCACGTCCCGAGGCTGGCAAATCAGAAATAACCTCAAAGCCGCCTTCCGCCAATCAACAAGCACCCTCCCTCTCCCCCGCCC